>SKZY01000126.1 GCA_007127095.1 Planctomycetaceae bacterium
CGTTAGCCCTCGGAGGTGGGCGTTTCGCCGGGTAGTACGAGTGCGATCACCGTTTGTTTGTCGGTCGGCTTTAGGGGGTCCTGGCCGGTGGCGATGCGAACTTTGCGGGTCGCGGTATCCTTTCCCCCTTCGATGGTAAACAGCAGATTGGCGTTCTTCCCGTATCGCTTCTGGTAGTCTTGAAAGTTGAAGTTCTCCGACAGTGCGGTCGCTTTGAATTGGTGTCCATCTGCGAACCGTTTGGTCAATACGGATTGGCTCAACCCGCCCCCGAACAATTCCCGAGCCCGGCGGGATTCGGTCGGTCCTCCGCGAGGGCCTGACGCCGTGTTGTTGGGCGGCAATTGGTAGACGTTTGCTTTGCCGAACACGTGTTGGAACTCTTTGCACGCCAACAGGTTGACCTCATCATTCGCGGTCATCGCCAACAACCGCCCGATCCCCGAGAGGTCGGCAAAATCCTGGAATTGATCCGATAGGATGCTGGCGCAATAAGCCCGTTGCCCGGCCATGTTCGCTTGGGTCACGTGACCATAATTCGTATCGACCAGAACGACGGGCACGCCTTGGGATTGGAGCACGCTGGCAAGTTTTCGATGCATCGGCTGGGCACCGGCGATCAACACCCCCTGAGGGCTCCTCTCTGCCAGCGCGAGCCAACGGGCAAACGGAGCGGCCGAAATCCCGTATACCGTGACCGTACCGATGATCACCAAGAAAGTCATCGGGACCAACTGCCGCGACTGTTCGATCAAACTGGCCATATCGCCTGTCTCGTCGGCCAGCGAGCCGATTCTCAGGGCGAAGATTGACGCGACCGCGGCGGCCACGATCCCGCGGGGTGCCAACATCGACATGAAGCAGCGTTCGGCGGACGTCATTTCGCCGTGGACGGTCGCCAGCCAAACGCTGAGCGGTCGCACGACCAAGATCATCCCCGTCAAAAACGCGAGCCCGTGCCATCCGAGTTCGGTGACGGCCGACCAATCGAGTCGCGAGCCGAGCAAGATGAACAGGGTCGAGATCAAGAAGACACCGACATTCTCCTTAAACTCCAGCACGTGCGTCAGTGAAACCCGGTTTTGGTTGGCGAGGTAGATCCCTAGCAAGGTGACGGTGACCAGCCCCGATTCATGGGATAGGTAATTCGATAGAGCGAACGATCCTAAGGCTGCCGCGAGGAACAGTACCGCATGCAAGTGATCGGGAAGCCAAAAACGTCGGGTCACCTGCACGAGGAGTTCGCCGATGATGACCGCCAACACGACCCCGATCGCCAAGGTCATGGCGACCATAACGGTGATTCGAAGCCAATAAGACTCCCCTTCCGCCAGAGGCACCGACGGAAATATCTTCTCAAATACGAGGACAGCGAACATCGCACCGATCGGGTCGATCACGATCCCTTCCCACTTCAACACCGAACCGACACGACGGTCGGGGCGGATGTGTCGCAGCAACGGGATCACGACGGTCGGGCCGGTGACGACCAGAATCGCACCGAATAGGATCGCGAGTCGATAGTCCCAACCGAGTAATAGCCAGGCCAGCATCGCGGCGCCGATCCAAGAAACGACGGCGCCGAGCGTTACCAGGCGGAAAATCGTGCCTGCCGACTGCTTGATTTCGGAAAATCGAAGCGTTAGCCCTCCTTCGAACAGGATCACCGCGACCGCTAGCGAGACGATCGGGAACAGCAACCGCTCGGCCGCCGAAGTGTCGGGGACGGCACCGTCGGTGGTGAAGGCGTCGACCAACAGATCGTCGATGTTGACGAAACGGCCGAGCAGGATGCCGAACAACAGTAGCAGCAGGATCGAAGGCAAACGCAGTCTCCAAGCCAACCACTGAGCCGCGACGCCGAGCACCGGAACCCCAGCCAAATAATAAAAGATCCGGTCGTCCAAAGCTGCTTCCTTTCCGCTGACACGGGTCGGCTGGGTAGGCGGCGTCGACTCGCCCGACAATCCTCGACTGTCCCATTTTATGTCAGCGGAGCCGTCTTGTCGCTGTCACCCCGACTAGCCACAACCGAGCTAGCCAAAACCGAGGAAAATTCGTCGGTTCCCCCATCGAGGTTGTCACACTCTGCTCGTTTTCGTACTTCGACTGGCGACGACACGCAAAGAGCGGCTGACGGTCGAACTGCCCAGCCGCATCCGCTTTGAGTCTGCTAAACTAAGGGTCAGCGATGGCACCCGCACTCCGCCTCGCTGGTGAAACCGACACGGTGTGAGTGCCCGACCCTTCCGCGAAACCGTAGCGAGCAGATGAGCAGGTTGCCCATCAGTGGCGAAGCACTGAACAGCGGATGGCGACGTTTGTCAGTCGCCGTGGCACTGACGATTTCGGCATTGGCCACGGCAGGAGAAACGGGCGAAACCGCGACCGTCGGTGGAGCCGGAGTGAAACACTCGGACGCGACGGCGACGGCTGAGCAAGAACATTTTTTTGAGACCGAAGTCCGTCCGTTATTGCTGGCGGCTTGCACCGAGTGTCATGGGGCAGGACGGGCGGAATCAGGATTGCGACTCGATCGCGGCGAGGGTTTCCTGGCCGGTGGTGACAGCGGGCCGCCGATCGACCACGAACACCCTGATGACAGTTTGCTGTTGGAGGTGATCGGGTACGAGGATGCGATCCAAATGCCGCCTGCGGGTAAGTTGACCGCAGTGCAGATCGAGGTATTCCGCAAGTGGGTCGAAATGGGTGCGCCGTGGCCGGCTGAAGCGGCGACGACCGCGGACAACCCGCTCGGTTTACGATCGGGTCCGATCACAGACCAGGAGCGCGAGCATTGGTCCTTTCAACCACTTGCCGCGGCGATCGAAGTTCCCGAATCACCGCCTGTCGGTCACCCGTGGCACGGGTGGGCAGAAACCGACATCGACCGGTTTGTACTCGCCGGCCAGTTGACGCGGGGCCTGACGCCGGTGGGTGACGCCGACCGCCTCCGTTGGTTAAGGCGATTGACGTTTGACCTGACCGGGTTGCCGCCGACGCCGACAGAGCTGCAAGACTTTATCGACGATACGGAGGCCGACGCTCACGTCCGAGCGATCGATCGTCTGCTCGAATCGCCTCATTACGGGGAGCGTTGGGGACGGCACTGGCTCGATTTGGTCCGCTATGCAGACACTGCCGGTGACGGTGCTGACTACCCGATCCGTGAAGCTTACCGGTATCGCGATTATGTGATCGCGGCATTCAATTCCGATAAACCTTTTGACCGTTTTGTCCGCGAGCAGATCGCCGGCGATATTCTGGCCCAAGCCGCTGCCGAGGCGGGCGAAGCAACGGCGGAGCGGTTTGCCGAACAGGTGACTGCGACGGGTTATCTCGCGATGACCAAACGGTTCGGCTACAACATCAACACGCAGTTTCAGCACCTCGACATCGCCGATACGATCGACAATCTCGGCCATGTCTTTCTCGGGTTGTCGGTCGGCTGCGCCCGCTGCCACGACCACAAGTACGACGCGATTACGGCGGAGGATTACTACGCGTTGTACGGGATTTTGGCGAGTTCACGTTACAGTTTCCCCGGCGGTGAGGAATACAAACGGCCTCACGACTTGATTCCTTTGGCTTTGCCGGCGGAGGTCGCGGCGGCTGAAGCCAAAGTCGCTCAAGAGTTGGCGGAGCTCGACGAGCGGTTAGCGGAGGTCGGAGATCGCCGCGAAGCCTTGATCGACGGCCTGCGCCATGGGGTCAGCCGCGACCCTGGGTGGGAATTGCAAACGTTAGGGAAGCCGGGCGGGACGCCGTGGTTTACCGCCGGGCCACAGACGATCGTCGCGGAGGCTCAGAGCCCGTTTAAGCATGTCTACCCAATCGGCACTCAGGGCGTCAGGATCTCGCATGGCAAACCGACCGACGGGATTCGCCAAGAGTTTCCCGACGTCACGACTGCTCAATCGCCGACTTTCCACTTCAACGTCGACTTTCGAAATGTCGCAGCGGTGGAGGGGCGAGGGGCTTATCGGTTTTATCTAGGCCGCGGCGCGATCCAGTCGCTGGCGATCGAATGCAGCATTGACTCAAGGCAGTTTTCGATCCGCGACGGCGACCGATTCGTAGTCCTCCGCGAACTGGAACCGGGCGTTTGGTACAACCTGCGTCTCGACATCGACATGGCGGCTCAAACGTTTTCGGGACACGTCGGCCGGCCCGGCGATGTCGTCTCATTCGCCGATTTGAAGGCGGCACCGGGTTGGGATGGTGTCCTCAATACCTTTGTCTGCGACGGCTTCGGGCAGGACCAATCGGTCTCGCCTCAACGTGACATCGACAATGTGATCGGTCAGTTGACGCCGCTGCCGGCAATGCCCAACGCGGATGCGGACGCGATCGGATCGGTAGAGGACGTAGAGGCGGCGGCCGAGGTGGCGGAGGTGAGACGACAATTGGCGGAATTGGCGGAAACGGCCGAGCGGTTGACGGGCCAACGCCAGGCCGCCGAGTCGCGTATCCGATTTCCGATGGCTTACGGCGTCAGCGAAGGGACGCCAGCGAACGCCAGGCTGCAACGGCGAGGCGAGCCCGATCGGCTCGGTGACGAGGTGCCACGACGGTTTCTCGATGTACTCGGCGGCGATCGAGTGCCTGAAGATTCCGATGGCAGCGGCCGGTTGGAGTTAGCCGATTGGCTGACCCGTCCCGAGAACCCATTGACGGCTCGCGTCTGGGTCAACCGCGTATGGCAACGGCTGTTCGGCCGTGGCTTGGTCGCCACACCCAACGATTTCGGGACCCGGGGAGAACTGCCGAGTCACCCCGAGTTACTCGACTTTTTGACCGCTGAGTTCATCGCGGACGGCTGGTCGACGAAACGGTTGCAGCGACGAATTTTGACCTCCCGCGTCTATCGTTTGGCCAGCGTCGAGACCGAGGAGCATCGTCTCGTCGATCCTGAGAACCGGTGGTTGGCGAGGCATCAACGGCGTCCGTTGGATGCCGAATCGATTCGTGACGCAATGCTGGCGGTCAGCGGTCAACTCGACCGTTCCCCGGGCGGGGCTCACCCGTTCCCCGATGTCGAATCTTGGCAGTTCACGATCCATTATCCGTTCCATGCGGTGTACGATTCGAACCACCGCAGTGTTTATCTGATGATCCAACGGGCGCGGCGTCACCCTTATCTTTCGTTGTTCGACGCCGCCGACCCGAACATCAGCACGGCCACTCGGCAAG
Source organism: Planctomycetaceae bacterium (assembly GCA_007127095.1). Taxonomy (GTDB): domain Bacteria; phylum Planctomycetota; class Planctomycetia; order Pirellulales; family Pirellulaceae; genus UBA6163. The sequence continues at coordinate 5,194 of SKZY01000126.1, forward strand.
CGACGATCACACCGACTCAGAGTCTCTATTTGATGAACGCGCCGTTCGTTCACGCGCAGGCCGCCGGGTTCGCTCAGCGATTGCTGGCTGGCCGCAACGCGACGGCTGGGGCCGTGGCGGCTGGATCAGCCGTGACAGCTGATTCCGCGGCGGCGATTCGGTGGGCCTTCTTACAGGCCTTCGCTCGGGAACCGACGTCCGACGAAGTGGCGACGGCGAGTGGGTTTTTATCGGAAGCGGAGACGGTGTTGCGATCGGCCGGCGATGCCGATTCCGCACGAGCCGGCTGGGAAGCCTTCTGTCGTGTGTTATTGACCAGCAATGAGTTTCTCTATCTGGACTGATCCGGTCACTTGAGAGCCGATATGAATGATCGATTTACGAAACGTTTTACTTCGCACCCCAACGGTTGTTGCGGGGGATCGCGAAGGGATTGGTTGCGAGGGGTCGCCGGCGGATTCGGTTCACTCGCGCTGGCAGGGTTATTGGCTGACGAGGCGGCTGCCGAGGCCGTTGACCCGTTAGCGGCTCGCCAGCCGCATCATCGAGCGACTGCGCAGAACGTGATTTTCATGTTCTCGACCGGCGGCGCCTCTCACGTCGATACGTTTGACTACAAGCCGCGTCTATTTGCGGACCATGGCAAAACGATCTCGATCGACAATTGGCAGGGAAAGCAGGGCGAGTTCACCCGCTATTTGAAGCGCCCCGATTGGGAGTTCCGGCCACGCGGCGCGAGCGGAATTCCGATCAGCGATCTGTTCCCGTATCTCGGTGGAGTTGCCGACGAGCTTTGTGTGCTCAATTGCGTCGAAGGCGACCACACCGGGCATGATAAGGCGACGATGGGGATGCACACCGGGTCATTCAACTTCGCACGGCCGAGCATCGGTTCGTGGGTCAGCTACGGCTTGGGAACCGAGAACCGCAATCTGCCGTCATTCATGGTGCTTGCTCCGGCGGCACCGTATGCGGGTGCTCAGGTTTGGGGGAGCGATTTTTTGCCCGGTTGCCATCAGGGGACGCATGTCCAACCGGGAGCCGAACCGCTGCCGAACGTCCGGCGACTGTCGGCCAGCGATCCGTTGCAGCGTCTCGAACTGCGATTGCGTGATCGGTTGAATGCCGCCCACCTGAGCGAGCGTCCTGCCGACGCGGCATTGGAAGCCCGGATCCGGTCGTTCGAGACGGCCTTCGGGATGCAACGTGAAGCCCCTGAGGCGTTCGACCTTTCGCAGGAGAGTGAAGCGACGCTGGCGGAGTACGGTTTGCGGCCGGGTGACACTGCGGGTTTCGGTTGGCAGTGCCTGGTCGCCCGACGGTTGGTCGAGCGTGGGGTCCGCTTCATCGAACTGATCGACACCGGGTCGGGTTCGGGCGAAAACTGGGACTCTCACGGCGACATGCAGGCTCACGGGCCGCTCGCCAAAGCGATCGATCAGCCGCAAGCGGCCTTGATCGCCGACCTCAAGCGGCGAGGTTTGCTGGACAACACCCTGTTGGTCTGGACAACCGAGTTCGGCCGGACCCCTTACAACACCACCGCCGAAGCGAAGGGCCGGGAGCATCACCATCAGGTTTTTTCATCCTGGCTGGCTGGCGGCGGCGTCCGAGGTGGGATGATCCACGGCAGCTCGGATGAACACGGGATCGGACCTGCCGACGGGCGTGTCCACGTCCACGATCTGCACGCTACGATTCTGCATCTGCTGGGACTCGATCACGAGCGTTTGACGTTCCGACATGCCGGCCGCGACTACCGTTTAACCGACGTCGCCGGGAGGGTCGTCGAGCCGATCTTGGCCTGAGCAACGCCGCTCCTTGCCTGCTCGATGTCGCTTACTTGCCTGATTGACAACGAGCGATCGCGTCGATCATCGCATCGCACATCGCCGGCCCCGATTCGGGTGTGAAGGGGAATTGGTCGCAGTACTTTGGCGACTGGAAACCGGCGTAACTGCGGGCCTCGATATCGTAGCGATCGGGAAGATAGCCGATCCGACCGTTGGCGTAACAGGCGATCATCAAGGGATTCCGACAGCGGTGGCGGACATCGAGCGCCAACGGTGAAAAAAACTCCGACGCGTTGGCAACGATGATCAAGCCGCCGACGCGGATCGCTTGGACCTCGGTGGCGAGCACTTCGGGACGGGTTTCGTAATCGGGCAACATCCTGTCGGTCCATTCGATATGGAACCGGCACATCGCGCGGACAGCGGCCAATTCATCACCGCCGTGTCGTTTGACCATATCGTCGGGGCGGTTGGTCATCGATCGACCGAACCCTTCCCGCCAGAGTGTCACGTCATCCTCGGCCAAGCGGCGTTGAGCTTCCTCGCGGTCTTGACGGATCTCGTCGAGGGTCCACCGACGGGTCGGCAGCATCGCGACCAGGGAGGCGGCTGCGACGCTGGGGGTTGTACGTCCCATCACCGCCAACGATTCAGCGGTGGTTGTTTCCGGTGAGTCTGGTTCCAGAGAGGCGACCGGACTGGCGAATCGCAAGGCGACTTCGGTCGCTTCCACAACCCGCTGTACCGGTTCCAGGCAACGCTCAGGCGTGGCGAAGTCTTTGTAGAAATTGACGTCGCCGCAGGCCGCTTGAAGGTACATCGCGATCGCGCCGGGATAGGCCGCTTCGAGGCGATCGCAGACTTCGCCGGGCAGGTCACGGCTGACAGCCCAGGGATGCAGTTCGGTCATCACGGTCGGATGGCCGCCGAAATTGACGAGAATGGCGAGTGGTGAACCGTCCTCGCGATCGATCCGTGCGGCGGTCAACGTCGGGTCGATCAGGCCTTGGGGACGGGTCCGGTTGTAAGTCAGCCCGGTCAGTGCGGTTTGGCCGGCCACCATCGTTGCCGGTTCACGCGCCCGCCACGCCAACACGGCGGCGGTGGCGGCTTGGCGAGCGGCCCATTGCTCGTAAAACGGGTCGCAGACGCCGACGCCGAGCAGTCCCCCGGCAGCCGGAGCGTTGTGGCTATGCGAACAGGTCAGCAGGATCGCATCGGCAGTCAATCCGGTTTGTTCGGCGATCAGGGCCCGAGTTCTGGCGGTGAAAGCTTCGTCGATCACCATCAGGTCGAGGGTGATCACCGCGACTTGCCGCGTCCCATCGTCAAAGACCACTGCGGTCGCGGCGAGCGGATCACGGACGGTTCGCCAACGTCGTTCGATGTAGTAACCCCAGCCGGTCAGTTCGACGCCCCAGTACGGCGTCAGATCGGTACGGGCGATGCCGATTTGCAGCATATCAAAAATCCGTGGCTGCCGAGCTGAATCGCGGCTCTGTGTCTCGATCCCGCGGTGCGGGTAACCGCCCCCGCGAGTATAATCTTGCCGAACCCGGCGTCGCGACCGGGCAATCGCGACGCCCAGCCGAGTCTCGTATGCAGATCGCCTCGATCGAAACGTTTCCCGTTCGGATTCCGTTAAAGCCCGAACGTAGGATGATTTCTGCCCTCGGACGATACGACGTATCCGATTTCCTGCTGATCCGCGTGACCACCGATGACGGTTTGGTGGGTGTGGGTGAAGCGACCGTGACACCGCGGTGGAGCGGCGAGACGGTCTGGGGCGCCAAGGCGATCATCGATCGAGTATTCCAGCCGGTGTTGCTGGGCCTCGACCCACTCAACGGCGACGAGATCGACCGTCGGATGGACGCGGTCGCTGTCGACAACTGGTTCGCCAAGTCGGCTATCGAGATGGCTTGCTGGGACATCGCGGGTCGGGCTGCCGATCGTCCGGTCTATGATTTACTCGGTGGAGCCTGTCGGTCGTTGACTGTCCGCAGCCGATTTTCGCTCGGCGCTTATGCTCCGGAAATCGCCGCCGAACGGGCCGCCGAACGGGTCGCCGCCGGTTTCGACACGGTCAAAGTCAAGGTCGGCACCGATCCCGACCAGGACGTCGCCCGGGTACGGGCGGTCCGCCAAGCGATCGGGCCGCAAATATCGCTGACGATCGACGCCAACGGCGGTTGGTGCTACGACCAAGCGATCCATGCTCTGAGGCGGCTTGAAGATTGCGATTTGACGATCGTCGAGCAACCGTTGCCACGGGGAAACCTGTCGGAATTGCGAAAGCTTCGAGAAGAGAGTGGGCAAAAGATACTCGCCGACGAAAGCTGTTTCGATGAAATCGAAGCTCATGAGCTGATCGAACAATCGTGTTGCGACGCGTTGACACTCTACCCTGGAAAGCAGGGTGGAATTCGCAAGGCCCAGCGGATCGCGACGTTCGCCGCATCGCGGCTGATCCCTTGCACGATCGGCTCGAATCTGGAGTGGGACGTCGGTACCGCCGCGATGTTGCATTTCATCATCGCGACCCCCAATTTGCTGATCGAAAGTTATCCCGGCGATTGCTTGGGGCCGTTCTATCACGAGTTCTCGATCGCCCGTCAGCCGCTGAAGATCGAAGGGCCGTTGACGACGCTGACACGATCTCCTGGGCTGGGGATCGAAGTCGACTGGGAACTGGTTCACGCCCACGCGTTGTCCTGACCGTTCATCCTGATCGCCCTGGGTTCATTCGATGCGGCCACCGACCGATCCACCACCGACCGATCAATCACCGGCTGATCAATCACCTGCAGGGCCTGAGATCGCGGGAGGAACGCCCACTACGGGTGGGAAATGCACTGCGGGTGGGACGCTGTTGTCCGACGCCGCAGCCCCGACGGCGATCCGTTGGCGGGTGTTCGCGCTCGCTTGTGGCGTCTCGTTCCTGCTCTATTTGCATCGTTATAGCTGGAATGTTGTCGGGCCGAAGTTGCAGGAGGAGTTCGAGTTTTCGCATACCCAGGTCGCGTTCCTGTTTTCGCTGTTCTATTACACCTATTGTCTCGGCCAGATTCCCAGCGGGATCGTGATCGATCGTTTCGGACCACACCGCTATCTGAGCATTATCATTCTCGCTTGGTCGGTAGCGGTAACGGCGATCGGCCAAACCACCAACCTGATCCTGTTAGGCGTTTACCGACTCGTATTCGGTGCCGCCCAAGCCGGTTGTTATCCGGCGCTGACGCAGGTCACCCGGCAATGGTTTCCGGTCGGCCAGCGGACGACGTTACAGGGTTGGATCGCGACGACATTTGGACGCAGTGGTGGTGCGATGTCACCGATCATCGTCGGCACGTTGTTGATGGGATGGTTTGGGCTCAGCTGGCAGACCGCGGTCACCGTCCTGGGCGGAATCGGTGTCGGTTTCGCTTGGCTGTTTTGGCGAATGTTTCGCAATTCGCCGCGAATTCACCCGGCGGTCAACGCTGCCGAAGTGGAACTGATCGAGGATGGGGCCTGGCATCCGGCGGACCACGAACAGCTGCCCCGCCCGAAAATTCTGTCGCCTCGGCGGGCGATGAAGAATCGAAGTATGCGTTTTTTCGTGGTTCAACAGTACTTGGACGCCGGTTCCGACGTCGCCTTTGTGTCGCTGATCGGGGCCTATTTCTTGCAGGCACGCGGTTTCGACATCACGACGACCGGCTGGCTGGCGAGTTTGCCGCTGTGGGGCGGGGCGTTGGGCGGGATCGCCGGCGGTTGGCTGAACGACCGACTGATCCGGACCACCGGCAATCGCCGCTGGTCGCGGAGCAGTGTCGGGTTTGTCGGCAAGGTGATCGGTTGTGTGATGCTGGCCTTGGTCGTCAAGCAGACCAGCGGAGAAGCGGCGGCGATGTGTCTGTTTACGGCAAAGTTCTTCAGCGATTGGAGCCAACCGACGACGTGGGGCACCTGCACTGACCTCGGCGGGCGATTCAGCGCGACGGTGTTCAGCATCATCAACACCGCCGGGACGCTCGGCGGCGTGACGATGCCATTGATCTTCGGCATCTTGCTCGATCGGTTCAGCAGCACATGGATGGTCGACGGCGAGGCCGTCACGGTGACGAGTTGGGACCCGCTGTTCTACCTACTCGCGGGGATGTATCTGGCCAGCGGATTCTGTTGGTTGTTGGTCGATTGCACCCGTACCCTCGACGCATCGTCAGCGCCGACTATCAGCTGAACTCGCCGGCGAGGTATTGCCGAGTCGATTCTTGGCGAGGGTCAGAGAACAATTCTTGGGTGTCGCGATACTCGACCAAGAATCCGGTGCGGGTATCTCGTTCGATGTACATGAAGGCGGTTTTGTCGGCGACCCGGAGTGCTTGTTGAAGGTTATGTGTGACGATGGCGATGGTATAGCGTTGTTTCAGTTCCACCATCAATTCCTCGATCCGGCGTGTGGCGATCGGGTCCAAAGCCGAACAGGGTTCATCCATCAGTAACACGTGTGGCTCGGTCGCGATCGCCCGGGCGATGCAGAGTCGTTGTTGTTGGCCGCCGGAAAGTGACAAGCCGCTCTTTTTCAGCTTGTCTTTTACATCGTCCCACAGCGCCGCATCGCGGAGTGCCGTTTCGACCCGCTGATCCAGATCGCCACGGTAGCGGTTGAGCCGCAACCCGAAGGCGACGTTCTGATAGATACTCATCGCGAACGGGTTGGGTTGTTGAAAAACCATTCCGATATGGCGTCGAACGGCGACCGGATCGACCTTGGGCGCGTAGATATCTTGTCCGGCGAAGTGGACATGGCCTTCGAATCGGAAGCCACGTACCAGGTCGTTCATCCGGTTGAGGCACCGCAAGACGGTACTTTTTCCACAGCCCGAAGGGCCGATGAAAGCCGTGATCTTGCCTCGTTCGACCGGCAACTCGCTGTCACGGACGGCGCGGAAGTCGCCGTAATAAAGGTTCTTGATCCGGCAATCGATAATCACTTCCGGTGTGGTCGGATCGACCGGCATTTGCGTGGTCACCAAGGCTCCACCCGCTTTCAATCTCGAATCTGTTTGCGTGAAAATGCCTGGGCCGTCACGTTGACGACCAGGACCAACAAGACCAGCACCAGTGCGGCGGCCCAAGCCTGCTCGACCTGATTGTCGAACGGCGACCCCGAAAAGTTGTAAATCAGAACGGCCAGCGAAGCGGTCGGCTCGAGCCAGCGGAGTTCGCCGTCGTGGACCACCCAATAATTGCTGAACAGCGCCGTGAACAGCAGAGGCGCCGTTTCACCGGCGGCCCGGGCGACGGCCAGCATCACGCCGGTCAAGATCCCCGGCATCGCGGTCGGCAGGACCACCTTGCAAACCACCTGGGACGGCGTACAGCCCATCCCGACCGCCGCTTCCTTCATCCGGGTCGGGACCATCCGGATCGCCTGTTCCGCGGTCAGCATCACGATCGGCAGCATCAATACAGCCAGCGCGACGCCGCCGGCGGGGGCCGAGTAACCGCCGAACGTGGTCACGACGGCGGCGTAAGCGAAGACGCCGGCAAGGATCGAGGGGAATCCGGCGAGCGTTTTCGCCGTCAAACGAACGGCCCAGGCCAGTTTGCTATCGCCGCCGAGCAGCGCCAAAAAGACCGCCGCCAGGATACCCATCGGGACACTCAACACCGCCGCGATCGCCACCATCAGTGCCGTACCGACGATCGCATTGCCGAACCCGCCGCCGGCCTGGAGCGCAGCTGGTGGCAATTCGGTAAACGATGCGAGCGACAGCGATCGGCCACCGCGATAGAGCAGCATCAGCAGCACGGAGAAGAGCGGGATGCAAGCGACCAACGTCGCCAGTCCGGTCATCAGGCTCAGTAGGGCGCTGAGCAGCGACCGGGGATGCCGGAGCGATCGTTCGAGCCGCGGCAGGTCGATCGGGGGCAGAGGAGGCTCACCGCTGCTCATCGAGCACTCCACCGAAACGGGCTGACGTCTGCTGCAAGATAATCGCACCGATCAGGTTGACCGCGATCGTCATCGCCATCAACACCAGCGCCGCGTAAAGCAGCACCGGTTCCTCCCGCTCCCCGGCTTCCGGGAACTGGTTCGCCAAGAGCGCGGCGAGGGTGTTGGCCGGTGAGAAGAGGGAGATCGAAAGTTGATTCGAATTTCCGACCAGCATTGCCAACGCCATCGTCTCTCCCAGGGCGCGGCCAAAGCCCAACACCAAGGCGCCGAACAGGCCCCGCGACGCCGTCGGCAGGGTAACTCCCAAGATCGTCTCCCAGCGGGTCGCACCGAGTCCGAAAGCGGCTTCTTTCAGACGTATTGGGACCGCCTTTAGCGCATCGCGAGAAATCGCAGAGACCGTCGGCAGGATCATGATGGCCAACACCAACGACGCTGGCAGCAACCCTGGCCCACTCAACGAAGTGCCGAACAGCGGGATCCAACCGAGGTATTCGTGCAACCAACCGGCGATCGGTCGGAGCCAAGGGATGACGACAAAGATGCCCCACAGCCCATAGACAACGCTGGGGATCGCCGCCAGCAATTCGATGACATGCTTGAAAAAACCTTCGACTCGGGGCGGCAAAAAATCTTGGCTCAACAGCACCGCAATCGAGATCCCGAAAAAACCGGCCAACCCCAGGGCGATGATCGAGCTGTAAAATGTGCCCCAAATCTCGGGCAACACGCCGAACTCTTCGGCGGCGGGATCCCAGCGGGTCGAGGTGATGAACCCCCAGCCGCATCGCTCGACCGCTGGCAACGCTCGATAGCCGATCTGGTAGACGATTCCTGCCATCAAGACCAGCGTCAGCAGGGCAGAGCCGTAGCAGAGGCCACGGAACGAGCGGTCGAAGATCGTTTCGGATCGACGCGGGCCGGAATGGATGCCGACTACGATCGGGTCGACCGGCCGGGAGTCAGCGGATGTCAGGGGACTGGCCATCTGGCGATCACTCGGATCCTGATCGAATCGTTTCCGCCACCGCTACCACCGACTCGGCGACCTCGATGGGCAAGGGGATGTAACCCAGATCTCCGCTGATCGCTTGGCCACGCGTCAAGCAATACCGGATCACCCCTTTGAGCGCCGCGGCTTGCCGCGGATCGGGATAGCTCCGATAGCAGAGCAACCAGGTGTAGGTAACGATCGGATAGGCTTGTTCGGCGGCCGGATCGGGCAGCCAGCCGACCAGGTCCGCGGGCAAGGCCGTACCGGCCAACGCCGCCTGCCCGCTCTCCAACGTCGGTTTGACGTAATTTCCGGCACGGTTCTCCAACGTCGCCATCGGCTGTCCCGTCTGGCTGGCGAACCCGTACTCGACATAGCCGATCGCACCCGGTGTCTGCTTGATCAACGCCGTCACGCCATCGTTTTTGGGGCCTTTGACAAAGCGATTGCTGTCGGCCCAATTGATCGACTTCTCGGTACCGAACGTCTCCTTCCACGGCGGGCTGATTTCGCTGAGGTGCCGCGAAAAGACATACGTCGTACCGCTACTGTCGGAGCGAACGACGACCGTAATGTCGACTGCGGGCAGCGAAACAGCGTCGTTGCAAGCGACGATCGCCGGATCATCCCAGCGGGTAATTTCGCCGCGGAAAATCTTCGTATAGACGTCTCGTGAGAGCCGCAATTCGGGTGGGGCTCCGGGCAAGTTGTAGGCCAACACAATTTTGCCGGCGGTCAACGGCAACAGGATCACACCGCCATCGACCTGAGCGATTTCGGCCTCGGTCATCGCCGCATCGCTGGCCGCAAAGTCGACGGTCCGGTTAATGAAATCCTTGATGCCGGCACCGCTCCCTTTGGCCTGGTAATCGACCGTCACGCCGGCGGTCGCCGCCGAATATTCCTGGAACCAGCGGGTGTAGAGCGGGGCGGGAAAACTGGCTCCGGACCCCTGCAGCTTCAACCCGGACGGCTTGGAACAGGCCCCGGCCAAGGCCAAGCTAGCACCGACGCTGGCCAGCCACGTCCGCCGCGATGACCTTTGGCCACCACGGAGCGAATTGGCGGTGCTCTCCGAGCCGATCGGATCGGGTTGATAAACCGGCTTCATCACTGCGGACCTGCAATCCCGAGAACCTGGTGGTGACCCGCGAACCTGGACACGCATCTTGGGATAACAGCCGCCCGGCAAGTCGGCAATGATCGCCCTGACGAGAAACACAATTCTTCTGCGGATCTTCACAGAACCCCAACAACCAGCCACTCCATTGGATCATGCGAACATGCCTCCACAGGACAACATTCGGCATTCATGAGGGTTGTGGGGGATCGACCAATTCGCCGAGGGTCAACAATGACGGCGCCTTGGAATCGACGGCGGAACGGCTGATCGGTGTCAGTGCGGGGATCAGTCCTTGGACCAGGTTGGGCTTGTGTAGACTTTTGCCGTGGATCAACACCAGCGGCCGATCGAGGTACTTTTCGTCCAATGCCCGGAGGGCTTCGAGCAGGTGGCGGGCCGTGTAGTACTGCGGCTCTGGCTCACCAGCATCGCCACGGTCGCCAGCGGCCGCATCGATGTCGAAGGGTCGATCGAAGTCGAAAGGCTCTTGAGCTGACCCCATGCGATTATCCCGCGGAGAACGGAGAGCGAAAAACGGCGAAACGAGTGGCTACAAAGTCGAGATGTCACGGTAACCGCTGGGGTTCGGGTCGACCATCGGTCGAGATCGCCCTAGGTTTTAGCGGCCAGGGTGTCTAAACTCGGGGGTCTCAGCCGTTGCCGCCCGACCTGTCCACTGCCTCACGTTTTCCACCGGTTCACTCGTCGCGACATGCTCCAAGCACTCGAACTGGCCGGTTTCAAGAGCTTTGCCGACAAGACCCGTTTCGAATTTCCCGACGGGATCACCGTAATCGTCGGCCCCAACGGATCGGGCAAGTCGAATGTCGTCGACGCGATTAAGTGGGTGTTGGGCAGTCAGAGTGCCAAGAGCCTGCGTGGCAAGGAGATGTCGGATGTCATCTTCAAGGGGGCTCAGGGCCGCGGTGCCGCCGGGACCGCCGAGGCGACGATTGTATTCGACAATTCTTCCGGGACACTGCCGGTCGACGCCGCCGAAGTCCGGGTCACCCGTCGCGTTTTTCGCAGCGGCGAAGGCGAATATCTGATCAACAACGAGCCCTGTCGGCTGAAGGATGTCAAAGAGCTGATCCGGGGCACCGGAATCGGGATCGACGCCTACAGCTTGATCGAACAGGGCAAGGTCGACCGGATGCTGCAGGCCAACGCCAAGGACCGGCGAGCGATCTTTGAAGAGGCGGCGGGGATCAGCCGTTTCAAGGCCAAGAAAGTCGAAGCCGAACGGCGTCTGGCTCGTGTTCAGCAAAACTTGGTTCGACTCGGCGACATCGTCGATGAGGTCGCCAGCCGGTTACAAAGCCTCAAATCGCAGGCCAGCAAGGCGGAGCGGTATCGACAAGCGACCGAGCGACTGCGGGAATTGCGGACCCAGCTTGCCTGGCACGACTGGGGGGCGTTGACCGTCGACTTGGAAGGGGCGGAGGCGGAATTGGCGGCGGCAGAGGAAGAGTTAGCCGCTGCCGAAGCCGAGCGTGACAGATTGGCTGGCGAGCGGCAATTGATCGACGGCAAATTGCAGCAGGTCGCCGAACAGGCACGCGACGTCGAGCAGCAGCGTACGGAGGTCAACCGTACCGTGGCCGGTCTGACCGGACAGCGGGAGGCCGATCGTGTGGCGGTCGGTGATCTCGATGCCGCGATGCGGAAAAGTCTGCGGCGACTGCGGTTGTTGCAAGATCAGTCGGGTTCGGCCGCGTCGGAACTGCGTTCGGCAGCCGAGCGACTGCGTATATATCAGGCCGAGTGCGAAGCTGCGCAAGGCCGCGTGGCCGCGGTCGAGGCCGAGCGATCGCGGGCCGAGTCGGCTGTCGCCGCCGCGGCCCAACGGCGAGACGAATTGCAACGCGACCAGATGGCAGCCGTACGGGCGGTCGCTGATCTCGAATCGTCGATCGGGCGGAGCGAACAACAACTGCGTCAGTCACAGCGGACGGCGGAAGAGCTAACCGCCCGCGAGCAGGTCGAGAGGGCAGCGGTCGCCGAGGCCGAGACCGAAGTCGCGGGGCACGACCAGCGCGCTGCCGAACTGCGTTCCGAGATCGAATCGCTCGAACAGGAGATCGGTCTGGCGCGGGCCGCGGTCGACCAGCAACGTCGCAACCTGTCGCGGCGGCGAGACGAAATCGCGGCGCTGAAGGTCCGTCTTCAAGGTGTCGCCGAACGGGTCAACGTGTTGGAAGACCTGCAACGACGTCAGGAAGGCGTTTCGGGAGGGGTCCGTTCGGTACTGGAGATGCTTCGTGGAGGCCACCGCGAAGGGCCGCTCGGGGACGTCTTGGGAATCGTCGCCGATCTGTTGCAAAGCGACGTTCATGTCGCCCCGTTGATCGACGCGGTGCTGGGAGAAAAAACGCAATACATCGTCGTCCGCGGCGGTGGTTTCCAGCAGGCGGTGGTCGGTGGTGAGCTACCACTCGGGGGCCGCATCGGCTTGTTGAGAATCGACGAACTGCCTCCTCGTCGTCCCGGCGACCGGATCCGACTCGACGGACTGAAGGGCGTTATCGGTCGGGCCGACCGGCTGGTGCAATCCGAACGCCATTTACAGCCGTTGGCCAAGCACCTGCTGGGCACCACCTGGCTGGTCGATAACCTGGCGACGGCGATCGGGCTGCGACGACTCAGCGGCGCCGGGCTGCGGTTCGTCACCAGTCGCTGCGAATTACTCGAAGCCGACGGCTCACTCGTAATCGGCCCCGCCGGCGCCGCCGCGGGCCTCGTCAGTCGCCGCAGCGAATTGCTGGCGGCCCAACAGGAACGCAAGCATTACCGATTTCAACTGCGCGAATGCGAAGAAGAAGTCGAGCGTTTGGCGGCGCGACTCGATCAAGACGAAGCGGAACTCGGGAGGATCGAACAACGGCATCGCGGGTTGATCGTCGACCGCGCCGCTTGCGAAGCGAATCAGCGTCATGCGGTGGAACGACTCGAATCACGGTCCGAAACGCTGCGACGGTTGGTCGATCAACTCGCCGCCACACGAAACCAGATCGAGGATCAAACCGACCAGCGGCAATCGTTGGTTAGCGAACTCGAAGAACGCTCGGCCATCGTGGCGGAAATCGAGTCGGCCGCGACCGCCTGCGACGATTCACTGGTCGCTGCTCGGAGCGAGCTCGAAACGATCACCAATCGACTGATGTCGGTATCCGTCGAAGTCGCCCGCGCCGAACAGAAAGTCGAAGCGATCAATGCGACGATCGAGCAACAGCAACGCGATCAATCACAGCGGGAGGCCGCGGTCGAGGAAGTCCGAACTCAGCGGCGCGAGGACGGCTCGCGTCGCGACGAGGTCTCGCTGCGGATCTTGGCCGCCGGCGCCTCGTTGGCCGAACTCGCCCTCCGCGACGAGCGACTCGAGCGTCGGTTGGGTGAGTTGGCCGTCGACGCCGCCGAAATCCGCAGCGGCGGCAGGGCCAGCCAAAAAGCGCACGATGCCGCGGTCCGACAAGCCGGCGAAATCTCACAGCGGCTGCACGCCATTTCCAGCCGCCGCGACGCCGCCGTGATGCGGCGCCAGACACTCGCCGAACGGTTGCTCGAAGACTACGAGATCGACCTGCACGCCGAGCAACCGCCGGAAAACCTCGAACCGATCGAGGACCGAGACGCGGCCGACACGGAGATCCAACACCTCCGCGGCCAATTGCAAAAAACCGGCTCGGTCAACATGGAAGCGTTGGAAGAATTGCAGGCGCTGCAAGCTCGCTACGACGAAATTCACGGCCAGTACCAAGACCTGACGGCGGCCAAAGACTCGCTACAGCGGATCATCGCAAAAATCAACTCGGAGAGTCGACGGCTGTTCATCGATACGCTCGAGTCAATCCGGCAGAACTTCCAACGGCTCTACCGGAAGTCGTTCGGCGGCGGCACCGCCGACCTGATTTTGGAAGACGCCGACGACCCGCTCGAAGCCGGGGTCGAAATCATCGCCACGCCACCGGGAAAGCCGTCGTTCAACAACTCCTTGCTCTCCGGCGGCGAAAAAGCGCTGACCGCGGTAGCGCTGCTGATGGCGATTTTCCAATTCCGCCCGAGTCCCTTCTGTGTGCTCGACGAGGTCGACGCACCGTTTGACGAAGCCAACATCGGCCGTTTCGTGACCGTGTTGAACGAGTTCCTCGACCACACCAAGTTCGTCGTCGTGACTCACAGCAAAAAGACGATGACCGCAGCGACGACACTCTACGGCGTCACGATGCAAGAATCGGGGATCAGCAAACAGGTCTCGATCCGATTCGAAGACGTCAGCGAAGATGGCGAAATCAATACCGACGCCGCCTGATTATGCGGAAATCCGCGTGATTACACGGAAAGGCCCGCGCTGACCCGCTCCCCCCGGACCGCAGCCGAGTAGCGGCCCGGGAGAACCGTTTCGCGGCTTAGCGGACCAGTAAACAGCAATACCAACCGTCGGCGCCCTTGACCATCGCGGCGCCGCCGAACCGGGCCGGCATATCGAGACAGCAGCTGAGGAAACGTCCTTGCGTATGACCGACTCCTTCGGCCCGGGCTCCACCGAGCGACCCGCCGATGTGGTTTTTGATCCCTCGGGCAGCGGCGATCTTCGCCTTCTTTAATGCCAACTGCTGCAACGCCGGGTCGGGCACCAGGTCGCCGACGCCATTCCTGCGGCGTTCGTAATTCGCCTTCTCTAAGGCCGATTCGCCAGGGGTATGGCTGAACGGCTGACCGCTACGGACCAACGTGCCGACGATGTTATCGGACTCCGGAGACGATTTCTGACTCGCTTGATCGGAATCGGTCGACTCCGATTTCGTCGTTTTTTTCGTCGTTTTCTTCGCCGCTGGCTGGGCAACGGACTTCGCAGGCTTGCCGGTTACTTTTGCACCGGAACCGTCTACCGGGACTCCATCGATCGCAACGATTCGTTCACCCGGTTTCAGTTTGATGCCTGACAGATCGACATCCGTTGCCGATGAATTGGCCGCCAAGCAGAGCGACATTCCGATCGTGAACCATCCCAAACACTTACTCATAAAATCCCTCTAATCGCGGAATACTTCGGTGGGACGCGACAGCTACCCTCCGTAAATGTCTCGACACGAGACGGCGGCATTGAATCGCTTCGGATCAGCTCTGGCAACCCGCACGGATGACCCAGATCCTACGACCGGCAAAGTTGACAGCGGCCCGAGCGACCGCTGCGGTCGGCTCGAGCGGTCACGGATTGGTAGCCGCGGAGAGCTGATTATTTTTTGATTAATTTTTTTCGAACGAACAAGACACTGCGGTCGCCGGTCGATAAACGGCCTCTTGATCGCCTCGGTATCGGGTCGAGAACCGGGTCGGTATCGCGTCGAGAATCGGACGTTTGCGGGAAGAATTCGAGATCGAGAAGCGGTTTGTCGCGCCGACCGTTGCCAACCCTACCTTGTCGTCCGGTCGCCAAGCGGGCACGATAACCGCCAGGGATTCGGTCGGACCGCCCCGTCGACGGGTATTCCTGGCCAGATCGAGCTTGCCGCCCTGGCTTGCCGCTTTGGCCTGCCGGCCGATCGCCTTGCCCCGCCGGCTGAGCCTACCGACCGAACATCCCTTCAGCGGTTTTCCCCTTCGCACCCACAGCAGCCTTCGCCAATGTCCCCGAAGCCCCTCGCGATCGTGCTGGCCGCGGGCAAGGGAACTCGCATGAAAAGCGAGTTACCCAAAGTCCTGCTGCCGGTCTGCGGCCGTCCGATGATCCATTTCGTGCTCGACGCCTTGGACCGAGCCGGTTTCGAAGACAAGGTAGTGGTGGTCGGGCACCGTGGCGACCTGGTTCGCGATGCCTTGAAGGACCGCGGCGATGCGATTTCGTTTGTCGAGCAACGTGAGCAGCTCGGGACCGGTCACGCGGTGATGCAATGTCGCCAACAGCTCGCCGGTCGCCAGGGGCCGGTGATCGTCGTCGCGGGCGATTCGCCGCTGCTGCAATCGTCGAGTCTGCAGAAGCTATTGGGGCATTTTGAGGAGCGTCGGCCGGCGCTGTTGTTGGGAACGCTTGTCAAGGATTGTCCGACCGGCTTGGGGCGGATTTTGCGTGACGAATCGGGGCAGTTCATCGGCATCGTGGAAGAAAAGGATGCCAGCGAGGCCCAGCGACGGATCGGCGAGGTCAACATGAGCACCTATCTGTTCAACGGTCCCGACCTGATCGACGCCCTCGATCGACTCGACAACCGCAATGTTCAGGGCGAGTACTACCTGACCGACTGCGCGGCGATCCTGCATCGTGGCGGGCGGCCGGTCGAGGCGTTGCCGGTGCTGGAGAGTTGTGAGGCGTTGAGCATCAACAACCCTGATGAACTGCGGCAGGTCGACACGGCAATGCGTCAGTTGGGGTACACGGTGGTGACGCCGTGATGCGTGAACTCAAGATTTTCAGTGGCCGGGCCAATCCTGAGCTGAGCCTCGAAATTTGCCAACACCTGCACCTCAAGCCGTCGGCGATTTCGCTGGGCAAGTTCCCGGACGGAGAGAACTTTTGCAAGCTGGAGGATGATGTCCGCGGCCGCGATGTCTTCCTGGTCCAATCGACCTGTCCGCCGTGCAACGACAGCTTGATGGAATTGCTGATCATGCTGGACAGCTGCAAGCGGGCCAGCGCCAATCGGATCACCGCCGTGATCCCCTACTTCGGGTACGCCCGCCAGGACCGCAAGGACGAAGGGCGGGTACCGATCACTGCCAAGTTGGTTGCCAACATCATCACCCGCGCCGGGGCCGATCGGGTACTGGCGATGGACCTTCACGCACCGCAGATTCAGGGTTTTTTCGACGTTCCGGTCGATCACATCTACGCCGCGCCCGTGCTGAACGAATCGTTTCTGCGGCGGGGGTTGTCGGCTGATCGGATCGTTGTCGTCAGCCCTGACGAGGGGAGCATCAAACGGGCCGTGGGGCACGCCAAGCGGCTCAATGGCGCGATCGCGATCGTCGACAAACGCCGTACCAGTGCCACCGAAGTTCGCCAAAGTACGATCATCGGTGGGCCGATCGAGGGCAAGGTGGCGGTGATGTTCGACGATATGATCAGCACCGCCGGATCGATTTGTGGGGCGGCTCGACTCGTCAAACAGGCCGGAGCCGAAGAGATCCATATCGCCTGCACCCATGGCGTACTCTGCGGCCCCGCGATCGAACGATTGCGAGATGCCCCGATCGATTCGATCGCGATCACGAACAGCATTCCGTTGCCGCCAGAGAAGCATTTGCCCAACATGCATGTGCTGAGTGTGGCCCCATTGTTGGCCGAGGCGATCAAGCGGATCCACCACGATCAATCGATCAGTGCGATGTTTCGCGAAGGTGGTGCTACTTAAGGATCGAGCGGAGAATACGTGTCTGGTACCACCGACCGAGCGAATGAACCATGAAACGGGTGTTTATCACAGGCGGGACTGGGTTTATCGGCAAACACTTGGTCGACGCGTTGCTGGCCCACGGCGCGACCTGTGTCTGCCTGGTCCGAGCGAGTTCGCGGCG
Source organism: Planctomycetaceae bacterium (assembly GCA_007127095.1). Taxonomy (GTDB): domain Bacteria; phylum Planctomycetota; class Planctomycetia; order Pirellulales; family Pirellulaceae; genus UBA6163. Next base: position 22,563 of record SKZY01000126.1, read on the forward strand.
AAGTCATCTCGAGCGACCGGGCGTCGACTTGGTCGTCGGCTCGATCGATACGCCGCAGAGCTATGCCTCCGCGCTGTCCGGTTGTGACACCGCGATCCACTTGGCGGGACTGACCCAAGCGCTTACGGTCGCCGAGTTCGAACGGGTCAACGGACTCGCCTGCGGTTTTCTGGCCGATGCCTGTATCGCCGCCGGGGTAGCGCGGGTGGTTTATATCTCCTCGCTCGCCGCCGCCGGTCCGCCGCCGGATGATCAGCGGATGCGGGTCGAAACCGATCCCGAATTGCCGGTGTCGGACTACGGTCGCAGCAAGTTGATGGGAGAACAGGAGTTCGCCAAACGGGCTGACCGGTTGGCGGTGACGATATTGCGACCGGGCGTGGTCTACGGCCCTGACGATCATAAGTTCGGCCAACTCGTTCAGGCGATCGCCCGCTGGCGGATTCATTTTGTGATCGGCCGCAACGACCCCAAGTTGTCGCTGATCCACGTCGATGACCTCGCTGCGTTGATTTTGTTGGCGGCGTTGAAGGGAGAGACATTGACCCCGCCGAGCACAATCACCCGAGCGGGAGAAGTTCATCCGGGAACCGGCTCAGTGGGGGCCGAGCGAGAGTCGGGCGCTTCTCAAAGTTCGGTCTCGGCGACCGGGATCTACTTCGCCTGTGACGACCGAGAGTTCATCTCTTATGGCGATTTGGGGCGCCGTGTCGCCGCCGCATTGGCGGCACCGGCGTTTGTTTGGCGGGTTCGACGACCGGTCGGTTTCGCGATAGGTTGGACCGCCGAGACGTTTCAGCGATTGTGGGGGCGGGCGTCGTTCCTGAATGTCGACAAAGTCCGCGAAGCGACGGCGCCTTCCTGGACCTGCTCGAGTGAAAAAGCACGCCGTCAACTCGGGTTCGAACCGGCGGCGACACTCGATGGCCATCTGCCCCGCACGGTGGCCACGTACGTCGGTCGCGATCCGGCCAAGTCGTGATCGCAACGACGACCATGACGATTAGTTAAAGATTGACGATTGTGCGGACCGATGACGGTGATCAGGGAATCCAGATCATTGATTACAGGACGCTTCGTCATGTCGCCGCGAAAGATTCGTCTCGGGCTCGCCCCCGGGTTCGGTTTGCTGATAACGAGCTTGCTGGCATCCGGTTGTGTCGGCCCGATGGCCTGCGGCCCGGTTGGTCACGCGGTCGGTCACGGCCCACTGACGCTGGGCCATCGCGCAGTCGGGGGCGAATGTGACAGCGGGTGCAATGGGTGTGGAGAGCGCTACATCGACGAGTGGGTCAATCATCCGCCGAGTTGTACGGATCCCTGTGACAGTTGTGGCAATTACAACGGGCAATCGTGCCATGCCTGTCGGCCATTCTTCCGCGGCTTCATCAGTCTGTGGGGCTACCGTTGCGATCCGCCACCGGTAGGCTGTGACCGGGTTGCCTGCGAGCCGACCTGCGGCATTTCGGGATGTGATGGTGGCTGTCGCGACTGCAGATCGACGGTCGTGATGGATGGCCACGTTTCGCCGGGCCACCCGGTCCACACCTACGAGGATTCGGTCGAGTTCGATTCGTTTGAACAGCACGACGGGCCGACACTCGTCGGTCCGCTGCGGGGCGAAGGGGCACCTGCCGTACGGCCGCCTCATCCGGGCCGTCAACGACAGATTTTTCGTCAGCGAGACACCACTGCGTCGGCGCCACGGCCCTACCCGAACCGCTGAACGGTCGAATGGTGATCGGTTGAAGAAAGATGCCCACACCGCCCCGAAACGTCCGTTTGGTATCGGCGACCGAGTCGGATGATCCGCTGGTCGATGCGGCGGTGGCAGCCGTGCGGCGACGCGATCGCCGCCGTCCGCGGGTCGCGATTATCCTCGGCAGCGGCTTGGGCGAATTGGCCGACGAGATCGAATCGGCAACACGGATCGCCCACTCCGATTTGCCGGGTTTGGCCCGTTCGACCGCCGCCGGCCACCGGGGCGAATTGATCCTCGGAAAGCTGGATGGCGTGTCGATCGTCGCCTTAAGTGGACGCGTCCACCGCTACGAGGGTCATCTCGACGACCGGCTCGGTTTTCCGGTTGCGATGGTCGCGGCACTCGGTGCCGAGCGTTTGATCGTCAGCAACGCCGCTGGTGGACTCCACCCGGGACTGAGGGTCGGCGACATCGTGATCATCGGCGACCACATCGACTTGGCCCGACGATCGGGCCGGAGCCGGCGGGGCCTGGTCCCAACCGGTTTGGCAACGCCGAGCGAGGTAGTTCCTGGTCCGCTAACGCCCGGGCGGATGCGGAGCGACCATGGCGAGATCTACGACGCCGAATCGATCGCGGTCGCACTCGCCGCGGCTCGCGCGGGTGACTTTCGAGCTTCGGTCGGTACCTACATCGCCACGCTCGGACCGACCTACGAGACGCGGGCGGAATATCGAATGATGCGGCGGTTCGGAGGTGACGTCGTCGGCATGAGTACAGCGCCGGAGGCGACCGCGGCGGCGCGGCTGGGGATGCGGGTGTTGGGGTTATCGATGGTCAGCAACGTCGCCTGCCCCGATCGGGCGACGGCGACCGACCACGACGACGTCTTAGCGGTTGGGCTGGAGGCGGTCGCGAAGGTGCGACGGATCGTCGCCGCGGTGTTGCGACTGGCGAGTGACGCTACTTGATGTTTCCCAACGCATCGACCACGTGTTGGCCGATCGCCAGCGAAGCGGTCGCGGCCGGCGACGGGGCGTTGAGTACGTGGATGGCGTGCGACGTCTGTTCGATCAGGAAATCGTCGATCAGTTTTCCGTCGGGCGATACCGCCTGGGCACGGACACCGCTGCGGCCCGGTTGCAGATCGGCCGAGCGGATCGTCGGGATCAATTTTTGCAATGCCGCCACGAACGCCTCTTTATTTGCCGATCGCCAGACTTCGCCGATTCCCATCCGCCAATGCTGTGCCGCCAATTTGCGAAACCCGGGGAACAGCAACGTTTCGGCCAGATCGAACGGGCGGATGTCGCGCCAGCGGTAGCCGCCGCGTCCCAGCGCCAGCACAGCGTTGGGGCCACACTCGACACCGCCGCCGATCATCCGCGTGAAATGAACGCCCAGGAACGGGAACGCCGGGTCGGGTACCGGATAGATCAGGTTGCGGCACAGATGGTGACTGGTCGGCCGCAGGTCGTAGTACTCACCGCGGAACGGGACGATCTTGGCCGACGGGATTCCGCCTGCGAGTCGCAGGATGCGGTCGCTGTGAAGGCCGCCGCAATTGACCATCCGCTCGGCCCGGATTTCATGATCACCGCAACCGATCCTTAGCCCTGCGTCGCCCGGATCGATGCGATCGACGCGGGAACCGGTGAGGACCCGTCCGCCGGCCCGCTCGATCAGCCGTTTCATCGCCCAGCAGACTTGTCGATAATCGACGATACCGGTTTCCGGGACGTGCAACGCCGCGATCCCGGCCACCGCCGGTTCGAGCTTTCGGAGGCCGTCGGAGTCGAGTTCGATGCAGTCGACACCGTTAGCCGCGGCGCGCTGCTGAATCGACTTCAGTGAATCGAGCTCGTTGCCGTTGGTGGCTACGATCACTTTGCCGCAGATATCGGTCGCCACGCCGTGCTCGTTGCAGAACGCTTCCATCATCGCCTTACCGGTCCGACAGGTGGTCGCCTTCAGCGATCCAGGCCGGTAGTAGACACCCGAATGCAACACACCGCTGTTGTGCCCGCTTTGGTGCTGCCCCACATCGTCCTCCGCTTCGAGTACGACCAACCGCGTGGCCGGATTCGTCGCCAGCATCCGGGTCGCCGTCGCCAACCCGACGATCCCGCCACCGATGACGGCTAAATCGAACTCACCGATCACGCTTGCTGCTGCGGCCAATTTGGACTCCTGCTTCGGGTGCTTTGTACAACAGATACTTGAACAGCTACTTGACGCCTTTCCTCGCTGACAACTCCGGTTACCGCTGATGACTTCGGCAGCCTCGCCCCAGCTCGCTCGGGAGGGCTTGCCAAGACGGTCGGGCATGGTCAACAGTGTTGGCTTTTCCAGGCTATGCAACCAGCGGCGGATATGAGTCAGTTTATCGAAATCGGTCGAGGTACCCATGACATCCGGTTGCCGGTAAAGCCGGAAGTAGGGATCGGTTGTTGCCCCGAGCCGGCTCAGGGTCCCGTCCGACCGGAGGTCAGCCGACGAGTCCGTGACGCGCTCCATAGCCCCGACCAATTTTTGCCGATCAGCGATCTGGTCGTCCCGGGCGACCATTTCGCGATCGCGATCGACGCTGCGCTGCCGGACATCGAAGCGATTTTGGCGGGCGTGCTCGCGGCGGTCAGCGGGTGTCAACTCGGGAAAATCGAGGTCGTCGTATCGTCATCAGCCACGCCGCTGCAACTCGATCGGATCCGCAACTCGCTCCCCAGCGAAGTCAGCATGACCGCCCACCGGATCGGTGACCGTGACGGTGAAGGCTATCTGGGAGCTGACCAGGACGCCGAACCGATCCGGTTGAACCGAGCATTGATCGATGCCGATTTCGTCTTGCCGATCAGTGTGATGCGGGTCACCGACCCATTGTCCGGCGGGCCTGCCAGCGATGTGCTGTTTCCCGGGTTGAGCGATTGGGGCCAACTGAAGCGTCTCCAACGTGGGACAGCCCGGGCGATCGAGAAACACGA
>SKZY01000263.1 GCA_007127095.1 Planctomycetaceae bacterium
ATCTGGGCTTCGGCCGTTCCACCGACCGGGTGCAACGCCAAGATGCAGGGATAGCTGCGATAAGGATCGTATTCCTGCGGAAGCTGCACAACGTAGCCGCCACGGTCGCGCCCGGTAGCCTCCAACGTCATCCGGTACATGCCGGGCACCCGCTCGTCTGCCGCCGTCTCGGGCAACGGCAACGCAGGCGTCATCAGTGGCAACATTTTGGCGACCAGGTTCGGGTCGGCCGCTTCCATCTGTCGCAAACGAGCCGCGATCGCGGCCCGTTCGGCGACATCGCTGCTGGCCAGATAATTCGCGACTTCACTGCGGACATCGATCAACGAACTGGCGATCGTCAGGTTCTGTAATCCGCTGCCGGGGCCGAGCAGCCAGCCACCGATCGCTAGTGAAACCCGGGTTTCGGTCGCTAGGTCGTCGACGCCGCCGAGCCGCGAATAATCACTCAGCCGCGATAGGGTCGCCGGTGACATCGCCGCTTCCATTTCGTCGGTCAAGGCGAGTAGTCGCTCGACCGGATAGGCATCACCGAGCGTTTCGATTTGGCCGCGGAGTTGCGTGATCAATCGCTCCCCTTCGGCGAACCGACCATTGATGGCCTCGATCGCGTCGCTGACCTCGATCGCCGTCGTCCGGGCGACCTCGCCGAGCGGGAAGTTTTTCAAGATCTCGGTCGCCAAGCGGTATTGGCCGGCTGCGCCTCGCAACTTCGCTTCTTCCAAAAGTTGGCTCCCCTGACGCTGGGCCAAGACCCGCAATTGAGTCGCCAGCCGCGGTTCTTCGGGAAAATCGCTGACCATCGCCTCGAGCTCGAGGCGGGCCTCCCCGAATCGTTCGGCTTCGATGTAAAAACGGACCACCTCCAGACGTTTGTTGTAGTCCTGTTGATCGATCCGCCGCTTGAAAAATGCCTGCAATTGATCAGCAGGGATGGCGGATGTCGCGACCCGGCTCCGCCATTGATAATTCGGCGTACCGCGCAGCGCTTCGAGGTTGGCGTACCGGGCGTTGACCTCGGTAATGCCTTGAATCAGCGACAGGGGGCTGCCGTCGGTGCCCCGTAGCGTCACCACCCGTTGGCCGTGATCGTTGAACGGCGAAGTGCCCAACAGCGGCCCCATCCCGCCGATCGCCCGTCCGGCCGAAGGGACCGGCTGGTAGAACTCGAGCCGCTGGGCGAGGTCCTCGACCGCATTGGCCTCGGCGACCATGGCGTTCTTGTGGACGTAAGTGCGGCGCAATCCGTCATCGATCATCCAGACCGGCAACGAACGATTGGTGGCCGTCGACGAAGCGGCGGCGAACGCGTTCTGATTGACGCCGGGGATCTCGATCACGGTTCCGCGGACGAGCAAGCCCGACTTCAATCGCACCAATTGTTCGCCGCTGGCTGTGCTGGCAAAGCACCAGCAGAGCAGCACCACGGCCAAGCATCGGGAACCGAACTCAGCCCTCGCAACCTTCGGGAAACACGTATTTTCCGCTCGATCCTTACCGGCCGCCGAAAAACTTCTTGAGCGCTTTATCGGCCGCTTGGCGAGAATCGTTAGACATCGATTTATTCGCATGGGTCGGCAGTTTGCCGGGCGCTTGCTTCTTCAGCTTCAATACTTCGAGCTTGGAATCTTCCGAATTGAACTCGTCCGATTCCTCGCCGGCGGGTTCACTCTCCGCCGCCGCGTCGATCCGAAATTGCCGGGTATCGGGATCGGACAGCTTCCGGACCCGATCGACCTGGTCGGCTTCGTCCAGCCAGGCGTTGACGTCGATCGCTTCGAACCGGCTTTCGCTGCTCGACTCGACCGTCCGCGCCGCTGCATCGCCGACGCTCTTGACCTCGGGTTTCTTGGAACCCTGCAAACCGTGTTCGATCAGGACTTCAAACTCTAGCTTACCGACGCGGAGTCGGTCGCCCGATGCGAGCACTTTTGCTTTATCGGTCGGCAACCGTTTCTCGTTGACGAAGGTGCCGTTACGACTGACCAAATCCTGTACCAACAGACGATTGTCCCGAGTCACCAGGATGCAATGTTTGCGACTGACCGATTCACTCTTGGGACGCAATTGACACGATTCGCCACGTCCAATCAAGAATTTATCGCCGCTGACAGCTAACTCCGTGCCCGCGTGACTTCCTGTCACGACCTTCAATTTTACCTGCATCAATTACCCTCGCTCGCTTTCCAATCAACCGAACATCTGAATCGCAACGACTGAAAAATGCTCATGCCCATGAAAAAAAATGAAATGAGTGCGAGGACAATCGTCGTTTCAAACCGTTCTCATTCGGACGGTAAAGCAGTCAAAATCGCTTCCACACGTCGACTCGTATCTTAGCCGATCGACACACCACAAAAAACGACTCTGCGTCCATTATCGGCACAAAGTCGGTCAGTATTCGCTCGATTACGAACGTTGCTCGTACGCTAGCCCTGATGTGGGGTGGGACTACCGCTTTTCGGTCCAAGCTGCCGCGGCAAACTTTCGTTGGCGGATTTCGTCGGCCAAAGCCGACTCCGACGGCGTTAGCTCCGCGGCTTCCCAAACAACACCCAACATAGTCGCAAGTTTCGCCGAGAAACGTTCAATCACCTGTTCGGGTTCGATCAAGGTGCCGATCAAATTGGCGATCCCCGGTAGCTCAGGCGCCGCCGGTGAAGCTTCCAACAGCAAGCTGCCGTGCTGCAGCACCGCCGAACGGCCACGACGCTGGGCGCTGCCGAATATCTTGTAGCGGTTCAGCACCAAATCATCGCCCGTTCTACGCTGAAAGCAGAGGAACGGATCGTCAGCGACGACAGATTCGCCGGTCGCTGCGAAACGGCAGACCGCGACACCGAGTTCGCCAAGCGAAGCGATCATCGCCTCGTGGACCGCGTGGTAGAGTGCCGGAGCCCCACCGGCGGTAGTGCCCGATCGAGAATCCGATCCGCCCTGGCGGTCGTTCGCGGTCTCAGCCGGCAAGCGATGCCCGGTCGGGACGACCAGACTGTACGTCAATTCTCGGTCATGAACGATCGCCCCGCCGCCGGATGCCCGGCGGACGAGCGGCACCGCCGAGCTTGCCGAATGCGTTTCCCGCCCCGTCAACGACTGGAAATAGCCGAGTGAAAGCGTGGCTGGTTGCCAGCGATAAAACCGCAGTGTCGGCCGGTCATCGGCAACCGCCCGGTCCAACAAGGCCGCATCGACCGACATGTTCGTCGGGCCACAGGCGGGGGCACTGACGATCATCCGACCCCGCAGCGGACGGCCGTTCAATGATCGCCCTTTTCGGGAACCCAGCGGACGACCGGGCGACGCGAGGCGGTGACGTCATCGGGCCGGCTGATCCGAGTCGTGTGAGGCGCATTGTGGGCCAAGTCGGCGGCTTCGTCGGTGATCCGGAACAACGCTTCAGCAAACGCGTCCAACGTCTCCTTGCTCTCGGTTTCGGTCGGTTCGACCATCACCGCTTCATCCACGACCAACGGAAAATAGACCGTCGGGGCGTGAAATCCGAAATCGAGGATCCGCTTGGCTAAGTCCATCGCGGACAACCCTTGCCGCTTCTTCAATTTTGCGGCGCTGGCGACGAACTCGTGCATGCAGCGGTCGCCATGAGGAACGTCGAGGATGTGCTTGACCCGGCTGAGCAAGTAATTGGCACCCAAAACCGCATCTTCACTGACCCGTTTCAGCCCCGGACCGCCATAGGTACGGATGTAGAGGTAGGCTCGCACCAGGACTCCCACATTGCCGAAGAAGCTCCTGACTCGCCCGATCGACGTTGGCGAGCCGGTTTGCAAACGATATTCGTCACCCTCGCGGACGACGATCGGTTGCGGCAGATACGGGGCCAAGAAATCGCGGACGCAGATCGGTCCGGCACCCGGTCCGCCGCCGCCGTGCGGTCCGCTAAACGTTTTGTGCGGGTTGTAGTGCATCAGGTCGGCGCCAAAATCGCCTGGACGGGCGATCCCCAAAATCGCATTCATGTTGGCGCCGTCGAGATAAATCAAGCCACCGGCCTGATGTACCAACGACGTGATTTCGCGAATCTGTGAATCGAACAGGCCGAGCGTGTAGGGATTGGTCAACATGAAGACCGCGACGTTGCCGTCAAGCTTGGCTTTCAAATCTTCGATATCGACCAGCCCGTCGGACCGACTTTTTACCGTCCGCGTCTGGTAACCGACCATCGCGGCGCTGGCCGGGTTGGTCCCGTGGGCGCTGTCGGCGGTCAACACGACCCGGCGCGGTTCATCCCGATCGCGGAAGTAGGCGGCCGCGACCATCAATGCGGTCAATTCACCATGCGCCCCGGCGGCCGGTTGCAGCGACACGCCCGGCAGCCCACTGATCTCGGCCAACATTTCCTGCAACTCGTAAAGCACTTGCAGTAGGCCCGGAATCGACTCGGCCGATTGCAACGGATGGATGGCGGCAAACCCCGGCAGCGACGCCAGCCGTTCGTTCCGCTTCGGGTTGTACTTCATCGTACAGGAACCGAGCGGATAGAAATGGGTATCGACGCTCATGTTGAGTGTCGACAGGTTGACGAAGTGTCGGACAACATCGCCCTCAGCCAACTCGGGGATCTGCGGTGGCTCGGTGGCACACTGCTCGGCCGGCAACAATTCCGACGCTGCCGGGACCGGTAAGTCCAACGGCGGCAGAACGGTCGCCCGACGTCCGGGGCGGCTGAGTTCGAAGATCAGTTGCGTGGCCTGCGTATTGCGCATCAATGGTCTCGGGAAGGATAGGGAATGACGCGGGCTACACCGCGGCGAGCGACGCGGCGAACGCCGCCGTGAGTCGGTCGATTTCTTCTCGGGTCCGCTTTTCGGTCACGGCGACGAGGAAGCAATCGTCCAGTTCGGGATACCAGGGGCCCAACGGAACACCGGCCAAAATGCCCTGATCGAGCCCGCTCTGCATCAATTCGGCGACATCGCCCTCGATGTCACGGACCACGAATTCTTTGAAGACCGGACCCGGATGAGCGATCCTCAAACGTGGATTGGTCGCCAGACGGTCGCGGGCATAGGCTGCCTTGCGGACGCAGTGCTCGGCGGTTTCCCGCAACCCCTGCGGCCCGAGCAACGACAGGTGGACCGTCGCCCGTAGCGCCAACAGCGTCTGGTTGCTGCAGATGTTGCTGGTCGCCTTGTCGCGACGGATGTGCTGTTCACGTGTTTGCAGCGTCAACACCCAACAACGGTTGCCGCGACGGTCGGTCGTTTGCCCGGCGATCCTTCCGGGCAGGCGGCGGATCAAGACTTCGCGACAAGCCATAATGCCGAGGTATGGTCCGCCAAAATTGAGCGGGTTTCCTAAGCACTGACCTTCCGCCACCGCGATGTCGACGCCCAGATCGCCCGGTCGCTTCAACAAACCGAGACTGACCGGATCGAAAATCTGAATCAGCAACGCCCCGGCCCGATGCGCTGCCTCCGCGATCGCTTCGACATCCTCCAACCGCCCGAAGAAGTTCGGATGCTGAATCACCACACAGGCGGTCGAGTCGTCGATCTGCTCGATCACCCCGGCCGAAGTCGCGGAATCGGCCGACGATCCGGCGGCATCCGACGAGACGACGACAGCCTCCGCCGAGATACTTTCCAGGTAGGTATCGAGCGTCTGTCGATACTCCGGGTGGACCGCGTCGGAGGTGACGACTTTGTGCCGTTTGCCGCCAGCGGCAAACGCCATCAAGACCGCTTCGACCATCGCCGATCCGCCGTCGTAGAGGCTGGCGTTGCTGACGCCTAACCCGGTCAACTGCGTGACCAGCGTTTCGTATTCGAACATCACCTGCAGGTTGCCCTGGCTGACCTCGGCCTGATACGGCGTGTACGACGTGTAGTACTCACCACGGCTGGCGATTTCATCGACTGCGGCGGGGATGAAGTGGTCGTAGGCTCCGCCGCCCAGAAAGCAGAGATGCGATGCCGCCGACGCATTTTTGGCCGCTAACTGACGCATCATCGCTTCGAGCGACATTTCGTCGAGCCCGTCAGCGATCCTCAGCGGACGATCCAATCGGACGTCCGCCGGGACTTGGGCGTCGATGATCTCGTCGATCGAGTCGGCCCCGATCGCGGCCAGCATCTGACGGCGGTCTTCGTCGGTGTGAAATAAATATCCGGTCATAGCTGGGTCAGCTCCTGCGCATCGATTGTTGGTAACTGAAAAAGATCAACCCGCTTCGGCGCATTGCTGTTGGTAACTTGGGAAATCGAGCAGGTCGGCGGGCGGCGCGGCGCTCAATTTGATTTTGATGATCCAACCGAAGTCGTATGGGTCGGTTTTCAAATCATCGAGCCGGTCTGGCAATTCGTCGTGTACTTCAACGACCTCGCCATCGACCGGACTGTACAACGGACTAACCGCCTTGACCGATTCGACTTCACCGAACTCTTCACCGGCGGTCACCTGTTGGCCGACTTTCGGCAGGTCCATGTAAACGAGGTCGGTCAGCTGTTCGATGGCGAAGGCCGAGATACCGACCGTGGCGAATTGGTCGTTGCCGTCCTGGACCACATCGGCCCATTCGTGCGACTTCGCGTAAATCAATTTGGCTGGGTCACGAGACATCAATAAACTCCAGGTCAGATGGGCAGAAAGGCAAACGATCGGGCCGGTCAGCCGCCGCCGGCCAGCGTTGGGGCCGATCGACGAAGTGGGGATGCCAGCGTCATGCGGGGCGATAAAACGGCAAGGGGGTCAGTTCGGCGGGTTGCTGGTTGCCGCGGTTGTCGATCCGCAATCCTCCGTCGGCATCAACCGCCACTGCGTCGACCAACGCCATCGCGATCGGGCGCCCGAGCGTCGGCGACGGGCCTCCGCTGGTCACCACGCCGACGGTTCGACCATCGCCGTCGACCACCGCCGCCCCTTCACGGACCGGACGTTTGCCGGCGGGCAGCAAGCCGACACGCGTTTTTGCCGGTCCCCGTTCAGCGATCGCTCGCAACGCATCGCTGCCGATGAACCGCCGGCCGTCGAGGTTGCAGGCAAATCCGAGTCCGGCCGTCAGCGGATCGATCTGCTCGGACAATTCATGGCCATACAGCGGCATCGCGGCTTCCAGACGCAGCGAATCGCGGGCACCCAATCCGGCGGCCGCGAAGCCTTGTGATTTTCCGGCCAATAACAGGTTTTCCCAAACCCGACGAGCTTCTTCAGCACGGACGATCAATTCGAAACCGTCTTCACCGGTGTAGCCGGTGCGGCTGACAATCACCGGTTTCTGAAATTGATCGGTAATCACCGCTTTGTAACGCTTCAGACCGTCGACACGCGCCCGAAACAAACGCGCTGTGACCTCGATCGCTTGCGGCCCTTGGATCGCGATCATCGCGGTCAATTCGGTCCGATCGGTCATCGTGACCGACGGAAAATCCGCCAGCTGCGGGGTCAGCCAGCGAACGATCTTGTCGCGATTGGAAGCGTTGACGACCAGCAGGTGGTAACGCGATCCGCTGGGCGTCTGCAGATGGCTGACCAAAACGTCGTCCAACACCCCGCCGGCTTCGTTGCAGATCATCGAATAGCGAACACCGCCGATCGGCAGGTCGGTCACTCGTCGCGTCAGCAGTTGGTCCAAAAACGCTTCAGATCCGTCGCCGTCGAATCGCAAACGTCCCATGTGCGAGACGTCGAACAAGGCCGCCGAGCTGCGACAAACCCGATGTTCGGCTACGATCCCCTGGTATTGGATCGGCATCGAAAAGCCGGCAAAGGGAGCCATCCTCGCGCCGGCTTCGAGATGCCAGTCGTGCAGCGGGGTAACGGCGAGCGGGGAGTCATTCACGATGCGATTCACGGCTTCGGTTGCCCCACGCGTCGGCCGCCGAAAACGCCATACGGATCGCCACCGACGCCGATTCGGCGGCCACGACGATTGCTCTGGCGATCGGTTCGAACCGACGGACGTGAGCGGATAGGATGTCAGAGATCAGTAGAAGCCCCCAGGATAACGGACCGATCGTCGAAGGAAACCCCCGCCCGCCGAAGCTGCCCGGCGATCGGGAGTTTTCGATTCGCGGAACCAGTGGTCGGCGCCGATGATTTGTGGCGCGAATTCCCAAGCCCACGAATCCTCACTGAAACGGCGAGTTCCATAGGTCACTCAACCGTAGCAAGCCCAGAGCCTAGAGTGGCAAGCTCAGCAGAGCCTAGGGTGGCAAGCCCAGAGCCGCCAGCGATGGGCGTGACATGTGGGTTGTTCGTTTGCCGCCGTTGCGAGTCGACTTGTGGCCCACTGAAACGCTGGTGAATTCGTGGGGCTTGGGCAGGGGCCTTGTTGGTCACGCCCTTCGTTCCTCAGGGCGTGCCACCCAATCCAAGGGCGTGCCACCCAACCCCAGGGCATGCCACCCAATCCCAGGGCGTGCCACTCAATCTCAGGGCGTGCTTCGATCGGTTGCCGGTTACTCCTGCGGCAGGAACGGGAATAGGGTCCGGATTTCCGCTTCCGACGGTTGGCGGCCGAACTCACAAATCTCGAACGTTTCCGCGTACTCGACCGCTTTCCCCGCCTCTTCACCATACCAACGGACCAACGAATCGCGATATTGATTGGCTTCGCCACTCTGCCGACGATGCCAGCGGTCGCGGAGCCAACGCCGGCGGGCTTCGGGTTGATCGGCCGGCGGGTTGGCGGCCATGATTTCGGCGCTGCCCAACGCCCCGCCCTCGAACGTCTGCGATTCCAACGCCATCAAGGCGTCCACCTTTTTTTCGAATACCGAATCGATCGCTACGGCGATGTCGGCTTTGAACGGATACGGCTTTTGGAAGCGGTCGCTCGAATAGAGAAATACCGGGTTTTTGTCGAGTGGTTCGACGTCGGGGCAAAAGAACGGTACGGCGACCATGTAAGCAGCGTCCTGAACCAACACACCGACGTAACGGTGATCGGGGTGATAGTCCCAAGGACGGTGGCAAATGACGATGTCCGCGTTCCATTGGCGGATCAGGCGGAGGATCGTACGACGGTTCTCCAACGTCGGCATCAATTCACCGTCGTGGATATCGAGCACCTCCGAGGCGACGCCGAGCCGCTCGGCAACCAACGCCGATTCGGCGGTCCGTCGCTTCGCCAACGGCCCGCCGGCCATCTGCCAATGACCGATATCGCCGTTGGTGACCGATACCAATTTGACATGGTGACCGGCCTCGGCCCACAACGCGGCGGAACCGCCGGCCTTGTATTCAGCGTCATCCGGGTGGGCGCCGAAGACGATGATGCGGAGCTTCTGATCCGATTTCGCAGAGTCGTCCGCCGCGGCTTGCGTGGACGAAAACATCGTCAACCAGGCGGCCATCGCGACGGCGAACAAGCAACGGAGCGGCAGGTTGCGGAACGGGTGGGTCATGGTGAGACTCGCGGTG
>SKZY01000190.1 GCA_007127095.1 Planctomycetaceae bacterium
ACGGCAGCGTGATCCTCGACACCGATTTGGCCGATGTGACCGAGTTCATGGGCGATCGCAAACACAGCGGAATCGATCGCCGCAGCGGCCACTTCGGATTCGCCGGACACAGCGACCCGGTGCAATTCCGCAACCTGACGCTGCGGACTCTGTCTGACGAGGACTGAGCCGGACTGCGGTCGACGCGGCGCGCCTGTCAGCCGGCTTGTCCGTACCAACCGAACTCGTCGGTACCGTCCCCGTCCCAGTCACCGACGATTGGGACGGCGTCGTCGGATGGCGGCGGGACGCGAACTTGCAAGTCATTGCCGGTCAGTCGTCCGTCGCCGTCGCTGTCGATGATCCACAGGTCGCCGCGGACGACGCCGATATTAGTGATCCCGTCGCCATTCCAGTCGCCGACGACGGGAATGTCGCCGGGTTGACCGAAATCGAGCTGCAGATCGTCGCCGTCGAGCCGGCCGTCGCCATCGAAATCGAGCGTCCAGTGACCGCCGCGATAAATGCCGACGGTATCGATCCCATCGCCGTTCCAATCTCCGGCGAGCGGCGTGTCGGGATGTTCGCCGTAGCGGAAGACGTGGTCGATCGCGTCGCTGCGAAGTTCACCCCGAGAGCCCTTGCGGAGTTCGCGGCTTTGGTCGAGATCGATTTTGCGGTCCGAGACGGTATGGATGAAGTTACGTCGCCGGGTATTCGCGGGACTCGGTAGCCCGGGGTCGCGGACGATCGCCTCGGGATCGAATTGCCACTGACGTCCGAAGATCCCGATGTCGGCTTTTCCATCGCCGTCCCAATCACCGACCACGGGACGATCGAGTGCGGTGCCCATCCGCAGCCAGAGGTCGCCTTCGTCCCAGACACCATTACCGTTGAAATCGACGAACCATTGGCCGTTGCTGTAGATCGCGATTTGATCGATACCGTCGCCGTTGAAATCGCCGATCAAGGGGATCGCGCCGGGTTCGCCGAGATCGAAAGCGTCGCCGACTTCGACGCGGTTGCCTTGCCGATCGACCAACAACCAACGTCCCGACCGTTTGCTCTGCGGGTCAAACCCCGTCGCCGCTTCGCCCTGCGAGGCGATCTTGATGTTCGTCTTATCGCCGCCAATGCCCCGTGGAAAGCCACCGTTGACGATGCTCAAGTGCCAAGTCACTTCGTACTCGGCATCGACGACGACCGGTCGCCACTGCGGCGTGAACCCGCTGAAGGTAGCGATTTTTGAAAATTCGAGCAGCGACTCGGGAGCCGGCGTCGCGGCCGGCTGCTCCGGCTGCGGCGGCGGTGGAGCTGCGATCGGCGGCGGGATTTCTGGCTCGGGTATTTCCGGCTCGGGAATCTCGGGGGTGACCGGCGGTTCGATCAGCAATTCGCTGAAGTGGTAGTCGACCGCTTCGGCCCCTGGCGAGAGTTCGATCTGGAGGATCGCGTCGTACCGAGGGTCGCTTTCGGCGGCCGACCGGAGCGACTCCAACAGGGCGAGTATCGCCGGGTCGTGCGGTTGGTCGGCGGCGTTGACCGCAAACCCGCCATGACTGCCGGCGGTATCGAGACCGTCGATGAAGCCGTCCGGCTGGATTTGGTAGAGGTGATAAGTGCCGGGTAGCAGCCCGCTGAACTGATAAGCACCGTCGGCGTCGGTTACGGTTTCGATGATTCCCTGATAGAGTCCGGGCAAGGCCTGGTCAGCCGGTACGGGCAAACCCTGCGAATCACGCAATTGCAGCACCACACCGGCGATCGGCAGGCTGTCGTGACGGCGGATACCGTCGCGATACTGACGCAGCGAAGCCGGGTCGGGCGATTCGGCTAATTCCAACGGTTCCCCATCGATGAAGACGAATCCGGCCAGCGATGCCGGCGGGATTTCGGGAAAATCGTAATCGGTAGCAACCGTTCCACTGAGCAGGCTGATCGCGGAAATCACGTCATCGAGCGACGCGTCGCCGCCTTGCGACCCGGCAACCTGGCCGCCGTGGAAAAAGCCTTGCGGCTGGACCTGGCGGACCGAGTAGGTGCCTGGCACCAGCCCGTCGAACCGGTATCGCCCCTCAGCGTCGCTGGTCGTCGTCAGCACGGTCGCGCCGGCGTCATCGAGCAGTTCGATCGTGACGCCGGAGAGCGGCGGTTCGCCGGGGTCACGGATCCGGTCGGTGTTGAGATCGAGGTAGACATTGCCGGCGATCGATGCGGCCAACCATTCGCCGAAGTTATACTCCGTCAGAGTCGCCCCGAAGACGATCGGGATCTGCGAAATCAGATTGTCCTCGTCGTCGATACCACCGGCCGAACCGGCCTGTTGACTCCCTTGCAAATAGCCGCTCGGTTGAGTTTGTCGCAGCGTGTACTGCCCCGCCGCTAAGTGGCTGAACCGGTAGAAGCCCCGAGCGTCGGTGGTCGTCGTGGCAACCTGCCGCCCGCTGGCGTCGAGCAGGTCGATGCGAGTCCCGGCGATCGGCGGTTCGCCGAGGTCGCGCCGATGATTCATGTTTTGATCGACGTAGACGAAACCGGAGATCTCGGCCGGCGGCTTTTCGCAAAAATCGTAATCGACCGCGACCTCTCCCGACCCCAGTGTGATCGCGCCGATCCGGTTGGCCGATTCCTTGACGCCGCCCGCCGACCCGGGACGGGCGGTACCGGGGAAATAGCCTTCGGGTTGGTCCTCGACGACCGTGTAAGTCCCGGGAACGATCGATGAAAAGAGATAACGGCCGTGTTGATCGGTCGTGGTCACGGCGACTTCGGTCCCGTCGACGTCGAGCAGGCGGATCGTGACGCCGGCCAGCAGTCGTTCGCCGGGGTCGTAGAGGCAATTGTCGTTGTCGTCGACGTGGACACGCCCGGCGAGCGAAGCGGGCAGTAATTCACCAAAGTTGTAATCGATGCCGGACTGCCCTTGGCGGATCACGATATCGCGGATCAGATCGCCGGGATTGACCGCCGTCCCGACCGGCACGCCGTCGATCGTGCCGGCGGTATCGGACCCGTCCAAGTAGCCTGCCGGTTGGATCTGACGGATCGAATAGTGGCCCGGAAAAAGTCCTGTGAAGGCGTAATGGCCGTCGCTGTCGGTCTGCGTCGTCGCCACGACCTGGCCCGCCTGATCGACCAGCTCGATATCGACAGCGGCGATCGGCGGTTCACCCGGGTCGCGGTGTCCGTCGTCGTTTTGATCGTGGTAGACATAACCGGAGATCTGCGCCGGAGCCGCTTCACAAAAATCGTACCGAGTCGCACTCGCCCCGGCCGGCAACACGATGTTGGTGATCAAGCCACCGTCGACCGCGGTTCCGACCGTGATGCCATTGATCCGACCGACATGGGCACGGCCATCGATCAGCCCCTCGGGGGTGATCTCGATCAGGCTGTAGACGCCTTTGGAGACATCATCGAATCGATACTGACCATCGATCCCTGTGGTGGTCCGGGCGATCGTGACCCCGCCGGGACCGACCAATTCGATCGCGACTCCGGCCAACGGCATCGCGTCGTCGTCGTCGCGATCACCACAATCCTCACCGGGCGCCGCGAGATAGACGCCGCCGGTGATGATCCCACGAGGCAGTTCACCGAAGTTGTAATCCTTGCCGACGCTGGCGCCGCTCAGCACCACACCCCGGATTGCGTCGCCGGGATTGTCCGCGACCCCGACCGGCTGGCCGTCAACCGTCCCAGGCGAATCCTCGCCGTCGTCGAGTCCCGGCGGCTGTGTGACCTGGACGATGTCATACTCGCCGGGCGGCAACCCGACGAATTGGTAGGAACCGTCGGCCTTGGTAACCACCTCCCGTGGATCGACCGGCACCAGCGTATCGATCGGGACCAGCCGCATGGTCACCCCACCGATACCCGGCTCGCCGGGGTCGCGGTGGCCGTTGTCGTTATCGTCTCGATAGACGAACCCGCCAACGCGAGCCGGACGGGCTTCGGCAAAGTCATAATCGACGGCGTACAGACCGCCGAGCGGGATATTGATGCCGGTCAAGATATCGGCTGAGGCAGCGTAACCGACCTGTTGACCGTCGACCGAACCGACCACCGCGCCGACGCTGAAGTAGCCCGCCGGCTGGGTTTGTACCACCTGATACTCGCCGGGCATCAGTCCCAACTCAGGACCGAAGCGGTAGCTTCCCGTAGCCGATGTCGTTTGACGGTGCCCGGTATCGGTCCAGCGGTCGGTCGCCGGGTCGCGGCGGTACAGGGCGATCGAGACCCCGGCCAGCAGTTCCTCACCAGGATCACGCTGCAAGTTCAAGTTCGCATCGTCCCAAACCGTACCCGCGATCGAGACCGGTTTGGGCGTTTGGGTAGTGTGAGCCACTGCCGCGGCGGTGCGGCTGGGAAAGCTGTCCGGTGGCGGCCCCTCGTTGGGCGGAAGTCGCAGCCCCAACTCCGCGCCGGGATCGCCGTAATCGGCGACGAATAGGGCATGAGCGGTGGTCGGTTCGAAGTGCGGTGCCACGAAATCGGCGAAAAACAACGCGTCTTGCATCTCTTGACCACTGGCGATCACGTCCAACGCGGCGTTGAAGCGATCGAGATCGGCGTGGTTTCGCAGTACCTCATCGACATCGATGGAAAACTCCAGCAGGTCACCGGCCTTGAAGTTCTTTAGCCGGACCGATAACTCGGTACTGCCGTCCTCGACCGTGGCCTCGACGACCACGTCCGCCCCCGAGACAGAATCGATCTGAGTCACCTTGAATGGGTGCCAGCCACCCTTGCCTCGTCCGCCAGGGGCCGTGTCGAAGATCAGATCGCCGACCGACAATCCGTCCTGGTCCTTGTCGAGCGAAAGTCGCAACTCGGTCATTTCGGTGCCGGGGGCGCCGCCGGTAAACGAGAGGATGAAGCGGTCTGCGATTTCGTCACTCGTCGTCCCCGATTCGGATTCGAGGAAGTCGGTTTCGATGTAGACGATGCCGACATGGATCGCGTCGGCCGCCATCAGCCGGCGCGATTCGAGCTGTTCCGCACGGAGCGGCCGGCGGACCGAAACGGGACGGACCGACGGACGTCGCCCGGTTCGCGGCGGACGTTTCAAGATCTTGATCGGGTTCCACATCGACGCGGCACCTCCTTGTGCCCGATTGCATTTCACTTCGTCAGGCGGTCATCACCACCCAGCTTGACTACCACCCGAATGTCGACTCGCTGACGTTCGATTCGTCGGCAGCGGGCGTCGCTGTCGTCGATCTGACCGCCGCCGGTGAAATCAACGACTCCCCGCCTCCACCCGCTCCCGCTCGGCTACCCGCTCCCTGTCGGCTGCCCGCTCGCGCTCGGCTAGCCGCTCGCGATCGCTATTCGGCTCGCTTTTGGCCATCCGCGGTTGACCTGGCCCACCGACCTGCCATTTTCGAACCGTGGTATCGAAGCCGCCGCTGTAGAGGGTTCCCTGGCAATGGATCAACGAATTGATCGAGCCTTGGTGACCGTCGAGGAAAGCGATCACCTCGCCGCGTTGACAATCGACGATTCGGATCCGGTTTGAGCTGCCAGCGACCGCGATCGTTGAGCCGTCGATCGCCGCGACCGTAAACAGCTTGCAAGGCAACAGGTCGATCTGAGCGGTAATGCGATGGGACTTCAAGTCAAAAAGCGTTACGGCGCCATCCTCGCTGACGGTCGCCAACAGGTCGGTCCCCGGCAGCGCCGTCATATCACGGATCCGAGAGCTGTGGATCGGGAATTTCCCCAAGTCGCTACCATTTTGGGGGTCAAACAGGTGCAACGCCCCCGAACGACCGACGACCGCCAGCCACTTACCTGAATGGTGATAAGCCAAGCTGCGTAAGTCGCTGCATTGGCATGGCAGACTTGGCGGCGAATCGGGACCGAACAGCAGCAGTTGGCTGTCGAATCCGACCGCGGCGAGTTGCCGGCCATCGGGCGAAAAGCGGACGCTGAACAGGGTCGGCAAGTCTTCGGCTCGACGGGCGACCTCCCACCCCGCGGCGCGGCTCCAGAGGTTCAATCGCCCGTCATTACCGGCCGATGCGAGGATCTGGCCATCGGGACGAAAGGCGAGTGTACGAACCAGATCGCGGTGGCCGATCAGACGCCCTATTTCGCTCAGGTCATCGGGATCGAGCAGCCGGATCGACCGGTCATCGCCCGCGACGGCGAGGATTTCACCCTGCGGATCGATCGCCATCGCCGTGATCACCGGGCGATGATCGGCGGTCGGCAGCGAGCCGAGTCGGACCGTGATGCCTTGGGAGCAACATTTCGGCGACGGGGCCGTCGCGGCCGCGGCGAACGACACCACCGCCCACAGCCATGCTTGTCGAATCGGTCTCAATTGTGCCATGTCCGAACGATCCCCCGGTCTTGTTTGATCGGTTTTTAGCGCCCCGATTCATCACAAAACGTTACGAACAAAGCGGTGGGCCGCAGAAAATGCGGTCGGAAAATCGCCTACCGCCCGTTATGCGGCTTTCCCATTCCGGACCGCTGCGGCAAAATACGAAACGCTTGACGGGTCCGCCGGGGCCGCTTCGCTGCTATCCAGACACTCACCCCAATCCCATAGTCTTCTTCGTGGAACGTCGCCTCCTCACCTGGTTCATCGCGTCAACGCTGTTTTTGGCGATTTACATGACGTTGAACGTCATGTTCGTTCCCCAACCGCCTCCCGCGGCCGATCGCGGTGACGCCGTCGCGGAGGCCGATGCGCGGATCGGCCAGGCCGATCCGGTCGACGAGATCGACCCGTCGGTCTCGGATTCCGTCGCTGATGATCGCTCGGACGATGATGCGGAGTCGCCGGATGACATCGATTCGGTACGCCCGCAGCAAGCGACACTGATCACGTTGGGTTCGATGGACCCCGCCTCGGGTTACCACATTTTAGCGACGCTGAACACGCGGGGGGGGGCGGTCCAGCGGCTCGAACTGACCGAACGGACCGACCGCGGTAATCTGAAATATCGCCGCGTCGACACGACCAGCGGCTATCTCGGTTATCTGGCGGCGGAGACATCGCCGCGTCAGGACGGTTGTATCGTCCACGTCGTCGGGCCGGGGACGCCGGCGGCGTTGGCGACGTCCGAAGCATCCGATCTGGGCCCCGGTTTGCGAGTCGGCGACCTGATCGTCGCGGTCGGAGGACGGGCAATCTCCTCAGCCGCCGAGCTGCGGGCGGTTCTCGACACCACACGTCCCGGACAGACGATTTCGATCGAGGTTGTCCGCGGTTCCAGCGGCGACCGTCCCCAGCTTTTTTCGGTCAAGCTGAGTGAACATCCGCTCGATCTATTACGCCTTTCCAGTGTCGGTGGCGACGACGAGGTATTGGGCAACCTCGACCGTTTGTCCTGCCGGGTAACGCTGAGCCAACTCGGTAACCGAAGCATCCCGACGGGACAATCGAGTATCGAGGGGTTGAGATGGATCGCCGACGCGATCTACGACCACGACGTCGATGTCACAGGCGGAGTCGCTGCCGACGCCGTATTCACGTTGCCGCTCTCTCAACGACGGCTTGGCTCAGCCGCAAACGGCCCGCTGCAGATCAAAAGGTCCTACTCGCTGAAACCGGGCAGCTACCTGATCGACATGGACGTCAACGTCCGCAATCTTGGCGATCAGCCGCAGCGAATCGCTTATCGACTCGAGGGTCCCAACGGGATGACGCTGGAGGGTTGGTGGTATTCGACCAAGATCAGCCCAAACTTTTTTGGCGGCGCTGCAGCCCGCGATGTGGTCTACAAGACGGTCAGCGACGGACACCGGCTGCTCAGCGGTTACGACCTGTTGAAGCGGGCCAAAAAGCAACCGCTCGATCCCGACCAAGCGATCTTTGGCGAGGACGAACCGGAGGCGAATCGGTCGGTGCGGTATGCCGGGCTCGACGCCCAATATTTCAACGTCGCCTACTTGCCTCCCGAAGGCATCGAGTCATTCACCACGCTTCGTCGCGCCTCGGCATCGTTGGCGGCCGAAGCGTCGCTGATTCCGGTCCACCAAGAGCGGGCGGTCAACGTCACCTTCTTTCTCGACAGCTTGGCCGTCGATGTGCCGCCAGAGGCATCGCTGCGGCAGTCGCTGCGGATGTTCGCCGGTCCCAAGGAGCCCGAGTTGCTCAGCGATCTCGGCTTGAGCGATTCGATCGAGTACGGCTGGTTCGGTGGCGTCTCGAAGTTCCTGGGCGGAATCTTGCACGCCTTCAATCGACTGATGGGGAACTACGCGATCGCGATCATTCTGCTGACCGTCGTCGTCCGGGCCTGCTTGTTCCCGATCAGCCGCAACGCCGCGGTCAACGCACAGCGGATGCAGGAACTGGCTCCCGAACTGAAGAAGATCAGTGAGAAATACAAAGACGACATGGAGGCGAGGCTCAAGGCGCAGCGAGAATTCCAGAAGCGGGTCGGGTTCAATCCGTTGGCCGGTTGTCTGCCGGCTCTGTTGCAGTTGCCGATCTTTATCGGCCTCTACCGCTGCCTGTCGGTCGACCTCGAACTGCGGCAAGAGGCACTGTCATCCCGCTTGCAGTGGGCCAGCAATCTGGCTGGTCCCGACATGCTCTATTTTTGGGGCGATTGGTTGTGGGAATACCTCTCCGGACGTGGCACAGGGTGGTTGGGGCCGTACTTCAACATCCTGCCGGTGTTTGTGGTCTTCCTGTTCTTGATCCAGCAAAAGCTGTTCATGCCGCCGGCGACCGACGAACAGACGGCGATGACTCAAAAGATCATGACCATCATGACGCTGATGATGGCGATCTTCTTTTTCCGTGTCCCGGCCGGACTTTGCATCTACTTCATCACCAGCAGCCTGTGGGGGATCGCCGAACGGATCATCGTCAAAAAGACGCTGCCACCGAGCAAGCCGATCCCGGCCGCGGCCGCGGCGGGAGACGTAATCGACGGAACCGTCACCGGATCAAAGTCGACCGGTAAGAAGTCGAGCGGCAAAAAGTCGTTGGCCGATCGGATCCGTGAACAGGTCAACCCCGAGCCGCCCAAGGCGTTGCCACCCAACAAACGCAAGCGGCCCTCGGGAAAACGCTAAGGTTCTGTCCGAAAACCATTAGCCGAACGGTGTTAGCCTGGGCTGTCAAAACTTTGGCCTTGCGGCGAAACCTCGTGTGCGCTGGTTTTTGTCGGTCAGGTTGAAGTTCAATTTCCGATGCAGTGGACCAGTTGCGGTTATTTCGGCAGATTCCATGTCGCTCACCGGGCTGGAACGAGAAGCCAGCAATCCAGGCCGGAGGCCGACAAATCTTTGCCGGTGGCGTCAGTCACCGGACCATTCCCTTCAGCGGTACTCAAGGCCGGAGGCCGACACAAACGTTGCAGTTTGTACGCGCGCCGACGATGTGTCGCCCTCCGGGCTGTAATCAACGCAGCATCCAAGGTTCCCGAACGAT
>SKZY01000081.1 GCA_007127095.1 Planctomycetaceae bacterium
CTCTGGGCGTGCCACCCCGGAGAATCCGATCAATCGGACACTGCCATATCCTGCGCACTGGCACGACCTCAGCAACGTTGGGTGGCACGCCCTGAGGAACATTGGGTGGCACGCCCTAAGGAACGAAGGGCGTGGCCAACAGCGCGAAAGCCAGGAAACGGCTCAACCTGCCAAAAAACCATAGTCCGAACGCCGCGAAGGACCCGATAAAAGCCGCCCACGCCCATCGCCCACGGCTCTGGGCGTGCCACCCCGGAGAATCCGATCAATCGGACACGGGCACTCTGTCGGGACGGATCACTCGAGGACGCTGACGATCGCTTCGCAGAGCCGGTCGAGGTTCGCCGGAGTCACCCCGGCGACGTTGATCCGACCACTGCCGACGATGTAGATGCTCTGTTGCGACCGCAATTGATCGCACTGCATCGGGGTCAGCCCGGTGTAGCTGAACATCCCGGTCTGGTCGAGCAAAAACGAAAAGTCACGCTCGGCGCCGGCCGCTGCCAGCCCGGCGACCAAGCCCCGCCGCATCTCGGCGATCCGCAGTCGCATCGCTGAGAGTTCCTGATGCCACAGTGCAGTCAACTCGGCATCGGCCAGCACAGTGGCGACGATCGCCGCACCATGCCGGGGCGGGTTGCTGTAATTCGCCCTGACCGTCCGCTTCAATTGACTCACCGCCGCCACTGCGGTCGCGGCATCGGCGGTGACGACAGCCGCGGTCCCGACCCGCTCACTGTACAGTCCAAAATTCTTCGAAAACGACCCGGCCACCAGCAATTCGTTGCATTCGGCCAACAGCCGACGGAGCCCCGCGGCATCCTCCTCGAGCCCCTGACCGAATCCCTGGTAGGCGAAATCGACCATCGGCAATAACCGCCGCTCGGCCAACAACCCGGCCAATTGGCCCCACTGCTCGGTCGACAGGTCGACGCCGGTCGGGTTGTGGCAACAGGCGTGTAGCAGGATCACGTCGCCCGGCCTTGGCTTGCTCGACAGGTCATCGAGCATCGCCTGAAAATCGAGTCGTGTCTTCGAGCCGTCGAGATAGCGATAGGTCTGTGTCTCTAACCCGGCCGCCGAAAAAATGTTGATGTGGTTTTCCCATGTCGGGTTGGACACCCAGACCGTCGGCGCCGGTAACTGCGCAGCGACAAAATCGGCCACCACTCGGACGCCACCGGTACCGCCGGGAGTCTGCACCATCGCGACCCGATCCGCGGCGACCGCGTCCGCAAACAGCAATTCGCCGGCCGCCCGGCGATAATCGGCCAATCCGTCGATCCCCAGATACGTCTTGGTCGTCTCGGTCTCCAGCAACCGCCGTTCGGCTTCCTTAACGCACTTCAGAACCGGCGTTTGTCCCGACTCATCTTTATAGACTCCGACCGCCAAATTGATCTTCGCCGGATGGGGGTCCGCTACGAAGGCTTCCGATAAACCGAGAATCGCGTCCGGCGGGGCGGGCTTGAGCGTTTCGAACATGCTTGTCATAAGGAGAGGGCGTGGCTGATTCGACTTCGAACGAAGAGCCAAAATCGTAATGCCCACCGTCCCCGCTTGCGAGTCCGCTCGATGACCGCAGAATGTGACTTCCTGGTCATCGGTGCCGGTTCGGCAGGCTGCCTCGTCGCCCGCACGCTCGACCTGCACGGCTACAAAGTCCGCTTGGTCGAAGCCGGACCGCCAACGCCGCCACTTCGTCGCCCCGTCGATTATCTCCAGACATTCGGCACCGAGCAGGATTGGCGGTTTCGCACCGTGCCGCAGCCGGGCCTCGCCGGACGTCGTCTCGACCAGCCCCGCGGCCGCGGACCAGGCGGTTCGACCCGGATCAATGCGATGATCTGGTATCCCCCGCGGGATGCCGACCTGCAAAGGCTGCACCGGGCCGGCGGAGACGATTGGTCGCCCAACCGGCTCGCCGCCAGCCTCACCGCCGTCACCCAAGCGGTCTCGCCACAGCCGCCACGCTGGCTCTCCGAGACCGCACGGCGATTTTTGTCGCGATCCACCGCCGAGGCGGTCGATCCTCCCCACGCCTTCGCCCGGATGGCCGATCGCCAGGGCCGCCTGACCGCCGCCGACCTGCTGGCCGACCGACCGACGATCGAAACGATTGCGGCTCACGTCGATCGGGTCCTGTTCGGCGATGATCCGCTCGCCAAGCCGCATTCGATTGACCTCTCGCCGACCCGAGCCGTCGGTGTCCTCGTCCATCCGCACTCGGCCGACGCGACGTGCGAGGAGCGGAACTCTCTGCCGCTGTTCGCCCGCCACGGCGTAATCCTCTGCGGCGGCAGCTTCGCTTCACCATCGATCCTCCTTCGTAGCGGTATCGGCGCGCCCGATGCGATCGCCGCCCACGGACTGAAGCCACGGATCGCGATCAATGCGGTCGGGCAAAACTTGGTCGACCACCTGATCATGCCCATCACCTTCGCGACGAGCGGCCGCGATCGCTTTCCGACACCGCTGTCGACCGCCGACCTCGCCCGCTGGCAAATCGCAGCGACCGGGCCGGCCGCCAGCAACCTCGCCGAAGCGGGCGCGATCTACTCCTTGAATAGCGCAAGCAGCAGCGGGCGCGAATTTCAAGTTCATGTCACGCCAACCCACTACCTGCTCTACCCCGATCGCCGAGCCCCCGCGGCGATGACCGTCGGCATCAATCTCTGCCAACCCCGATCTCGAGGAGCCGTCGATCTGGCCGCCGCCGACCCGTTCACCCCACCGCTGATCGACCCGGGCTACCTAACCGAAACCACTGATCTCGATGACCTCGTCGCTGCGGTCATCCAAGTCCGTCAGCTGGTCGCCGCCGGATCGTTGGCGACCGGCGGCGGGGCCGAGCTGATCCCGGGCGGCACGAAGACGACTGTCGCAGCGATCGCCAAGGCGGTCCGTCGTTTCAGCCAAACACTCTATCACCCCTGCGGTACCTGTCGGATCGGAGTCGACGCCGACTCGGTCGTCGATCCCGACTGTCGCGTCCGCGGCACCGAATCACTGCATGTGATCGACGCATCGGTGTTTCCCGAGGTCCCGACGGTCAATCCCAACGCCACCGTGATGATGATCGCACATCACGCGGCAACCCGCTTGGCCGCCAGCTTCGACGCTGCATCCTAGCCATTTTTCGTCTCGATCGCCGTGACGTCATTGTCGCAGCGCCCCCACCAGCGGCAGACGGACAACTCGGGCGACGGCCAAGGAACCGGCCGCCACGCCGAACAGCGCGATCAATAACACCCAGACCAACGGCCCGATGATCGGTGGCACGGTTTGACCGGCGAGCAGATAGGGGGTCACAGCCAGTGCCGCACAGAGTACCCCGGTGCCGATTCCGGCTGCCAACACGAACACGGTTTCCAACATCACCGCGGCGGCCAATCGTCGCCGGGCAAAGCCGATCGCCCTTAGTAACGCCAACTCACCCTGCCGCTCCAAGGCGTTGCGCAATTGGGCGATCGCCAATCCGACGGTCCCCAATAACAGTCCCAACGCACCCAAACTTTGGAAGGTACGTAAATAGGTGTTCTGAACCGCCATCAAGCGGGCCAACATGACCCGGCTCGAATTGACGTCCATCCCGATGTCGCCCAATCGGCTCTCCAGCACGCCACGGGCCTCCTCGGGCGATGGGGTCCGCACCAAGAAAATCTGATAACCGCTGACTTGTGGAAAATGACGCTCAAAGTTTTCCTCACCGATCATCAAGCTGCCCTGCAGCACCGAATTGGCCAATAACCCGACCACACGGAAATGGATCGTTTCGCCGTCCCGCCAGGAAAAGGAACGGACTTCTCCAACGCCTCCCCGCATCTGCAGACTCCACATCGCGGTGTTTTGGTCCAAGACCAACGGGACCGGATCGTCCGCGGTCCCGGCTGCGACGCCCTGCAGCGCATCCCAAGGCGAGTCGTCTGCCGGCGAGTCGTCCGACTTTGCGGCAGCCCACTGAAACGGCGTTTCGCGAGTCAGCTCGCCAATCGATTTCGGGACGCCGTAAACCTGAGGCTGCGAAGCCTGATAGAGGTTGTTGCAACTGGCGTCCTGGCCCGGCTGCAGCCGTAGTGAAACGATTTCGGCCGCCGCCAACGTTTCGGCGTCACCGCCGAGCAGTTCCGCCCGTACCGAGGAGTCGTTCAAGTCGCGGTACAGCGGCGTCGCCGTCCGGCCGATCAGATCGAAACCACCCACACCCGACTCGGTCGGTGTCAGCTGAAAAGCACTGATCGATACGATCAAAAACGACGCACTCGCCATCAACCCGATCGACAACGTACTGCGCAGCGGATTGCGGCCGACGTTGGTCCACGCCAGCCGCGGTAACGTCTGACGCCGCGGCCCCACGGCAACCTGATGCTGTTGACGCGGCCGTGCCAACTGCCGATGGATCGCCAACAGCGTCGCCACCAGCAACAGCATCCCGCCGCCGACAAAGGCACCGGCCTGGGCGGGACCACTGCGCCCGAACCCGATCGCCGCGACCGCCAACGCCACGACCAACAGCAGCAGTGGTAACCGAGCGAGCCAGCCGTCGTACCACGACGATTCGCCGTCCGCGGCGGCCGCCAACGACGGCCCCGACTCGATCCGCCCGGCGAGTAGCTCTCGAGCCGGAGAACCACGCAACCGTCGAGCGGTCACGAACAGGGTGACCCAAGAAACCAACGCACCAGCGGCGGCGCCCAGCAACAAGCTCTGACCGCTGACATGAAATTGCAAAAAGGGAACCGTCACCGCACCGACCCACCAGGATCGCAATCCGGCCAGCACGGCAGCCGCATACGCCAATCCGCCGATCACCCCCAACACGATCCCCGGACCGGCGATCCAGCTGCCTTCCAGGATCGCCAATCGCGATACCGCCGGGCCAGGAAATCCCGACGCCAACAACACGCCATACTCCCGGGCTCGCTGCATCAACCCCAAGCGAAACAGCAACGCGATCAACATCAACGCCGCCAAAATCACGAAAAAACTGAGCGACAAAAATAAGGCGTCGAACGGCGTCGTCCCCCGGGAGGCATCGAGCTGCTGCTGACGCAGCGGGATCACTCCCCATCCCAAGCGACTCCGATCAGGCAATAACGCCGCCAAAATTTCCGACTCCAATCGATCGATGTCGTCGAAGCGATCGCCTTCGATCCGCAGCGATGTGGTGTCGCCAAAGCGACTGCCGAACAGACGTCGCCCAGCCGCCAACGGCAAAAATGCCTTCGGCGTCAATCGGTACTCGTTCCAATAACGGTCGTCCTCGTTGCCGATCTCACGCTCGAGCCGAAACGGTAAATCCCAATCCGAAATCGAATCCTGGTCGGTCACGCCGGGAACCGTCGGGGTCAAATCGGGGTCGTTGTAAACCGTCGGCCGCTGATCAAACTCCGCCGGGCGGGTCCGACGATACGGCCGCGCCGGACGGGTGATCGGGACGATCGACGTCAATACAGCAGCAAAATATCGCTCCACCTCCTTGCCCCCTTCAACTTCGGGCTCGAAGTAGGCGATCCGCAGCGAATCACCGACTTCCGCCTCCAACGCGTCGGCGGCCCAACGATTGAGCACGATCGAGACCGGCCGCTCCGGATCGTCGCCCGGCGTGACCGAATCACGTTCCGAATCGGGTTCGGCAGCGGTGGTGGGCGTCGCGAAATCGAGCGGAAAACTCTCGCTGGGATCGATCGCCGTGATCGTGCTGTAAGGGACCGATGCGATTACTTCCCCCGCCTCATCCACTCGCTCGATCGCGTTGGCCAAATAGGTCAACAACGGAACCGCTTCATCGGACCCGAGACGGCCGCGAATCGCGGTGACCGCCGGACCGGGCAACAACAAGCGATCACTCGTCACACTGTAGTAATCGAACACCGTCCCACCATCAGCAGCGGCAGCGGAGTCTTCAACATCCGCATCGGCATCGTCGCCGGCTGACGCAGGTACGAATCGATCGCGGACGTGTTGCAGCGTCAGCCCGAAATCAGATAACTGCAGCGGCAATTGGTCGACCCAGGCGTCGTCATCGCCGGCCTCCGCCGCTTCGGCAGCGGTGCTGACCAACAAAACGTTGGCAGTCCCTTCTCGCTGCAACGTTTCAGCGATCGTTTCGCGCCGCAGCCACGCCGTCATCGGTTCGGCCTGGTTGGGTTCCAGTGCGAACCGTCCCAAACCTTGGTTTTCGATGATCGCGACGACTTCCAACCGAGGAATCCCCTCGGTCTGCGTCTCCCGTCTGCCCAACGGGCTGTCGGCGGGTACCGCCTGTTCAGCCGGCAGCCGTACCGTCACCGTGTCTCCGACCTGAACGCCTAAATCGTCGGCGACGGCGCGGTTGAGTACGATCTGGTCATCACCGATCTGCGGCGGGTCGTTGACCGCCGGATCGAGGTCCCAAAACGACTCGTCGACCCCGATCACCTGCACCGAACCGGCCCGACGGATTTCGGACCCACTGCCGATTTCCAAGACGGCCCGACTGAACAGAATCACCGGATGGATACGGCGGCCATCAACGATCGCCGGCAATTCGTCGACGCCAAAAAACACACCCGGAATGATCGCCTGGTCGATCCGTCCCAACCGATCGATGGTCAACCCACGGAGACTCGACCGCATCGAATCGCCGACCACCAACGCGCCGGTGATCACCGCCGTGGCGATGGCGACCCCCAAACCGATCGACATCGCGACAGGCCAGTAAAATCGAATGCTCCGGCGGGCGATCGCGGCATGCGACAACGAATCGGTCATGTGGGTTCCGTCACAAAGGCATCGGCGGGTCGAGTGGCCGCTTCAAAACGTGCCACCGCTAGCCCTTCAGCCTAACGTGTCATGACGAACCGAAAAAGAATCAGCCGCATTCCTCTCGGCGACTCAGTGCGGCGCGGTGACGACGCCGGCTCGCGATTGCGCTCGCAACTCGTCGGCCCGCGACAATACTTCGTCGACCGGTTCCAACGTCTGAGGAACCAGCTCGACATCGATGATCCGCTCATCGCGAATTTCCCAAGGCCAAAGCGTTTCGGCAATGAAATCGAGCCCCGGATACTCGTACCAAGGCGGATTGATCCGCCGCTTGACCGTCTCCGTTCGGTAGCCGTCCTTTTCGATCCGTATTTCCCGAGTGCCGTAATAGGTGAACGAGGTCGCCGCTGGCGTCGTTCCGATCAACTGGTTGTCGACCGATACGACCGCCCCCGGCGGACTCGTTCGGACAGTCAATCGCCGGCGGACGCATCCGCTGACGGTCGCCATCAGCAATAGCGACACCGCTAACGACCGCGCACAACGGCTGACCGTGATCCGCGATTTTCCCGTTCCGTGGTTCTTTCGGTGCATAATTCGGTTCCTCAGCTGTTGCTTACCCGAACCGCCACCCCTCTCGCCAGACGGAATCGCCATGAATGACCAACTCGTGACCGAAATCAAACGCCGGGCGATGGCTACCGAGTTTGCGGTCGTCCTGCCCGGCGAAGATTATGCGGCTATCGAAAAGGCTGTCGATGCATTGGACCGGCTGAGCTACCTGGAATCGTTGATGACAATCTACCAACCGAACAGCGACATCAGCCAGATCAATCGTCGAGCGGGAGAATCACCGGCCAAGGTTTCCCCTGAAATCGTCGCGGTGCTCCGCCGCGCCCAAGCGATCTCCGCTCTGACCGACCGCGCTTTCGACGTCACGGCCGGCCCGCTGATCGAATGTTGGGGATTCAACAAACGCCGTGGACGCAAGCCGACCGAAGACGAAATCGAACTCGCCCGCTCCCTGGTCGACAACCAGCGATTGATCCTCGACGAAGAACGACACACCGCCGAACTAAAGACAGCGGGGATGCGACTGAATCTCGGCGGGATCGGCAAAGGATTCGCCATCGACCGGATCGCGGACGAACTGACCCGCCAGGGAATCGAAGATTTCCTGATCCACGGCGGCCGCAGCAGCATTCTGGCTCGCGGCTCGGACCGCCCCGACCGCCAGTTCGGATGGACGATCGCCATCGAACACCCGATGCGACCGGGAATCCGGTTGGGTCAGATCACACTCCGCGACCGCGCCTTGGCGACAAGCGGTTCGGGAAAGCAATTTTTTCACTACCGAGGGAAGCGTCAGGGGCATGTGATCGACCCTCGCACCGGCCGTCCGGCCGGCGATTATCTATCGCTGACGGTAGTCACGCCAACGGCCACCGACGCCGACGCGTTATCGACGGCCTGCTTCGTGACCCCGATCGCGCGTTTGCGTGAAACGATCGCGACCGACTCACCGCCGACGGCGGACCGCGACCAACCGACATGGCCGGAAGCGATATTCTTGGTAGCCGCAGGTCAGCGACAGGGCGAGGTGACCGTGGAACGGATTGGCGAACCGTCGACGGTCGATTGGCACCCCGTCGATACCAAAAAGAAAGACACCCTCCCGCGGGAGGACCTCGCATAAGCGAGAGGAGAGCTGCCAGCAGTTCCTCAAACGCAACCACCGCCCTGCACTCGCGAGGCCGCATGGCTTGCGCCATTGCGTTGAAAACGTGACGTCTCCAGGTGATAAGCACCCTCTGAAGTGTCAATCCGCTTAATCGCTTTGCGTTCCGGTCCGGCCCGACCGACCGGCACTCCGCGTCGGTATCCCGAAGGGATCTCAGCCATTAGCCGGTGGTTGAGCGGAGCGAACACCACCGGAACACCGTCGAAGCAAGGCGACAGGCACAAAAAAACCCCACCCGGGAGAACCCGGGTGGGGTTTTTAAAAATCCGGCGATACCTACTTTCACGCTGGTGGGCACTATCATCGGCTCAGAAAGCTTAACTTCTGTGTTCGGGATGGGAACAGGTGTGACCTTTCTGATATGGTCGCCGGAAAGACCTGCCGACGAATATTTCGCCGCCGACAGGCCGGTTGTTTGGTAGTGGACTTATAACTTGAATCGCTCATTGGAGAGCGTGAAAAACTTTAGGACACGTCGAGAGTGCGAGATATCGACGGCCAATCGTTCGCCCTTTAGTACTGGTTTGCTAAATGAGTTACCCCACTTACACGTCCAGCCTATCAACCTGATCGTCTTTCAGGGGGCTTTCGTCGTATGACTTACGAACCCTAATCTCGGGGAGGGCTTCACGCTTAGATGCTTTCAGCGTTTATCCTTTCCGTAGTTAGCTATCCAGCCGTGCCGCTAGCGCGACAACTGGTACACCAGAGCTACGTCCAACTAAATCCTCTCGTACTAAAGTTGAACCCCCTCAAGGTTCGAACGCCCACGGCAGATAGGGACCGACCTGTCTCACGACGGTCTGAACCCAGCTCACGTACCACTTTCATTGGCGAACAGCCAAACCCTTGGGAGCTTCTACACCCCC
>SKZY01000252.1 GCA_007127095.1 Planctomycetaceae bacterium
CGGGGTTGCGTCGCAGGATCAATTCCTGAGTCGGGTACGCGAAGACGATACCGTTGGCCTCGAAGCGGCGATGGATCTCGAGGTTGATCGCCTGTTGGATGTCCATGTAGAGGCTGTAATCGGGACCGATCACGTAGTAGACGATCTCGAAGATTAGTGCAAAATCGCCGTATTCGCAGAAGTGGGCACGGTCGAAACGCGTCCGCGACTGGGCTTGGACGATCTGACGCAGCATCGCGGGGATTTCGGCGAGTTTATCGGCGGGCGTTTCGTAAGCGACGCTCAGCTTAAACACGACGCGGCGTTCTCGGAGGTGTTTGAAGTTATGGATCCGGCTGGCCAGCAACCCGGTGTTGGACATCACGATCTGCTCGCCCGAGAGGCTACGGATACGGGTCGTTTTGACCCCGATGTGTTCGATCACTCCGGCGGTGCCATCGACGGTTACGAAATCGCCGATCCGAAACGGTTTGTCGAGGATAATCGCCATCGAGCTGAAGATATCACCGAGGATATTTTGGACCGCGAATGCGATCGCGATACCGCCGACACCGAAGGCACCGATCACGCCGGCGATCGGGTATTCAAAGTGCACCAGTGCTGAGATAGCGACGATGATCCAGATGCCGGTGCGGACGAAGACCATCAACAGGCCGTAGCCGGTCACGGCGGACGGGTCACGGCTCTCTTCGCGACTCCGCTTCCGGGCCAGGAAATCGATCGCCGCGGCATTGGCCCAGAAACCGATCTGGAGATAGCTGGCGATCACCAAGAGGTTCCACAGCCAATTTTGCAACTGGACGTTGGCGAGCCTCGTGACGGACATTGCCACGTAAAAAGCGACGATCAGAACGAACAGTTGGCTGGTGTGCCGACTCATCGCCGGCAGGATGAACTTGAGGTTGCTGTCATCGCTGGTCGGGTCTCGGCGAATCCGACGGGCGAGCATCCGGCGGACGAACCGTTTGAGCAGTGAAACGGCGACGACGACCAGCAGGAATACGACGAACGCCAACACGACTTCTCCGACTCGGATCGATTGGTCATTCGATTCGAACAGGTCGAAATCCCACCAGTAAGCAATCGCTTCGCGGGCTTGCATCCAGCGGACGGCGAAGGACCGTTGGCTGGCGAGTGGCTCAAGTTGTTCGCGAACCCGGGTCAGCAGCGCGAAGAACTCGTCTTGGATCTCGAGCAACCGCCGGGCCCGCTCCTCTTGGGCCTTGAACGCCTCGTCACGGTCGAGCAGTGCGGCGCGAAGTGAATCGCTGATCGCCGGTTCGCTCAGCCTGCGCGAGAGCGCGAGTTGAGCCGAGCGCAACGATGCGAGTTCCGATTCGACGACTTCCTTTTCGTCACGCAGTTCGGCGAGTTCTGCGAGGGTATCGGCCAACCAGCTGCCGAAATTCTCGTCGACACCAGCGGCGAGTTGAAACCGGCGTTCCCAGACGTCCTGCATCGCGGCGATTTGGTCGGCCGCTTCGGCCAGATAGGCTGCACCGGTACGAGCCGCACTGATTTCGGCCTCTGCGGTCGCGACCCGTTCACTCAGCAGTGTCGATTCCGCTTCGTCCGCCGCCTGTTCGAGTTCACGGCTGATTTCAAAGGAGCGACGTTCGGCCAAATCGGCCGCTCGTCGCAGACGCGTGACCTCCGCTCGCAACGCCTGCTCACGCTCACTGAGGTTTTCCAAGCGTTCGTCCAGTGCTTCCTGACCGACCACGATTCGATCGCGGACTTGCTCGATTTGGACGCTGAGCGAAGCTTGTTGGGCTTCGGCGAGTCGTCCTTCGGCTGCGGTCAGACCAACGTACGCGGCGGCTCGATCAGTCTGATGCAAAGCGACAAGTTCATCGAGCCGGGCGACCTCGAGCTGTCGTTCCAACGGTTCGCGTTCGGCGGCCGGGAGCGACCGTGATACTGCCGCTTCAAGCTCATCACGCGTCTGGCGACGCGACCGAACGGCTTGCGTCAGCGCTTGCTCGGCCGCCTGCTGGCGCCTCTGCAGCATCGTCAACCGACGTTTGGCCGACTCTTCGGACGTGGCCCGCAAAACCCGCTCGGCCAGCAATTGGTCGAAAAGCGTCACAGAATACGGCGGTTCGAGGCCGATCCCGTCGCTTCGTAGGCTATCCGCCCTCTCGCGTTCCTGCTCGACCGCCGCTTCGAGTTCCGCGATACGGCCACCGAGCGTCGCGGCCTGTTGAACCGCGGCCCGCAGCGCCTCGAGCCGTTCGACACGAGGATCTGCAAGGGGATCTGCAAGGGGATCGTCGACGGGCTCCGCCGAATCGTCGGTGGTCGACTCGGGAGGCGATTCATCACTTGCCAGTAGGGCCTGCAGCGTCATCAGACGGGCTTCGACCAGATCGACTGCCCGTTGGTAGTCTTCCGCAGATTGTGGCGGGTCAGGAAACCCGGGTAATCCGACCAAAGCCGGATTGAACGAGAGCCGTGACTCCGCCTGGGGAGTCGCGTCGGCTGCCGCCGAGTCACCATCGGTGGCGGCGGAGTCGCCCGGCGAATCGATCGCGGCGACCGGCCGAACCGAGGCTACCTGAAAAGCGCTGGCGAGCAGGCATGACAGCGCGAAAGACAACGAACGTGACGAACGGGAACTGCGAAACATGGACAAGCAAGCGAAAAACGAGGTGGCGTGCGAGCAGTCATCGCTCAGGGAGCGTAGATGACTCTCAAGATTCCCGACAACTCATAGCCCTCGGAGGCCGCCCCCAAACCGATGCCCGATTGGATTTCGATGCAATCGGTCAAATCGATGTGGGCTTGGGGCAGCAGGATGAAGTTGCCGGAACCGTCGAGGCGAATCGCCGTGTTGGTCTCCAGCCCCAACGTCAACCAATCGTTGACCTCGGCGAATAAGCTGGCATTGATCAGCCGCTCGAAGGTGTCGACGTTTTCCGGGCCCTCCAGGTCCATTCGGCCGCCGATCATGAACAACGTGCTCCAGGTCTCATCGAAGCGGATTCCTCCAATGTAGAGCAAGGTCGAGTTCCAGGTTTCGAATTGCGGCGTCGGTTCGATCAGCGCCTGGAAGCCGTGGATATAACGGTTGTCAAACGCAGTCCCGATCGTCCATTGCAAACCGACTTTCAGTTCTTCGAGGACGCCGCCTTCGAACGGCAATTCGAACTCGATCGCGAATCGATCGCTGAGCGCGATCTCGATCTCGGGAGCCCATTCGATCCCTCTGCGATCGATCGTCGTGGGGCCAGGGCCAAAGGGGTCATCGGATAAGTCGCTGCTCCGAGCCCGCCAGGGGAAGATCGCCAAGGTGTTGATCTCGAAGTCGCCCCGATTCGGTCCCAGCGGCCGGACCATGTCGAACAGCAACGGCTCGGGAATCTGCACAGGGCCTTCGCTGCGCTCCGACCGACCGCCGGCACCACCCCACCACCGTGGCTGCGGTTCCCGACGCAGCGACTGTCCCTCGTCGATCCAGCGGTCAGACAACGGCGGGTCTGCGAGCGGCAACAACAGCGAATCCGACGGCTCAAGCACCGGTAAGATGTCTTCCCAGGACTCACCGACCCCATCAACGCCGAACGCAGCGATGGGAGCACCCCCGATCAGTAGGAGCGGTAGCAATATCGAAATCGACTGTCGAAACATACGTGTTGTTTTTGAGAGGCGAGTCGGAGGGCTTACCGGGTCATTCGGTATCACGGGTCCGCATCAGCCGAGGGAGGGCCGTAGCGACGGACCGCTAGCATCAAATTTCGCGCCGCCCCGCGAACCTCTTTTCGTCAGGAAAGTCGTGCCGACTTAACCGATTTTCGCGATTATAACGATCACTCAGTGGCGATTTAAAGTCGAGGCTCTGTCCGAAAACCCTTCACGTCTCCGTTTGGTTAGCGTCTATCGCCGCGAAGCCACCAGGACGCGTCGGTGGCCAGCCAAGTCCTTGGTAAACGAGGGTGATCCGAAACGATCATCGGCGGCGATCAGATCGCCGCAGGCGTCGGCGATCATCGGACTGAGTTCGATGATCAATCGGCCGTCGTCGACCAATCGCGGGGCGGACTGGTCGATCAGACGACTGATCAATTCGGTACCGTCGGGGCCGGCGAGCAACGCTGACGACGGTTCATGTTCGCGGACCGTCACGGGTAAGTCGTCGTACTCGGCCTGAGACACATAAGGTGGGTTGCTGAGGACGAGCTGGAAAGTCGGCTCGGCCACGACCGGTTCGAGCAGGTCACCCTGTAGGAAGTCGATCCGGTCGGCGACCTGATGCGTGGTGGCGTTAGCGCGGGCTACCTCGAGCGCCTCGGCCGACAAGTCGATCGCCGTGAATTGTCCGCCGGCCGGATAGACCGTATCGAGGTGTTTGGCGACCGCGATCGCGATCGCACCGCTACCGGTTCCGACATCGGCGATCCGCAGCGGACCGGCGGCAGCCTGTTTGGCGATTTCCTTCGCCCGATCGAGCGCCAAGATCACCACATGTTCGGTCTCGGGACGCGGAATCAGAACCGCCGGCGTGACCTGCAATCGCAACGAATAGAACTCGCGGTAGCCGACCAGATAAGCGACGGGGACGCCGTCACCCCGACGACGGACCAATTCACGAAAACGACTCCGTGGGGCCTCACCCGGTTCGCTGCTGTAGGCGGTATACAATTCGATCCGGCTACAATCGAGCGCGTGGGCGAGCAGCACTTCGGCATCGAGTCGCGGCGAATCGCTCCCCCGTTGGCGAAAAAAGTCGGTCGTCCAGGTTAAAAGTCGCAGCACCGTCCAGGCGTCACCGGTGGTGGCGGCCTTGGCTTGTTCGCTCATCCGTTATCATTCCCCTGTGGCCCAACCCGATGGTCCCGGCGACACCCGGGTCATCTCTCGTCGAGTACTCCGTGACCGCTCCTAGCATACAGCATCACACTCCAGCGATCCTCCCGGCGACCGAGGCCTCGCTTCGTCGAGCCGCGGAAGTGCTGGCAGCCGGCGGCTTGGTCGGGCTGCCGACCGAAACGGTTTATGGGCTGGCCGCGAACGCCTGGGACACGGCCGCGGTCAGCCGAATATTTGCCGCCAAGGGGCGGCCGGCCAGCAATCC
Source organism: Planctomycetaceae bacterium (assembly GCA_007127095.1). Classification (GTDB taxonomy): domain Bacteria; phylum Planctomycetota; class Planctomycetia; order Pirellulales; family Pirellulaceae; genus UBA6163. The sequence continues at coordinate 5,075 of SKZY01000252.1, forward strand.
GCTGATCGTCCATGTCGCCGAAGTGGGACGGATCGCCGAAGCGTTGCAGTGGCCGCCAACAGCGGTGATCGGTGACCAATTGGAGCGATTGGTCGATCTTTGGCCGGGACCGTTGACGTTGGTCGGGCCGCGAGGGCCGCGGGTCTCCGACTTAGTGACCGCCGGCCGCGCGACGGTCGCGGTTCGGATCCCGGCTCACGACGTTGCCCGGCGGTTACTCGATCTCTGTCCGTTCCCGCTGGCGGCACCCAGCGCCAACCGGTCCTGCTACATCAGCCCCACCCGGGCCGAGCATGTCTGCGACGCTTCGGGGCTGGCGGCCCATGTCTCGTTGGTGCTCGACGGTGGGCCGGCTGTCCACGGGGTCGAGTCGACGATCTTGTTACTTGGCGAGCGTCCTCGACTGCTCCGTCCGGGGTCGATCACCGCTGACGTGCTGGCCGAGCGTCTCGGGATCTCGGTCGGGGACCTGGTCATGGCATCCGAACCGGCGATCAAGACGGCGCCGTCAGTCGGAGCTGTAGCCGACACGGCCGGGCTGCTCGCCCCGGGGATGATGAAGGAGCACTATGCTCCCGTCACGCCGTTGGTGTTGCTCGACCATAGCAGTCGCCTCGCGTCCGCTAGCCATGAGCGCCCCGAGCCGGCTGGTCCACTCGGCCGGATCGCCTTTGAACCGCTTAACGCTGATCAGGCAGCCGGCTATCAAACCGTGGAAACGCTCAGCCAAAGTGGCGATTTGGTTGAGGTAGCTCATCATTTATTCGCCGCGCTCCGGCGACTCGATCGGCTCGGTTTGGCGGCGATTCACTGCGATTCCTGTCCGCCGATCGGGTTGGGGCAAGCGATCATGGACCGGCTCCGGAGGGCCGCGGCGAGGTGGGAGCGACCTTGATCTCGAAGCAAGATGCGATCCGACGCCACGATACCTAAGTTGCGTGATCCGCCGTCCGCAGGACCACGGCATTCGCGATGCCTTGGCTGGTATGAGTCAAAACCAGGACGGCGTCGCGATCGAGCGGTTTGGGGGAGTCTGTGAAACGATCTTCCCACCCGGCGTGCGGGGTTCCGTGGAGGAAGGATGGAGGCAGCGTCCGATGGACCAAGGCGAGCACGGCGACGACCAGATAGACGGCACCGATCGCAGCTCCGCAATGACCGGTCGTACCGATCGGCATCACCAGCGGCGTCGACGGCAGCGAATCGGCAACGGCCTGGCGTTCGGCCGCATCTCGGGAAGGATGCCCCATGCCGTGCGACACCACCAGCCCGATCCGGTCGGCGTTGAGTCCAGACTGACTCAGTGCCGCCTCGATCGCCGCGCCGATCGAAGCGGCGGAACCGCCGCGACCGCGGGCTGCCGCCGAGAACCTTGAAGCAGAGCCGGCGACAACGGCAAGCGGCGTCGCTCCCCGATTAGCGGCGATATCCGCCCGCTCGATCACCAGCGACGCGGCCGCTTCACCGCCGACAACCCCGGTCGCCTCACGGGTATGGGGCCGGCTTGACAGTTCCAGCGGGTCGTTGATTTCGGGAACCGGGGCGTCACCGCGGTAGACCAGGTAGGTCGAATCGATCAAGTTGCCCGATCCGCCACAGACGACCAGATCGGCGATCCCGCGGCGGAGCAATCCAACCGCTTCGATCAGTGCCGACGTCGAGGAAACATCGCCGCTGACGATCGTGTTGTTGGCACCGGTGGCGCCGATCGAGATCCCGACATGACAGGCCGGCATATTCGGCAGGTACTTCAGCATCCACAGCGGCATGATCTCTCGCATCGCCGCCGCTCCGAAGAGCGACAATCGATACTGCCCCGATCGGTCCCGCGATTGCCGGATCGCTTCCTGCAATTCGCTGACCGGGCCATAAAACATCTGTGACCCAAAGACCGTTGCGATCCGGTCGACGACCAAATATCCGTCGGTGATCGCGTCGGCGACACCAGCCTGTTGGTTGGCCATTGCGGCGGCGGCGAAGGCGGTCTGCAGTTCGCGCCCCATCACCTTCATCGCCTTACGGGGACGCACATGCTGGGCCCCGTCGAAACCGACGATCGGCGCCCCGACCCAATGTCCGGCATCCGGTCGCTGAGCCCAATCGGCGAACGGTTTGGGGCCACCGTCGTCGCGCCGTTGCAGAGAACCGACGCCGAGCTGACCGGCAATCAGTGCTTGCCAGAACTCTTCGCAACCCGACCCGATCGCGGTGACCGGGCCGATCCCCGTAACGACCACATCGGAGGATTGGGACATGACGCAACGAACCGGCCGAGAGATAAAAAAGGGGTCAAACCGCAGGCCTTAGTATGCTTACGCGGTGACCCACCGGAACCCCCGCCATCAAACTTTTGCCGATCGCTACTTGGTCGGCTCGGTCTTGGTACCGTCGGCGGGAGCGTCGTCGTGCTTGGCTTGCGGGATCGCGGCGGTGTCCTTGGTCGGCAAGACGCTGTGGAAGACAGCGAACTCTTGTTCGTCGCTGTTATCGCGTTCGACGACCTTTTCGGTCACTTTCGCCTCGGCGATGATCGCTTCAATCACTTTCCGCTCGACGATTTGATTCCGTAAGGCATCCATCTGGCCCGATTTCTCCAAGCGGGCGCGGACACGGCGTACCGGTTCGTCGCTTTGGCGTGCGATCTGTTCGATTTCGCTCTCGTAATCCTCCATTTCGGCTTCGATGTTCAGCTCTTCGGCGATCTGTTCGAGAATGAAGTGTTCTCGCAGCGCCATTTCGGTGGAAGCCTGAGCGTTGCGTTTGCTGAGATTCACGATCCGCTTGATGTCTTCTTCGGCGAACCCGCTGCTGCGAAGTTCCAACACCTTCCGCTGCAATTCGCGAGCGGTTTGGCGCCTGACCAAATCGGCTGGCAATTCGAATGACGCGTCGCCGGTCAACAGTTCGACGACCCGTTGGCGAACGACCTGTTGCTGGCGGTAGGCGGCTTGGCGTTCGAGGCTTTGGCGAACGAAGCCGCGGAACTCTTCGACCGACTCGAAGTCGCCCAGTTCTTCGAGCAGAGCCGGCGTCAGTTGGGGGATGTTCTTGTGCAACACTTCGACGACATGGAACTCGGCGGTCAATTCCTTGCCACGCCGCGCTTCGTCGTCGGCGGCATCGCTGATCTTCACCAAGCCTCGGCGGGTCTCGCCCTCGGTCACCCCGGCCATCAGTTCGCCAAAGTTCTCGCAAACGCTGTCGGAGAAACTCAAACGCTGGAGCAGCGTAACGCGTTCCTCTTCGAATTCGGAAACGACCCGCTCACCATCCTTAAAGACGGCATTGAGTAGCAACTTATCGCCGGCGACGGCGGCATCGTCGGTCGCTTCGACCGTCGCATTTCGCGACAACACCCGTTCGATCGCTTCGTCGATGTCTGCGTCGGTCGTTTCTGCGATTGGCCTCTCCAGACTGAGCCCCTTCCACGCCGGAGTCTCGAACTCGGGGCGGACTTCGACGGTGAACTGGAAGACGAAATTACCCTGTTCGGGCAGTTCGACGGCGTCGAAGTCGAAGTTCGGTTCGCTGATCGCCGAAAACGTTTGGCTGTCGGTCACCTGGGACAGGCTATCCATCACCAGGCTGCCTTTGACCTGGTCGAGGACTCGATCCTTGAACTGCTTTTCAACCAATTTGCGGGGTGCCCGTCCGGCTCGGAAACCGGGGACCTGGGCCTCGGGAACGAGCTCGTCGTAAGCTTTCTTAAGGTACCGCTGGACCTCCTCTTGAGGGATGGTGACCACGACCTCTCGCAGGCATGCTTGCGGGATTTGGACGGCCACATCCATCTGCAGCTTCGGTTGCTCGTCGCCACTCGTCTCGGCAGCGGACGTATCGGTGAGATCGGATGTGGACATCCCGAGAATAACCTTCACTGGGGGAGGAAAAAGAAAGAGCGGCTGATGGGATTCGAACCCACGACAACAACGTTGGCAACGTTGTGCTCTACCAACTGAGCTACAGCCGCATGGAAAGCAGGATATCGATCCTCGTCGACCTTGTTAAGCCAGCATCGCCGAAATTCTCTTTCGGAACATCACCTGGGAGGGTGACGTCACCGATGGAGGGCAACGGCTTGGGGCACTGAAGGGCGACCGGGAGCGACCAAACTTCTTAAGAGTGGGAGGAGTTTATCGATGATTCCGCCGGCATTGCAAGGGCGCTCTATGCGGTTCCGGCGAAGGATTTTGAAAATTCGTCAGCGGCGGGGCGGGGGTAGCGGAAAATCGGCTGGGGCGGCACATTCGCGGGACGGATTGAGGCTTGGCAGGTTAGGCTTTCGGGGGAACTTCGCCGGTACTCGGCGCGTCGAACCGATCGGTATTTCTGTGTCGATGTCTACCAAGCGGAGGGTTTTCGCTCGTCAACCGTTGGCTTCATTGAGCTTACCCAAGCCGCCTATCCGGCAAAGATTTGCGGGCTGGCGGCGGGCAACTATACTCAAATCCCGTGTGGGAGCCGCTGCGTTTTGGGCGTTTTTGCTTGGTTTTCTCGTCTCGATGGTTCATCGGCATGTCGCCTCGGTAACTTTCCGGAGCTGCTGCCGTCATCGTTCACAAACTTTTTAGTCACCTGGGCGGCCATCAAACCGTCGCCCCGTAATCGCATCTTCGGGTAGTCTACATGACCTTGCGTAAGCGACTGCGTCAGCAACCGTTCCGGTCGGGCCAACGGCAGCAAAAACGGCGTCATTTGCTCGAAACTCTGGAGCCTCGTCAGTTGCTGGCCGGTCCTCAATTGATCGGTGTTCAGCCGAATCAGGGCGACCTGATCGACGACGGCGCGGTTCGCTCGGTGGCTCCGCGGGCTTTGACCTTTCGCTTCGACGAGACCCAACGGATCGATCCGTCGACCTTCGGCGCGATTCAAATCACGCGGGCTGGGCGGGACGGCGAGTTCGGTACCGCCGACGACGTGCGGATCGAGCCGGGGTTGGTGACGCTTGGTGACATCCGTCAGAACGAAGTGGTCGTACGGTTTGCGGAGAATCTGCCGGACGATCACTACCGGATCGATGTCTTCGCCTTCGACGACCCGGCTCAGGAAATCATCGCGCTGCGCAACGAGGATGGCGAGGTGTTGGTGCCATCGATTGCGGGGGCACGTGCCGAGACGATCCGGTTTCGACTCGACCTCGGCGCCTTGGTCGAGTCGGTGGTGCCACAACCGGTAGTTCGCAACGAAGACGGTTCGTTGCACCAACGTCGCAACGAGATCCTGGTCTATTTCAACGAAGACGAGCTGTTCGTCGAGAATGATCCGGCGACCGGTTTGCCGACCGACCGTTCGGCGGAGAACCCGCGTTTTTATCAATTATTGTTGACTCAGGACACGGTCAGCACGGCTGATGATGTCCTCTATTTTCCCGAGCGGGTCGTTTACGACGCGGAATCGCACACCGCTCGGTTGATTTTTGCCGACGACATCAACGAATTGCCCGACGTACCGATCGGCGGCGGCACCTTTCGACTGCGGATCGGAACCGCCGTCGATTCACGCGATGATTTAATCGTCGTTCCCGAGCGGTTGGATCCCGGTGGCCAGATCGGCGATACGGTGACGACAGCATTCGATCTCAATGCCGGTCAGTCCGGGATCCGCTTTGTCACCGATGGTTCGATCACGTCGAGTGTGATCGTGCCTGGGTCGATCGACCCGGTGCCGTTCGGGATCCAATTGCCGGGCGGTTCCAACGATCCCGGTCGGCTCAATCTGCCCGAGGTCGCCGGTGGCGGGTTATTGCAGACGATCAATGAGACGTTTGGGGCCGATTCGACGATCGGCGTCACCGAGATCGCCTACAACTTCCAGAGCGTTTATGCGTCGACCGGAGGCGTCTCGTTCACCAATCAGATTACCGAGCGACAGAAGACTCGGATCCGCGAAGCGGTATCGTTGTGGGCCAATTATTTAGGGGTCCAGTTTCGCGAAACGCGGAATGAGGGGCTCACGTTCGCCGTCGGCGAACCGGCCCAGTTGCCGTCGCTCGGTCTGCAGACCTCGACCGCCACGGTCCGCAACGCCCTCAATGCGTCGCTGCGGATCGACCCGAGTTACGAGAACTCGGCGATGGTGTTCAGCAACGAAACGCAGTTCAACACGGCTTATGGCGAGGATTTCTTTCGCAAATCGATGGCCGGGATCGGCTTTTTGCTCGGCTTGGAGCAATCGACCGAGTTGACGACGCAGTCGCTGATGTCGCTCAGCAATGTTTTTCTGAACCAGACGATCAACCCGACGAACGCCAACGGCACCGTTAACTTAACGCAGTTGCGTGATCTCGAACCGTCGTTCCCGAGTAATCTCGACATCCTGCACGGTCGACACGTCCATCGCCCCGATAGCATCGATGTCGACCTCTATCGGTTCGATGTCGACTTGGGCGACGGCAATCGAGCTGGGACCTTTACCGCCGAGTTGTTCGCCGAGCGGTTACCCGATTCGAGTCTACTCGATGGTGCACTGCGTCTGTTCCGTGAGGACCGGGCGACGACGACGACCGATTTCGGGCTCGGAACCGAGCTATCGGTCGGCTTGACGGCGGTTCAACCGGGCGGACTTGGCAACAACGCCCGGATCGACTTCGTCCGTACCTTTGGCGGTGGGATCGTCGTCCAGCAGAAGTTCGATTCGGCCGGAGACCCGATCGTCAACGGTATCGAGATCCAGATCCCTCGTGATGTGACGGTGCCGGTCGGCGATTTGATCGACGCGATCAACAACGACGCTTTTGCCAGCACGATATTCAGCGTCGAATTATTGGTCGGATCGGCTAGCACCGATATCGGTGGCGGTCTCCTCGACGTGCCGTTGCTGCTTTCCGGTGGCGGGTTGACCGAACTGAGTCGCAATGACGATTACTTCAGCAACGACTCGTTCTTGACAGCGTCGCTGCCCACGGGTGCTTATTACATCGGTGTCGCCGCCAGTGGAAACGATCGGTATGACCCTCAGTTGACGGGCAGCGGATTCGGCGGGCGAACCCAAGGTGCCTACGAGCTGGCGCTAAAGTTCGAGCCTCAGGTCGGCCAGGTCGACACGATCCGGGACCGCGATAGTCAGCGTCAGGGTGTGCCGGGAACGGCGCTCGACGGCAACGGCGATGGACAACCCGGAGGCGTCAAGAACTTTTGGTTCCAGACTCGCCCGTTGCAGCGGTTGATGGAAGTGACCGTCAACGGGGCTGCCATCGTACCGGGACAAACGTTTACGCTGGTCGGTGCGAATGGCACCTCGCGGACGTTCCAGTTTGTACCGACGGGAGGCACTGCCGCGCCAGGGAATGTGGCGATCATTTACAGCAGCGGCTCGCCGGGGGCGCCGACACCGCCGGCATCGTTGGCGGCTCAAATTCGCTCAGCGATCAACTCGCCGTCGGTCCGGAATGCGCTGGGAATCGAAGCGATAGCAACCGATAATCCCGCCGTGATCGAACTGCGCGGCGAGCGTTCGGTGACGTTCAGCGAAGGATTCCGTGGCGTCGAATCGTTCGGCCGAACGGTGTTCGTCGATAAATTGGGCAGCACGAATGCCGACGGCAGTTTGGCCCGGCCGTTTAACAACATTGCCAATTCGGCGGTTCCTAACGCTCTCGGCTCGGTTTCGCCCGGTGACATCGTGCGGATCGTTGGCAACGGTGGCCAAGACGGCGACTTGGCGACGGCCGACGATAACTTCGCTTATTCGATCGGGACCGCTGAAACCGGCGGAGGATCGCTGCAGGACGGGCGAAACCTGTTGGTTCCACAAGACGTCACGGTGATGATCGACGCCGGGACGGTGCTGAAGTTTCGGAACTCAGCGATCGTCGTCGGCAGTACCAGCCTGTTGGCCGATCGTAGCGGGGGCGTCTTGCAAGTCTTGGGGTCGCCGCGATTGGCGAACCTGAGCGACATCGAGTTGGCTGACATGACGAACGAGGCCGCCGGTATCTTTGCCGGGGTCACTGTCGTCGACACGGGTGTCGACTTGATCAGCGAATCGGGCCGCGTCGTAATGACCAGCACGCGAGACCGTTCGGTCGATGCGGCGGCGGCGGGCAACAGTCCTCAACCGAGTCAAGGCAACTGGGGTGGGATCGTTTTCCGCCGCGACTTCGATCAATCAGAAGGACGGTTCGATCTCGAGGACGAGGGAATCTTTCTGCAGACGGTCAACCATGCCGACATCCGTTATGGCGGCGGCAGCAATGTCTTGATCGAGTCGGTCCAGCAGACGGTCAACCCGATCCAGATGATCAATCTGCGGCCGAACGTGAGGTTCAATCGACTCGACCTGAACGCCGGTGCGGCGATGAGTGCCTCTCCGGACAGCTTTGAAGAGACCAGTTATCAGGCGCCACGGTACCAGCAAGCGTTGCCGTTCACTGCCGATTACGGCCGGGTCGGGCCGGACATCAAGCACAATGTGCTGACCAACAACAGCATCAACGGTCTGTTCATCCGGGCCGAGACGACCTCGAATGCCCCGGCGCGGCAATTGACGGTCGCCGGACGCTTCGACGATATCGACATCGTCCACTACATCGCCGAGAACATCATCATCGCCGGGAATCCCGGCGGATCGATCCAGGACGACATCCGTCCGGACCTGTCGGATGTAGCCGGATTGGCGGTTCCGGGTGGCGGGTTATTGGCCGCCGGTAACTACTCGTATCAAGTCACGTTTGTCGACCGTTTCGGATTCGAATCGCTGGCCGCGGCGACTCCGAGCAGTTCGATCGCCGTCGGCGGTACCGGAAACGCCGCGATCGATCTGTTCAACCTGCCGGCGGTCCCCAGCAGTGGCGACTACCTTTCTCGCCGGTTGTACCGCCAGGCACCCGGTGACAGCGAGTTCCGACTGGTCAGCGAATTGGATGCTACATCGTCGCAATTCGTCGACGAGGGGCGTCAGACAGGCGTGGCGCTCGACCAAGCCCGTCAGGGGGTTCGCGGGCGGCTCAACGCGTCGTTGGTAATCGACCCCGGAACCGTCGTAAAACTCGGTGGGTCTCGGATCGAATTGGGGCATGGAACCCAGTTGGTCGCCGAGGGCTTGCCGGGCTTGCCGGTCGTCTTCACCAGTGTCGCCGACGACCGCTACGGCGTGGGTGGGTCTTTCGACACCAACAACGACAGCAATGCTCCCGGCGGCGGGATCATGCCGAACCGGGGCGATTGGGCCGGGATCTATGCCGGTCCGACGGCTAACGTCAGCCTCGACAACGCGGTGCTCGCATACGGCGGCGGGATCAGCCTGATCGAGGGTGGTCAAAGCAAGGCGTTCTCGGTGTTGGAATTGCATCAGGCGGACGCCCGGGTGGTCGATAGTCGGTTTGAGTACAACGCCAATGGCCAGGGCGGCGCCGGCCCGGTCGGCCGCAATGGTCGGCTCGGCAATACGCCGTCGACGGTCTTCGCCCGATTCACGCAACCGGTGCTGGTCGGCAACGAGTTCGTGGAGAATCGGGGACCGATCATCGATATCGACAGCGATTCGATGATCGCCGATTACGTCGTCGACCGCGGACGTCAGACTGGTGATTTGAATCGTTTGGCCGATCTAGACGACAATCACGGCCCGTTGATCCGGCGGAATACGACCGAGAGTACTCCGAGCGACTCGGCGGCCGAACGGCAACTCAATGGGATGTATGTCCGCGGCGGGGTATTGTCGACGTCGAGCGTTTGGGACGATACCGACATCGTTCACATGCTGTTCGACACGATTTCGGTCGGTAATCAGGTCTCCGGTGGCGAACTGCGGTTGCAGAGCCGCCCCGATGAGAGCTTGGTGGTCAAGTTAGCGGGCAGCGGCAACCCGAATAGCCCCACGGCGGGAACCGGATTCACGGCGACCGGTACGCCCAACAACGTGGTCGACCGGATCGGCGGCACGCTGCACGTGGTCGGGCTTCCCGGCGCCCCGGTGGTCCTGACCAGTCTGGCCGACGACACGGTCGGCGCCGGACGACGGCTCGACGGTTCGGAGCAGACCGACACCAACGGTGACGGTTTCGGCAGCCGTCCGTTCCCCAATGACTGGCGAGGGCTCTACTTCGACCAATTCAGCAACGACCGCAATGTCGCGGTGATCCTCGAACAAGAACTGTCGACCGCGGTACCTCCAGGGCTCAACGCGAGCATCGAGACACCTCAATTCCTCGGCCAGTTGGCCGAAAACGTGCTTTCTGGCGACGAGAATCTGCGGCTCGGTTTCGAAGTCCATGGGGTGCTCAGTGGTCCGACCGATATCGACACCTACAGTTTTTCGGGTGCCGCCGGGACACAGGTTTGGGTCGACATCGACAAGACGAGTATCGGTTTGGACAGCGTTGTCGAGGTACTCGATTCGTCGGGCAACGTGGTGGCTCGCTCGGAAAACAGCTTTGATGAGGCTGCCGATCCGTCGCTGATCACGGTTCTGGGAAGTACGTTGAGTGGCAAGGTCGGGCCGCTGAGTCGGTTCGACGGTTCGTTCGATGAACCGGGCGAGTTCGGTTTGTATGAGGATTTCGGATCGACCAATCCGCGTGACGCCGGACTCAGTTTCGTCTTGCCCGGGCCAACCGGGACCCGCGGAGTCTATTACATCCGCGTCCGAAGTGCGTCGATCAATCCCGACGATGCCGCCGGCGGTTTGACCCGTGGCAGTTACGTGGTTCAGGTTCGGCTGAGCGAGCAGCAGGAGTTTCCTGGGAGCGTCGTCCGGTTCGCCGATATCCGCTACGCCAACCACGGGATCCGGATGCAGGGTCTGCCCGGTAACTCGCCGTTGTTGGGCGAGATCGCGGAACACGAGTCGGTCAGCGGACAGACCAGCAACAACAGCATCGCCAGCGGCACGACGCTTGGCGCACGTCCTCAGCATGTCGGTAATTTGGCGAGCACCAAGAATGGGGCGATCAGTATCGCGGGGGCACTTTCTTCCGCGACCGATATCGATTTCTTTCAGTTCGAAGTCGATTTCGGGGGCGGTGCTGCGTTATCTCAACTGCAGCGGTCAACCGTATTCGACATCGATTATGCTGCTGATTTTAGCCGTCCCGACACCAACCTGAGCGTCTTCTATGACGACGGTAGTGGGCCGCGATTGATCCTCTTCGGCACGGGCAGCAACATTGCCGAGGACCAGTCGAGTCCGTTGGGAAGCGAGATCGGCGAACTGTTGGCGCGTGGGTCGATCGGCAATGGAGACCCGTTCATCGGTCCGGTCTCACTGCCACAGGGCACCTATTACGTCGCGGTCAGCGAAAGCGGACGGGTGCCGGTGGAGTTACAAGAGAACGTCCTGCTCCGCCGCGAACCACTCGATTCGGTGTTGCGGATCTTTGAAGACCATGTCGAATCGATCGGTGGTTCGACCGCATTACCGCCGCGCGAAGGCGCCTTTGTTGCCGATTTCGGGCCGGGGTGGGCGGTAACGACTGATCGCGGGAACAACCCGGGCCACCAACGCACGCCCACCTTCAATGGCAGCCGCGTTCCCACGGCTTTTCCGCCGAGTGTGCGATTTGAGACTGAGCCGAACAATACGTTCGCCACGGCGAACAATCTGGAGTCGATACCGTGGAGCCTCGCACTCGATCCGAACATCGGCTCGGCGACGGCCAACACGAGTCAGTCGATCCCGCATACCACGGTCAACGGAAGCATCGCCGGAGATGTTGTTGACCTGTTCCGGTTTGAGGTTACCGAGAACAATTCTCAGGTGATCCTCGACATCGATGGTGGTTTCGATCCGACCGAACCGACCGGTCCAGGAAGCGTCGATCTCAAGTTGCAGTTGTTTCGCGAAGTGGTCGATCCCGACACGGGGGCGGTCTCGCGGACATTGGTTCAAACGAACTCGAACGCGCCTGCCACCAGCGGTGCCGGCGGTAGTCTACCGGGGTTGCCGGGTAATCCCCTCAGCCCGCTTAGCGCAGACCCGTTCATTCAGACGACGCTCGAAGCTGGCTTTTACTATGTAGCCGTATCTCCCGAAGCGACGACCTATGACGCGGGGAACGAGACCTTTACACTTGCGGTCGCTGACCGTCCGACCACGGGCAGTTATACGTTGCATGTTTCGGTCGCGAACCATCCGTTTGCGGGTGGCGATGCGGGCAACCAGTCGTACCGATTCGACCGCAGCGAATCGAGTGGAGTCCTCCGCTCGACGGCGTTTGACCTGACGGGTTATGCGGCAGCGGATTTGCCTCGGTTCTACTACAACTATTATTATGCCCCCGGCGCCGGCGATAGTGTAAGCGTCCGGGCTAGTAGCGACCAAGAACCCAATGGGATCACCTTAACGACCAACCTGCAGACTGCTCCAGATACTCTGACTTGGCGTCAACAGGTCCTGTCGCTCGAACCGTTCGCTGGGCATACCGGCATTGTGATCGAGTTCGTCTATCAAACCGGCGACACGTCGTTTCCGGGTGAAGGGCTGTATCTCGACGATTTCATTGTTGGTTTTGCCGAACGCGGTGAGATGATCACGCAGTCAAGGCCCAATGTGGCGGGCTTCACGCCGGGGAGCTTTGGCGCTCAAGCCGGTGAATACCAACTCGAAATGCGTCACGGCACCGAGTACTTCACGCCTGTCGTCGGTGGGATCCAACTGACCGAAACGTTCGATACCAACGACCGGCATGCCCGTCAGGTCACGTTGGTTGCCCCTGCCGGTGATCAGATCGTCGATGGTGATCGGTTCACTCTCAACGATGGCGGAACCACGCTGACGTTCGAATTCAACACGGCCGGCGGGTTTTCTCCCAACGTGATCCGGATCCCTTACGCGGCGACCGATACACCGACCCAAGTCGCCCAGCGGTTGATCAACGCGATCAATGGTTCGGTGGTTCAGTCGAGTCTGAAGATCAAAGCGTCATCAGCGTCGAGTAATTCCGCTGACAGGGCGACAACCGATGCGCGGGTCAATCTGCACGGGGTGGTCAATGGTAACTTCGAAGAGATTTTGGGGGTGACCGACGCGCCGGCGACGCTGGCTGCGGAACCCCGTAACGGTGGTGGTCGCAACGTCCGCTTGGCCGCGATCCTACATGACGGGATCGGCGATTCGAATGTCCGCCGGGTACAGGGCCAGATGATCATCGACAGCAACACGATCAGCGATTCTCATGGGATCGGCATCTGGTCGGAATTGCCGCCGCGGCAGACGGACCCACGCGACAGTCAAGTCGGCGCCATCCCAGGGTTCCCAGGATTTCCCGGGTTTCCCGGATTCCCCGGATTTCCGGGGCTGGTTTCTGGGGTCGTGACACCACCGCCGGTCGGAAACAACGGTGGCGGTGCGGCGATCAATTTGCCGACGTTGAACGAGTCGGTCACCGGCGGCCTGGCGCCCGGCGCGGCGATCGTCAACAACGTCATCGACCAAGCCGGTTTCACGGGAATCAAGATCGACGGTCAGACCACGCCGTTGATGATCGATATCCCGTCGATCAATATCGCTGATGGTCACACGATGGTGATCGACGCCGCGGGTACACGGGTCGTCTTTGAGTTTGATGATCTCGGTGGCGTACCGACAAACCAAGGCGGCAGCGGTCAAGTCGGTGGCGATGGCTTCGCTGATGGTCACATACCGATCTACTACCGCCGCATTAATGATGGTGGCGGATCGGGTGCGTATCCGCCGGGTGGACGCGATACGCCCAGTACGCCTGAAGAGATCCTGGTCGGGATGCAGCAGGCGATTAACGGCAGCATCTTGGTAACGAACGGCTTGGCGGGTCTGGTCAGGGCCTCGATCGGTCCTTCGTTGACCGCACCGAGCGGAGGTGTTGGCGGTATCGGTGGTGAGCCGACGTTAGCGCTTTATCTGGAAGGAGCGAGTGCCGTCTACTTCAGCAATGCCTTCCAGAAGGTGGGTGGTACTAGTCCCCGAGTCCAACGTCTCGGCATCTCCGAGGCGCCGCAACCGTTCGTCCGGGTCGTCAACAATACGATTTATGGAAACGACGGAACAGAATCTCGATTTGCCGGATCTGGGACCGCCGAACCGAACGAGACGATCGACCGAGCGGTCGATACCAAGTTGGGACGAAGTCACAAGGGCGCCTACGTAACGCAAGGTGTCATTGGCGACAACAGCAGCCCACTCTCCCCAGACCGCGATGTCGATCTGTACAAGGTCGAACTCGGTGCCGGTGATCGTTTGGTCGTCGATATCAGTGCCTTGGAGACGGGTCCCGAGACCGTTCTAAGATTGTTCGATTCCAACGGTGTGCCACAGGCTTTCGTTACGGCTGATGGGATCGTCAGTACGATCAGTCAACCGGGGGTCACGCCGGATTACTTGGTGCCGGGAGCATCGGTCGCCGATTTGCCGGTCGTTCCCGACCCCGATGAACCCGAACCGCCGTTCGACCCGCGGTCCAGCTTCCTCGACTTTACCGCGACAAAGAAGGGAACCTACTACGTCGGTGTCAGCAGCCTGGGCAACGATACGTATGACCCACTGAGTCTTGCCGGTCGTCGAACGGGTATCGGCGGCACCGGCGAATATTCGATCGGCATGGAGGTTTATGCTCCGCGCGACTTTGTGTTGTCGGTCGACAATGGGAATAATGCCTTTTCCGGAACCAATACCGGAACACGGGCGGGAGCGTTGATCGGCACCACCTTTACGATCACACAAATTCCCGATTACAACGGCGAAGGAGTCTTCGCCAACGTGGACGCGATCGGAAACCGCGTTACGTTCGAATTTTCCAACAGCGTGGTCGGACATGTATTGGGCAACGGAAACATCAATGTGCCGCTGTTCACTGGCGGGCTCGACGGCGGTTACCGAGTTCCCGATATCATGCGGGCGATCGCCAGCGCGATCGACCGGGTTGTCGGCGGCATCCCGGCGATTCCCAACCACCAGCGAGGCGCCGGGCCTGAGGGGCGGAACGGTCCTGTCCCGCGGGTAACCGCGACCGCCTTGGGCGGAGCGAGTGGTAACAACGGGGCGATCAACACCACGTTTTTCACCGATTACGGAACCGGATTCGGGCATAACCGGTTGGAGACGGGGACTGCCAGTATCGTATCCGCTGGCCTCAGTGACGGGGTGGGGACCAGTGAGCTGTACGCCTGGGTTCGCAACGCCGCACGGATCGAGTTGAGCGCTGAGGCACGTGCGGCGGGGTTACGGCTGACCCCTGATCAATCGACGCCTGCGTTCGCGACCGAAGCGGACCAGTTGCTGGCCGAGAACGGAGTCCTAATCACCCAGGGGGCCAGCCCGACATTGGTCAACAACGTGTTTATGAATCTGCACCAAAGTGTGGTCGCCGAAGAGACCAACACGGGCGGCTTTGGCAATGCGGCTCAGGTCAATCAGTTTTATAAGACTCAACAGATCGTCGTCACGGGCAATGCGTTCCAGCATGACGAACCGCGGAATACTCGGATCCGTGCTGACGTAACCAGCCCGTTCATTGCCGGCGCCAATCAGGGCATCACGACCGATGCGCAGATCGGCCCGAGCAATATCAACGGCGGCACTTCCGACTTCAACATCATCATTCCCGACGGCATCAGCGCGGTCGAGAATCCGGCTGGCGATCGGATGATCCCGGCGGCGAACTCGCCGATCATCGACAGTGCGATCAATTCGATCGCCGAACGCGATACCTTCGCCGCGTTGAAGCTTTCGGTCGGGATCCCGATCAGTAATATCTTGGCGCCGGACCGCGACAACAGCGGACAACTGCGTGCCGACGATCCCGATGTCGCCTCGCCGGGCGGCTTGGGATCGAACGTCTTCAAGGACCGCGGGGCTCTCGATCGTGCCGACTTTGTCGGCCCGACGGCGACCATCGAGTTCCCGCGTGACAACGACGCGGCGGGAATCGATACGGACCCTGCTGAGAGCTTTCTGCAGCTCAAATCGGGAGTCTATGACGAGTTCCGGATCCTGCTGCAGGATGTCGGCGATTCGTCCGACCCGTTCGTCGGTAGTGGCATCAACGACGCCACCGTGGTCGTGCCGGTGCTGCCGGGGATCCGTCAGGCGGGTGCCAATGTCGCCCTGTTCGAAGGCGACCGGTTGCTGAGTGAGGGGATCGATTACACCTTCAGCTACGACAATACCCGTGGTTTAATCACGCTGCGGCCGCTGACCGGGATTTGGCGAAGCGATCGGGCCTACCGGATTTCGCTCAACAACCGTGATCGGCTGGTCGTTCTATCGCCCGGCGCCGGGTCGATCGCCGACGGCGATTCGTTCACCGTCGTCGACGACCAAGGCGGTCGAGTGGCGTTCGAGTTCGAATCGGGTTACGAACTCCGTATCCCTGAAACGCTCCAGTTCACCGTGCCATCGATCGGAACCGGCACCGGCGGGATCTCCGATGGGACGCGGTTCAGCATCACCGGGACGAGCGGTAACCCGGTCTTCTTCGAGTTCGATCGTGACGGTGTCACGCTCGGTGACAGCCGAATAGTCGCTTTCGAAACCGGTGACTCGGCGGCTGACATCGCCCGTTCGGCCCGCGAGGCGATTCAAGCCGCGGTCAATGATGGCGTGCTCGATGTCACCCCGGTTGGCGACGATGATGATGCGACCGTGGTGATCGGTAGCGAGCCCGGTATCCGGCTTGATGTCGGTGGGACCGCGTTGATCGCGTCATCACGGACACTCGCCTTGGCCGTACCGAATGTCGGAGTCGGCGTCGGTGGGATCGTCGATGGTGACATTTTGACGATCAATGACGGGACTCGTTCGGTGCGGTTCGAGTTCGATACGAACAACGAATTCAACCCGATCAACCGACGGATCGACGTCAGCGGATTGACTCAAGCGGCCGCGGTTCGCGACGCGATCGTGCAAGCGATCATCGATTCGCCGTTGCGTCTCGAGCCGACCGTGATCAACGGCTTGGTCTTCCTTGACCTGCCGCTGAACGGAGAAGTAACGACCAGCGGTCAGTTGCGGGCCGTCGGGTTGAGTCGGACACCGGCCGATGGCAGCCTGATCCGGTTCGTCCCCGAAGCCGGTGAACCGGTGACGTTCGTACTCGACCGGATCGATGATGACGCCCCGTTGCCGATGGGAACTCGGATCGAGTTCAGTCGGGAGACCACCGCCGACGACTTGGCTCACCGCATCGCCGCTGCGATTCGGGCTGCGGAAATCGAGGGACTCGATGCCACCGGCGTCCTCGCTAACCCGGGTGGCCAGGTCGCGATCGGTGGTGAACCTGGCCTCGAAATGACGCTCGACGACGGCTCGCGACTCCGGATCGTCGGCGAGCCCGGAGTCAGTGGCTCGAGCGAGTTGACCATCTCCGGTCCGTTGTTGTTGCAGTTGCCGATTGTCGGTGGCAGTGCGATTCCCGATGACAGCCAGTTCCTGTTAACCGACGGTTTCAATACGGTCGTCTTCCAATACAACCTCGAATTGACCGGGGCGACCAATCCGCTGGCGACGGAGATCAGCTATCGGACATTCGACGATGTCGAATTACTCGCCACCGCGACCGTCGATGCTATCAACGAATCGGTATTGGACATCATCGCGGTCAACCTCGGTGGCGGACGGATCTCGTTGGGCAATATCGACCAGTCGCAGTTCGGTTTCCCCGCCACGCCGGAACCGATCGACCCCGACGAACCGGTCGACGCGGTGATCCCAGCGCCTTTGACCCCGCGGCGTGGAATTGTCGAGGACGGCGATCAGGTGATCATCACCCAGGAGGGTCAGACGCTGCGGTTCGAGTTCGAGCGGTCGACCGGTGGTGGTGGCGTGACACCCGGCTTCATTCCGGTCGTCTTCCAAGCCGGCAGTACCGTTGACGCGGTCGCCGACGTGCTAGCCGCGGCGATCAACAACAACGCCGGTAACCTCGACCTATCGGCCGAATCGCTGCCAGGCGGTCGGGTACGACTCAACGACACCTCACAGACGACCGTCGAGTTGTCCGCCGGGACCGGTGGCGAAACCCGGATCATGCTCAGCGGAACGCCGGGCGGCGCGGTGGCGGTGCCTTTCAATGGCGCGTTCGGACCGGAGCAGATCAAGCTGGCGTTGATCGCCGCGGTCAATCAGGCAAACGTCGACGGGGCGACCGCTTTGACCGCGGTCAACCGTGGCGGAGGGACCCTGTTTATTGAAAACGGGCTGCTGATCGATGGCGACATCGATCATTACTTCCTCCAAGCGATCAAGGATCTCGCCGGTAATCCGCTCAAACCGAATCGCGACGACAACACGACGCAGTTCACTCTGCTGCTGCCGACCGTGGGGCTCGATTATGGCGACGCCCCCGATCCGCTTGCCGGTGTTCCCGGCCGTTATCCGACGCTGCTCGCCAACGACGGGGCCCGACACGTTGTCGACCTCGATGGCGTCCGCTTGGGGCGATTGATCGACGTCGATCCCGACGGCCAACCGACGCCGAATGCCGACGGTGACGACCTGACCCTGTTCGTGCTCGGGTCGACCGGAACACTGTTCAACACATCGTTCGGCGAGGGATTTGTCGAAGTATCCTTTGATCTGAGCGGCTCGGACGGCGATACGTTGACGATCTCGACCGGTGTCGACACCGCCACTCTCGAATTCGATATCAACGGGCTGTTCAACGAGAACCATTTCGCGGTTGCTCCGCTCGACCCAAGCTCGCTTTCCTCGATCGCCGAGGCTTTCCGTTTGGCGGTTTTGGAGAGTCCACTGCGGCCAGCCGATGTGATCGTCGTCGGCGACACGGTGCGGATCGTGACCGATGACGAAGACGGTGTCGTCTTCACCAGCGAGGTCAATCCGCTGGGGGTTATCAACCCCGGGATGCCGCTGGAAATCGAGGTAACGGTGACCGGCGCTGGTGTGCTGGAGGCCTGGATCGACTTCAACTTTGACGGCGATTGGGACGACCCGAACGAGCAGATCATCGACGGGTCGACCCCTGGAGCGATCTTCTCCGGAACACCCAATGGTGAGCCGGTGACGCGGACCTTCACGATCAATGTCCCCGCGAACGCGCCGCGGCCCAACGTGCCGACGCCGACTTTCGCCCGGTTCCGGATCAGCACCGACGGCGGGCTGTCACCACGTGGCCTGGCGCTCAGCGGCGAAGTGGAAGATTATCGCCTGACGATCCTGCCGGGACTGCCTCCCGTCGTAAACGAGTCCAATCGCGAACTGACCTACCGGGTCGACGAAGACGGGATCTTGCAGGCCCGTGATGCCGATGGGACGCTGACGCCCAACGACACCAACGACGACGGAATCCTCGCCCAGATCACCGACCCCGACGGCGACGATATCGGCATTTTCGCCGACGATGTCGGAGAGCGGACGTTGGTGGATGCGATGGGTGAGACCGCCGGGGAGTTGACCCTGTTCGCCGACGGGACATTCACCTTCGTACCGGCACCTGACTACTTCGGTACGGCGGTCTTTACGGCTCGAGTCACCGATCTCAAGCCGGCTGCTCCTGAGACGCAGCTGATCAGTCCCGTTGCGATGACGGTCACGCTGATCATCGACCCGGTGAACGACCCGCCGTTCGTGATCGGGCCGCCGCCGATCATCAACCGGACGATCGCCGAGGATACGGTGGTCACCTTCACCGCGGAAGAATTGACCGCCTTTTACGCACCAGGTCCGCCGAACGAGTCGGATCAACCGCTGTTGATCCAGTCAGCCGGCGTCGGCGGCCAAGGGTTCCAGACCGAACTCGGTGGCGTGGTTCAGATCGTCGACGGCGACTTGCGTTACACCCCGCCGTTGAACTTTCCTGGCCCAGGTCCCGACCGGTTCAATTACGTCGTCGCCGACGACCCGATGGACCCGAACCAGTTGGTCGAGACCGCGGAAACGCTGGGGACGGTGATCATCACGATCACCCCCGTCAACGATCCGCCGATCGTCGGCAACAATTCGTTCGAGTTCGAGGGTGATGGACCGTTCTCGATCTTGATCGGTGAGCCCGGAGTGCCTGACAGCCTGCTCGGCAATGACCTACCGGGGCCACCCGACGAGGTTTCCGAAGGTCAAGGTTTGTCGTTGGTGACCAATGAGTTCCCCAAGCAGACGCTGCGAGGCGGGATCGTACGGGTCAGCAACGACGGGCTGAACCTGATCTACACGCCGCCAGCGAACTTTAGCGGCCCCGATCAATTCACTTACACCGTCGTCGACACCGAGCCGGCTTCTCACAACTACGATCCCTGGGTTCCCCGATCCTCGACCGGGACCGTCTTCATCAATGTTGATGGAGACAATTCGCCGCCGATCTTTATCGGCATCAATGGCGACCCGGACCGTCGGTCGCTCGAGTTCACCGAGGCCAAGGAGACCGAACAGGTCTTTGACTTCAACCTCAATTCGTGGTTCTTTGACCCCGAGGGCGACGCTTCGACATTCACGGTGGTCAGCACCGATCCGTCGATCGCGGCGGCTTCGATCATCGTCGATCCGGCGACCGGGGCGAGCACCTTAAGGTTGCGGTTGCAGCCGTTCCGGTTCGGCGAGCTGAACCTGAACATTGTCGCGACCAATGTCGGTGGCGGCCCCTCGTCATCGATCCAGGTCCCGGTGACAGTGATCAACACGCCCGACCCACCGGTGTTGATCGGTACCCTCGATCCGTTGAATGTCAACGAAGACGACACGCCCGTCATCGACCTAACGACGGTCTTCTTCGATCCCGACGGCGGGCAACTCACCTACACGGTGACCCGGTTCGGCAACTTGCTCAATCCGACCCCGGCCCAGATCGCCGCTTCGGGGTTGGTCCAATCGATCGATTTCTCGGGCGACCAGATGACGATCAATTTGGTTCCCGACGCGTTTGGGAGCACCCGGATTGACATCACGGCAAGCGACGGCACCTTCTCGGTCACCGATGAGTTTACGCTGAACGTCGCCCCGGTTCCGGATCCGCCGCGGGGTGAGCCCAACTTCTACAACGTTCCGATCGGTGGACAGCTTCAAGTGCTCAACCCGGCCCAAGGCGTGTTGTCGAACGACAGCGACCCCGATGACGATGTCTTCCCGGGAACGAACCAGAAGGTTCGGGTTCACCTGCCGAGCGTGTCGGGGTCGGACCCGACTTCGATCAGCGGAGGTACCGGTGTGCGGGTGATGACGGCGAAGGGGCGTCTCGATATGTTCCGCGACGGCACCTTCGTTTACGTCAGCACCTCAGGGCAATCGGGCGAAACCGATACCTTCACTTATCGTCCGATCGACCCGACCGGTTTGCTCGGTAACGTGACGACCGTGACACTCAATCTGGGCCGGTCGGCTTATCAGAATCCGATCCCAGGCTTCGAGTTCGATGTCAACGCCGACGGAGTGATCACGCCGCTCGATGCTCTGCGGATCTTGAACCTGCTTTCTTCGCGGCGGACCGCGGAAATCCCGGTATCGGAACTGACCAGTCCGCCACCTGATTTCTTCGACGTCAACGGCGACGGGTTCATCCGACCGATTGACGCGTTATTGGTAATCAACGAGATCGGTCGTCGCAATCGACTACAAGCCGGCGAGGGCGAAGCTGGGGTAACGCTGGCCGCCGCGACCAGCACGTTATTCGCGGCCTCGTCGATCGGCCTGCCGACCGTCGTGGGCCAGGGTACGAGCGGTGACGACCAACGCGACTCGTTGGACGCGGTGACACTGCTCGATGCGGCCGATCCGCTGGGCGGATTCTGGGACAACGACAACGGCGATTCCGACGATTGGGCCGCCGACTTGGTCGCGGCCCGGCGGACCTCGAACGAGGGTGGCGAATTATCCTCCGCCGTCGATGAGGTCTTGCTGTTATGGTCTGATCCCGATTCGCTTCCCTAAATAAAAATTGTCGCCATGGGGCGACGGCTAACCCCGTCGTCCCGGCTTCGCCTCCCCCGGGGCGATCACAAACCCAATCCATTCTCTCCTTCATTCATTCATAAAGTTAGCGGACCATGTCGAGTCGATCAGCACTGCGAAGCCTTCGCAAGCGAAGGGTCAAGACGTCCGAGATGACTCAGCGTCGGTTGAGCCATCAGACACTCGAGCGGCGAGAATTGCTCGCCGGTAATCTCGGCCCCCAGTTGATCAGTGTCGCGGCTAACAGCGGCGAGAACTTTCGCTTGGC
>SKZY01000250.1 GCA_007127095.1 Planctomycetaceae bacterium
GGCTCGGCCAAGCCGCCCGACACGGGTTTGTGGTGGTTGCCCCCGAGTGGACGCGGCCCGGACAACGGGCCTACGAATCGACGCCCCGCGAGCACGCTGAGGTGCTTGCCGCGTTGCGGGACGCGATGCGGCGGGTGTCGATCGACGCCGACCGCATCTTCTTAACGGGGATCAACGATGGCGGTGCCGCGGCCTGGGACATTGCGCTGTCGCATCCCGACCTGTGGGCCGGGATGATCAACATCGGCGGCGAGCCTTCGAATTATGTTAGGTTTTACAGCGGTAAATCGCCTCACGTGCCGCTGCGATTGATCTTTGGCGAAATCGCTGGCACGCCGGTCACCTTGGTACGGATTGGCGACACGCTGCAGCGTTACATGAAGTCGACTTTCGACGCCATGATCATCATGTATCGCGGCCGTGGCCCCGATCATTTTTATGAAGAAATCCATCATCACTTTGACTGGATGAAGTTACCGACGATGCGGCGGGCGGCGGCACCGTCCTCGATCGAGGCGGTGACGATGCGTCATGGCGACCAATTTTTCTGGTGGCTGGAACTCGACTCGATCGTCGAACCGGTAGCGGTCGACCCGTTTTTGTGGGACGTGACGGAGAATAAACGGGCCGGTAAGGTCGTGGCCAGCATCGGCTCGGACAATCAGATCCGAATCACCCAGGGGCCGAGCAAGAAGTTTCATGTCTACTTGGAACCGTCGATGGGGATCCGTATGGACGAACGGATTACGGTCCGGTACATGACGCGATCGGTCACGCTCGACTTTGACGGTTCGCTCGATTTCATGCTGGAAGATGTCCGTACTCGGGCCGACCGCGTCCGCCCGTTTTGGGCTGCCGTTTCGCTCCCTTGATGGGCTGTTCCCGAACTCACCTTGCCCGAACTCGCCTGTACCCACTCACCCCGGAGGATGACGCGAAGTTGTGGATGTGATGCCGATGCAAATCGCTGGCGGAATCGGACTGTTTCTGCTCGGCATGATCTTGATGACCGACGGCATCAAGTCGCTGGCTGGCGAAACGCTTCGTCAAGCGCTGCTCCGGTTAGCCGGCCATCCGCTGCGAGCGTTCGCGTCGGGAATGGTGGTGACGATGGTGGTGCAATCGTCCAGCGCCACGACGGTTACGGTGATCGGCTTCGTCAGCGCAGGATTGCTCAGTTTTTCGCAGGCGGTCGGGGTCGTCATCGGGGCCAGCCTCGGGACGACCGGAACGAGTTGGTTGGTGTCGGTCGTCGGCCTCAAGTTCAGTCTCGGCGCCTACGCGCTGCCGCTGATCACCAGCGGCGCGCTACTGCGACTGCTCGGCCGGGGAGCCTGGCCAGCGGTGGGGTTACCGATCGCCGGATTCGGGCTGATCCTGGTCGGGATCGAAACGCTGCAGACGGGGATGAGCGGGTTAACCGAAGACTTTCAAATCTCCGGGCGGCCCGCGGGCAATCTGTTCGACCACCTGGTGTTGATGTTCGTCGGCGTCTTGTTGACCTTCGTCACCCAATCTTCGAGCGCCGCCATGGCGACGATTTTGACAGCGTTGCACACCGATTCGATCAATTTCGACCAAGCCGCTCTGTTGGTCATCGGCGCGTCGATCGGGACAACGATCACCAGTGTACTGGCCGCCATCGGCGGCAATGTCTCGGCCAAGCGGACGGCACTGGCTCATGTCGTATTCAATTTAACCGCCGGCCTGATCGCAGTCGTCGCGCTCCCCTGGTTCCTCGACCTGATCGGCTGGGCACAACAGCGTTGGGGGCTGCCGACCGGCGCGATCAGTTTGGCGGCTTTTCATACCGCCTTCATCGGGCTCGGCGTGGTGATCTTTCTGCCGTTGTTGAAGCCGTTTTCCGATGCGATCGAACGCTTACTACCCGAAACCGACACGCCGCTGATTCGGCATCTCGATGACACCGTATTGAGTGTCCCCGAGGTCGCCCTCGAAGCGACTCGGCGGGCCTTGCAGGAAACGGCGGCGGAGCTGTTCGACGCGACTCGCCGGCGACTTTCCTGGGGCAACCGCGGCTATCACGAATCGGGACTCGCTCAGGTCCGCGAGGCGCTTCGCAAGGTCCAGCGATTTCTGAGCCGGATTCATCACATACCGACCGATCGCCCGATGTCGCGGTCGCACGTCGCCCAGATCCACGTCCTCGATCATCTGTTGCGTCTCGAATCGTCGCTGCAACCGCCACGGGCTCAGCTCGAGAGCCTTTCCGATCCGCGGCTCAAGGCGGTTGTCAGCCAAACGGTGGAACTACTGCGATTGGCCGCCGCGGGGCTACGTGACGAGGAACAGCAGGACGACTGGCCGGTCAATGTCGAACGTGCCGCGAAAGACCTCGCCGAAATGCGGAAACACGACCGGCCGTTGGTGTTGCAAGCGACGGCCTTGGGCGAATGGGACCCCGAGCACTCGCTGACCCTACTCGACGCCATCCGTTGGCTCGACCGCCTCGGCTACCACACCTGGCGCATCTGCCACTATCTGCAAGGCGACCGCAACGACGTAGCGTTGGCCAGCACGCCGCATGAATTGGCAGCGATCGGGTTCGCCGACGGCGACGACGCGATCGAACAGCCTCACGAATAAAATCGGTCGAATCAGCGGGCCGGGATCGCGCTGGCGGCCCGCACCGGCGCCATTTGAACCAGATTGGCGACCTGTGGACGTCCCTGAGCCAAGGCTTGTTGGTCGAACGGGACACCGAAGACGGCGTAGTTGCCGGTGCCGGTGTTGAGAACATAAACCAGCGTCGGCGCCCACTGATTACCGCGGCCGCCGATCGTCATATCGGCCTCGCCGGTAACCATCAAGAAACCGCCCCCTTTGGCGAGCCCGCCGGTAATCTCCGAAACGTTAACCGTGTAATTCGCCATGAATTGTTGAACACGAGGATAGTAGACCGAACACTGCAGGACGCCGGTGCTGTGGTCGAGGACGAAGACCCCTTCGGCCTGTGGGCTGACCAACCCGGTGGCGATCGAAAACTTTTCGTTGGAGGTCGCGGTACTGGCGTCGATCGTGGCCGGGAAGCCGTCCCAGGCCCGGGCGAGCGCATCGGACCGATGGCCATTGGCGAGACCGGCGAAGTAACCCGCCGCGGCCAGCGCCAGAGTCGCCACCACTGTCATCGACACGAACCCGACGACCGCCACGGGATTGGTTTGCAACGCTCGTCGCAGTCGTGCCCGACAACTGCCTGACGCGATTTCGATTTCGTTCTCATTTTCGCTTGCTGCTTCGTTCATGGTTGGCCTGCAATGCGTCGGCAGAAAAGGGGTTTCCAGTGAGCGATCGAACGCTGATCGCGCCTGACCGCTCATTGTAGGCCAGACACGATCGATTTACGATTGCGATCCCTCCCTTGTATCGGCTGTCCGGAGCGTTTCTTGCACTCCGTCAGCTCTCGATCCCCTTTTTCCCCCTGATCACAGGACTGAGAACCGATGAGTATCAACGCACCGCTGAACCGCAAACTTCGCATGGGCCTGGTCGGTGGCGGCCAAGGCTCCTTCATCGGCCGAGTTCACTCGATCGCCGCCTGTTTGGATAACCGCGCCACCCTGGTCGCCGGAGCGCTCTCGAGTAACGCCGAGCGGAGCAAGGCGTCGGCGCCGAGTTACGACATCGACCCGTCGCGGGCTTATGGCAGCTACGAATCGATGTTCGATGCCGAAAGTAAGTTACCGACCGGCGAACGGATCGATTTCATCAGCGTCACGACACCCAATCACACGCACTACGAAATCGCCAAAGCGGCTGTCGAAGCGGGATTCAATGTGATCTGTGATAAACCGATGACCTTCGACCTGGCTCAGGCCGAGGACTTGATGAAGTCGGTCGAAGAATCGGACGTCGTTTTCGCGGTGTCGCACAACTACACCGGATACCCGCTGATCCGGATGGCCCGTGAAATGATCCTCGCCGGCGAATTGGGCGAAATTCAGGCGATCCGGACACAATATATCCAGGGTTGGTTGCGATCGAAGCTGGAAAGCGAGGACCAGAAACAGGCGGCGTGGCGGACCGATCCGAGCAAGAGTGGTGCGGCCGGAGCGTTCGGCGATATCGCCACACATGCCTACAACCTCGGCCGCTACATGACCGGGCTGAAACCCGATTCGGTTTCTTGTCACCTGAAATCGTTTGTCGAAGGTCGCCAATTGGATGATTACGGCACCGCCGTGATCCGTTACGAAAACGGCGGCCTCGGCAGCGTCACCGCCAGCCAGATCAGCCACGGTCGCGAGAACGACCTGACGATCGAGATCGATGGGACCAAGGCATCGCTGTTGTGGCGTCAGGAAAACCCGAACGAAATGATCATCCGGCAAAACGGGAAGCCTCACCAGATCTACACTCGCGATCCCAACGCGCCGCACATGACTGCCAGCGGCGCAGCGGCGGCGCGGCTGCCGAGTGGACACCCCGAAGGATTCTTCGAAGCCTTCGCGAACGTCTACAACGCCGCCTTTGACGACATCGCCCGCCGTGGTGGGGGCGAATCGGTCGAACGCAAAGACACCGTCTATCCGAACATTTACGACGGTGTCGAAGGGATGTACTTCATCCAACAGTGCGTCGCCAGCAGTCGCGATAACGCCGCTTGGTTGCCGCTGCTTCACCCCGTCGCCCGTCGCTGATCGACCAGCCGGCTAAGTTCGATCGACGAACTGTCGACGACCGCCGCGGGAGCCGATCCGACCGCGGCGGGGCGGGGCTCTATCAGCCCCTTGATTCTGACAGGGCTTGGCACTTGCGGGCGGTCGGCCGGTGCATCACAACTGGAGCTTGCCTGTTTCCGCATCCTCCGCAAACCACCCAGATGCAACGTGTCTCATCGCGCCCAACCGCTCGTTCGTTGTCGGCAATCGTATTCTCAACGCGCCGCTAGTTCGGCAGCGGCAGCGCAGCACCACCGGGCCACGCGTCGCCGACGACTGTGGTTGGAAGCCTTGGAAACGCGGCTTCCGCTGGCGGCACCGACCGACCTGGCGGCGATCGAAGGGCGTGTTTTTGCCGACCTTACCGGCGACGGTTTTACGCCCGGCGAGGAGATTTCTGGGGCGACGATCGACCTCTTCCGTGACAATGGCGATGGAATTTTGGATGCCGCGGTCGATGAATTGGTGGCGAGTGTGACCAGTGGGGCGGACGGCCTGTACCGCTTCGACGAATTGACTGCCGGAGATTACTTGGTCCGCCAACCGGCTCAAAATGTCGCGGGAATTTCGCTGAGCGAGTCGGTCAGCCCACCGATCACGATCGCCGCCGATGACGTCGTCGGCGAACTGTTTATCGTCATCGATTCGTTCAACGCGGCACCACAACTGGTTTTCGATTCGACCAATGACGGGATCCCGGTGACGTCATCGGTCGATGGGCCGACATCGGAAATCATCGGCGGGTCGCGAGACCTGTTCGTCAACAAGACGTCGGTCAACGGCCGCGTCCAGATCAGCGTCAACGATCCTGATTTTCCCGGCGTACTCAGCTTTGATTCGATCCAGACCGGTCAGGGGCAGCGGATCATCAGTTGGGACGGGCCAGACGGCGACGCATTGTCGTTGGATGATACCGGCTTAGGGGCGATCGATTTGACCGACGGCGGGCTGGCGACCGGATTGCGACTCGAGGCAGGTGCCGATTCGGCGGAGGGGACAGTGACGATCCGGATCTACAGCGACGACGGAAACCCCGACACCGCGACTCGATTTTCGACCGGGGTATTGGCGATCCCGGATACCGGCGGCGCCCCGATATCGCTCGAATTCCTGTCGTTCGATTCGTTTGTCGCCAGCGGTGGTGGCGGAGCCGACTTCACCCAAGTCGGGGCGATCGAGATGGAGATTACCGGCGCGCCGAACGTCAACGGTGCCGCAAATCTGGTCGGCGCGATCGGTCCCACAGTCCGCGGTTTCGATTTCGATAATTTTGCCGTCGCCGACCTGCGGTTGGCGATGGCGGTCGATGAGGCGGCGCCCGGAGTCGGCCAGAACGTCACGTTCAGCGTCACCGTCAACAACGACGGTCCCGATACCGCCAGCGGTGTCGCCGCGCGAACCACTCTGCCATCTGGCCTCTCGTTCGTTTCCGCTTCCGCGTCTCAAGGCGATTTCGATTCCGATTCGGGAACTTGGCTGATCGGGTCGGTACCCAACGGCGAGGAAGCGACGCTGTCGATCGTCGCCACGGTGACGCAATTCGGATCGCTGACCAGCACTTCCGAAATCATCGCATCCGACCAATTCGATCCCGACTCGACGCCCGATAACGATGTTCCCGATGAGGATGATCAAGACTCGGTGACGATCGTCAGTGAGTTGGCCGACCTCTCCTTGACCCAAAGTGTCGACGTCGCCACTCCTGCTTTGGGCGACGAGGTTAGCTTCACGGTAACCGTGCTTAATGCCGGTCCGTCGGTGGCGACGGGGGTGCGGGTCGGCGTGCCGCTGCCGATGGGGCTGACCTTGGTCGAGCAGAATCCCGGGCAAGGCAACGTCGAGGACGACGTTTGGGTCGTCGGTGAGCTGCCCGTCGAGGGCTCGGCATCGCTGGTGACGATCGCCCGTGTCGAAGCGGTCGGTGATTTGACGCGAACCGCCGAGGTGACCGCCGCGGACCAACCCGACCCGAACTCGACACCCGGTAACAACGACCCCGACGAAGACGATCAGGCGAGCGTTACGCTGACGATCACGCCGCCGATGGCGGATCTATCGCTGACCAACACGGTCGACAACGATACGCCCAACGTCGGCGAAACCATCCGGTTTCGAATCGTGGTCAGCAACGCGGGGCCCGATATCGCCACCGGTGTCGTCGCCAGCAGCCTGCTGCCCTCCGGCTTGGCCTTCGTATCGTCGACGCTGACGCAGGGGGATTACGAGGCCGCGACCGGCGTTTGGCAAATCGGTTCGATCAATCCCGGCAACGACGTGACCTTGGACCTGTTCGCCGAGGTCGAAACAGCGGCGCCGCAGAGCCTTCGCGCCGAGGTAATCGAGTCCGACCAGGCGGATCCGAACAGCACTCCTGGGAATCAGGTCGAAGCCGAAGACGATCAAGAAACGGTGGTCGTTACGCCTCAGGTGAGCGACCTGTCGTTGGAAATGACCAGCGACGTCAGCCGACCGATCGTCGGTCAACAGGTCACCTTCACGCTCACACTCAACAACGATGGGCCTGATCAGGCAACCACGATCGCCGTCCGCAACTCGCTGCCGACCGGCCTGTCGTTGGTTTCTGCGGACGCTTCGGTCGGCGAGTTTTCGCCTGCGACATCGCTGTGGTCGTTGGCTTCGCTGGCTGCCGGCAGTTCGGCCACGCTGCAGATCGTCACCCGATACGACCAAGCAATCGTGATTCAGAATACGGCCGAAGTCGTCGCCGTCGACCAATTCGACCCCGATTCGACTCCGGATAACAACGTCCCCGGCGAAGACGATCAGGCGACGGTCGTACTCGAACCGGCGACGGCGGATCTGAGCCTCAGCAAATCGGTCTCGGAGGCTGCGCCGAACTTGGGCGAAAGTGTCACCTTCACGATTACGGTCGCCAATGCCGGGCCAGACGCAGCCACCGGTGTCAGCGTCTTGGACCGATTGCCGCCCGAGTTGGCGTTCGTCTCGGCCACGCAGTCGATCGGTGAATACGTCGCCGCGACGGGCGTTTGGACGATCGGCGGGATCGCCGCCGACGGCGAAGCGACGCTGCAGGTGATCGCCACGCCGACGGCTGCGGGCACGCTGACCAACACCGCCGAGGTACTGACCGCCGATCAATTCGATCCGAACAGCACGCCGGGCAATGCCGCACCCGATGAGGACGATTTCGATTCGGTGATCGTGACACCGCAGTTGATCGACCTTTCGTTGGCCAAAACGATCAACAATTCGTCGCCGAACGTCGGCCGAAACGTGACTTACGTACTGACCTTGGCCAATGCCGGCCCGAGTACCGCGACCGGCATCGTGGTCCGCGACCTGCTTAATGATGGCGTCGAGTTTGTCTCGGCGACCGCAACCAGCGGAAGTTACTCGGTCGATACCGGGCTGTGGACACCCAACGCTCTCGCCGCCGGGACATCCGCCCGTCTGACGATCATCGCGACCGTGATCGAGGTCGGTTCGTTTACCAACGTCGCGGAGGTGATGGCTGCCGACCAACCCGATATCAACAGCACGCCGGGCAACAGCAACCCCGATGAAGACGATTATGCGACCGTCACCTTCGTCACTCCCGTCGCCGACCTGTCGTTGACCAAAACGGTCGACAACGCCACGCCCGACCGTGACGAGTTGATCACTTTCACCGTTGTGATCACCAATAGCGGCCCCGATGACGCGACCGGGATCGTGGTCACCAATCGGATCCCACGCGATTTCGACTTCGCCGGATCGACGGTGACCGCGGGTAA
This sequence comes from Planctomycetaceae bacterium, assembly GCA_007127095.1. Taxonomy (GTDB): domain Bacteria; phylum Planctomycetota; class Planctomycetia; order Pirellulales; family Pirellulaceae; genus UBA6163. Next base: position 8,438 of record SKZY01000250.1, read on the forward strand.
CTTCATTCCGACCGCCGGCACTTGGTCGATTCCCGCCTTGGCGAACGGGGAGAGCGAAACATTAACGATTCGTGGCCGGGTGACTGATTTGTCACCGTTGACGAGTACCGCCGAAATCACCCAAGCCGACCAAAGCGATCCCGACAGTACACCCGGCAATGCCGACCCCGACGAAGACGACTTCGCCTCCGTCGTCGTCACCCCCAACGTGATCGACCTGGTCGTCAGCGGTGAGATCGACAACGAAGCGCCGCTCGTCGGCGACGTCGTCACGATCACCTTTGATGTGAACAATCTCGGGCCGGCGACCGCCACCGGCATTGAATTGATGGCCCGGCTGCCCCGGAACGTATCGGTTATCGAAAGCGGTTCGACGCTCGGCGTCTACGACCCCGTGACCGGCTTGTGGACCTTGGGGACACTCGCCCCGGAGCAGACAGAGACGTTGACGTTGCAACTGCGAGTCGATGCGGCCGGAATCAAGCTCGTCACCCTGCAGGTGACCGCTGCTGACCAATTCGACAGCAGTTCGACGCCGGACAACGACGTCGAAGAGGAAAACGACCAGATCAGCGTCATCATCAATGCCCCACGGATACTCTCCAAGCGGCTGTTCATCTTCCGTTGATTTGCAGCCAGCTTTGTCGCGGGTCAATTCCCCAATCGGTCAGACCTCCCGAACGGTCCCGGTTATCGGCGTGGCGTCGGTCTTGACTTGAGCCGTTTCGGAAAACTATCCCCAGGAAAGTGCGTTTGAATATCTGTTTTTGCTGGGGCCGGAAGCTTGAGTTCGTTAGGCAGCGATAACGTCGTGACGACAGCTGGTCGCGCCCGAACCGACCGGCGGCGTCTCACAATCGGTCTAAAAAAAGGGGTCAGTCTGAA
>SKZY01000125.1 GCA_007127095.1 Planctomycetaceae bacterium
CTGGACGCTGACCCGATCGATTGTTCGCCCGATTTCCGAAAGCCGAAACATGGTTCCATTGAGCATGCTATCGCGAAGAATCGCGTCTGCGATTCTATGGGGTGCCTGCAGCGATGTAAGTTTTCCGACCGGATCAAGCAAGCGCATCTCTTCCGGTTGGTCCTCGCCGGGAAAGTACGGGTCAAAGTCGACTTCAATGGTCGGTAGCTTCAACCTCCCGTCATCTACCGCCTGCTGCAACGCTTCTTCCATCCGGTTGGCTTGGCTCTGGACACTGTCAAGGAGCACGCAGTCGACGGGTTCTTCACGTCCGGGGATTCGACGTTTTTCGGACGCGTAGACAGCTCCGGCATACGTCGGCGGAAAGACTTTCGTCCCTTCGCCCGCCGCCGGTTGCAGCGTCGCTCGGGTCCGCAGCGCGGCGGCTCGGCCCGCCACGGCGGCCGTGAGGGTTTCCAAACTCAGTGGGGATGGGGACACTGAAGGGTCGGTCATCGCGAGGTTCCTCAGGAAGGTGGGTTGGGGGGACGTAATGTAGCGGATTCGAGCCGCTCAATGTTGCGGGTGTGGGCCGTTGCCACCACCCGAGGTCCCAGTCTCGGTCAACGCTTTGACACGTTAGGTCACCGAGATTCGGATTTTTTTAATTCGCGCGAGTTTTTTCCTGCGGGGTCGCTTTCGCACAAGCGACCAGTTGAGTGCCACACCGAACGCAGCGTCCCGATCGAGCGACCTGACGCCAGGTCGCATCCATCTCGCGGCGTGCCATGGCCTCTTTCCCTTGCATGTCGGCGCCGATCCAAAACCGGCATCGCCTGCAACGAAGGAAACGACGGTTCTTCGCGATCGACCAACCGATGATCGATAACGGCTAGCCAATCAACGGCTTTCGGGTGACAGGATTGCTTGTCGGACAAGCAGGAGATTGAGGCGGCGACTCGGACGCAGCGAGCAGATCCGGGGCTGGGGTCTCAAGCCCCTCACCCCCAGCCCCTCTACCCACAGCGGGGCGAGGGGAGCCAAAACAAGGGGATTCGCACGGGCTGAAAGTTGTGCGAGCGGCTTAACGCCGCTAGGCCAAATTTTTGATAGCCCAGCGTTGGCAATGGCTGAACAAGATCGCAGCTAATGCTATGACGAAAGCCATGCGGCCCTCACGAGGCGTGGGTGATGGGTTGAGCTTGAGGAGAGTGGGGGAAGGGAGAAGGGGGAAGGGAGGAATCTGGGGAGATGTTGGCGGGCCTCCCCTCGCTTATGCTCGACCCTCCCGAGGGCCATTGGTATCTACACAAGCCAAGTCAACGCCAGAAAAACAAAAGAAGCCCTCCCTTGGAAGGGTCGAGCGACAGCGAGGGGAGGATCGCCCGCAGCACCTCGAACTCAACCACGCCCTACGCCCCGCGAGACCGCATCGCTCACGCCATTTGCCCCCCTCAATCGGGGACAGGACCAAATATTTACGGTTAAAGCGCTCTTCATATGGTACATCGAGTAGACCAAAACCGATTCCGTCTTCTCATCCCTCAGAGCCGCGAAGCTGGCGACCGGAAGTAGCCCCGGGTGAGAGCAGGCTCGCTTTGCGAGCCAAGCGTAACCCGGGGTGAAAAAACCACGAGAATCGGCGACGAGCAAGCGATGCACCACTTCGCTCGATTCAAACGAGTCGCAACCGGCAAAACCGACAACGCAGCTAGCACGACCAGCAACTGCCGGCCCCCATACGTTGGATTGCGACTCGGCGGGTTCGATTGGGTTTGAGAATCGATCGCTCGTCGCCTGCGCTGTTGTACTCGCGAACCCCGGGTGCCGCTCGACTCGCGGAGCTCGTCAGCGCTCCACCCGGGGCTACTACCGATGGCCGCTTCGCGGCATCTGGAAAAAAATATCTTGACCTCGACACTGATAACGGAAACGATCGACGCGTGGCACCAAAATCGAACGCCGTGGGGCAGAACCCCCGTGCCGACCAAAACCGATCCCGTCGCCTCCGGGCATTGGTTTGTGGCTTTGGTTTGCTCTGCTTGATCCTTAGCCCGATGTTCGCCACCAGGCTGTCAGCGCGATCGCTGCCAATAAGATCGCGAAGGTCAACTCGACGATTCGCCTGATTAAATGGTGTCCCGACATCTCCACGTGCCTCCTTCGCTTCGGTAGTTGTTTTTTTGTTTTCGCTGCGATGATCGCGCTACCGTGTCAGACGAAATTGAAACGCTCAGCCCGGGTTTGGACGAGCGGTATCCCGATCTCCAATAACGCTCCCTCGACCGCGTCCATCATCGGTTCAGGCCCACACACGAAATACGAATGCCTCCGTTCCGCGTCACCGATGTATCGTTCCAGCAACTCGCGATCGATGTAGCCGACTTCTCCTTCCCACTCGGGACCGGCATCCGAAAGCACATAAACGATCCGTAGCGGTGAATCATGGCTCAGGCGATCGAGTTCTTTTCGGAACGCGGTCTGTTCCCACGTCGGGGATCCATAGAACAATAATGCTGGCCTTGAATCGCCTCGGTCTCGCATCCCCCGGAGGATGCTGATCGCCGGCGTGACCCCGATACCACCCATGATGAAGACAGCTCCCGACGCGTCGTCGTCGAGTACGAATTCGCCGAATGGGCCTTCCAAAAAGGCGCCGGTCCCGACGTCGACGTGCTGCAGGGAGGTCGTGAAATCGCCCAACTGTTTCGCCGTGAACTCCAATCGCGCCGGCGCCGCTCGGTCGCTGGACGAAAACGAGAACGGGTGTTGCTGGAGCGTGAACGGCGTTTCACCGATCGTCAACCAAGCGTACTGGCCGCCGCGAAAGGTCATCCCCGCGTGGCCGACCGGTTCGATCACCAGGGTGGTCGATTCTCCCCGCCGCTCATGCACTTCGATCACTCGGTATGGCCGTCGCTTCGATCGCCACGGCCGATAAAGACGCACATAGGCCAACCCGGCAAATACCGACACGCCCAGCAATACCAGCCAACCGCGTTTCAGCGGACCGTCGACATAGTGCCCGACCTGCCATGCATGAACCATCCCGACGAAGACGACCACGCCGGCTAATGCAGCATGGCTCAGTCGCCACCATTCATAGCTCAATCCGAACGCGGTCCTCCACAACGACAGCACGACCAACAGCGTCATCGCGAGCGATGCGATCGCCAAAAAAAGTGTCCGCAAAAAGTTGACGCGAGGGTCCAGGTATTCCAGGTAATCGGGACGGCTGAATATCAGAATCAACGGGTGTGCCAAGAACGCGACCAGCAACAGGATCCCGGCATGACGGTGGAATTGGACGATGATGTCGATGCCGAACGGACGGCCGATGCCTCGATAGCGCCCGGTGAGAATGAATTGCAGGCCGAGCATCGCCAGGACGGCAAACCCCAACACCGCCCCGAACTCGGTCCAAAACCCTCGCGGTTCGGGTAAGTCGCCGATTAAAAAGACGGCCGTCAGGATCCCGATCGATCCGAGATAGACGACCAGCCAGCCAATGGCTTTCAAGATAGCGCTGATCATTTGATGTATTCCTGCGGAGGCAGTACCGCTTCGGGGCGATTTTTTGCCAATTCCAAAAATTCATCGATACAGGGCGGACAGCAGAATGCATAGCGGTGACCGGCGACGACCCAGTCGCAATCCTGATTTGCCTTGGTGCGAGTGATCGGACAGAGCTGATCGCCCGGTTGGGGCGAAAAATCGTGTACCGCTCGAAAGCCGACAAACCGCTCCGTTGCCGTCATGTTGCCGTTGGCGATGATGTCGTCCGACGTATAGATGCCACCCGGCGTCAAATAGAGTTCTCGCTCCGCATCGTCAGCCAACTTGGTCGGCATTGTGATGCCCGGATCGTCTTGCCCCAACCGGGTGTAGATCCATAAGCCGACCGATATCATGAGCGCGGCGGCGAACAACCCGTCGGCGAGTGCGAATCGCCGCTGATTCGACGGCAAGCTGGATTCGTTTTCGCTCATTGCGGAATCCCGTATAAGTAGGCCACCATGTCATTGGCATCGCGGTCGGTGACTCCCAAATCCGGCATCGCGGTCAACGGATTGATCTGGCGTGGGTGCCGGATCCATTCGATCAGATTTTCGGGCGTGTTGGTAACCACGCCCGCGATATACATCTGATGCACGAAATCCTCTAACTTCGGTCCGACGCGGCCCGTTGCGGTTCGGATACCGGGGATGACGTGACAGGCTCCGCAACCGTAATGTTGCAAAACCTCTTTTCCTCGCACCGCGTCCGCATCCCCCAACGGCCAATCGGGGTGAGTCGGAAAGCGATGCATACGGCTTTGGTATAAGTTCCATCCGACCACTGCGGCCAGCAGCAGGCCGAGGATCACCAAGGCTTCTGAAAAATGGGACCACGATCGATTCATCAGGATCGCCTTTCTGCCATAGCAATGTGCGGGTAGAAAGTCTCAGGCACCTGTTGCAAACGATTCGCCCTTCGGGTGCTGTACCCGACAGGTGCCAGACACTTATTTTCCGCTCGATCCGTCGTTGCCAATCGTGGCAACGGATTCATCGCCGGAAAATCATTCGGTTCGCTGACCAGTTTGACAAAGGCTACGATCGCAAACACCAGATACGGCGCGCAAGCCGGCATCCACATGATCAAGCCGGCCAACTGTTGGTCTTCCAGTGCGGTCAACCCCCACCACTCGGTCCGGCCCGCGTATGCCGGATACCAGGCCCGCGGTGAGATCGTCATCAGTACGCCCAGTACCGTCGCGTGCAGGGTGGTCGTAAATAAGAACAAGACGGCCTGCCCGTGGCCGAGGCGTCTGCGGCTGACGGGATCGAGCAGAATTCGCCAAAACAAAAGCGCCGCGACTAAGAAGCTGGCATGTTGAAGGTCATGAGCGGTCTGGTCACGCAGCGCCGCCTGGTAGGGCCAGGGCAGATGCCAAGCCCACATCGCGACGGCGTAAGTCGCCCAAACCAGCCACGGATTCCAGAGCGATCGCCAAACACGGCGGTCAAGCATCCTGCGTGTTCGAGCGACGCAGTCGCGTGAAAACGCGGGCAGGCCACAAAAGCAAATCAATCCAGGGGCTCCCAAAACCAGCAGCGGCGCGACGACCGTCATCAGGAGCACGTGCTGCACCATGTGCGCCGAGCTCAACTGGCCGGCCATCGCGTCCAACGGTGACAACAGCGTCACCACCAACAACAGGATGCCGAGCCAGAAGGAAGTCGCCCGCCAGCGCGACATGACTTGGTGAACTCCGTTTTGACCCGCCGTCCGAAAACGCTGAGAGCCGCGTGAACGCCACCACGACCGGCCGCGGCAATACAACCAGATCACCAAGCAAACGTTGATCACGATCACCGGATCGAAACCCCAATCACGCAGGTCGGCGCGGCGATCCAACAAGCCCGCATCCGCCCGGCAAACGCTGGGCAGCAGCCAGCAGGTCGAACCGGCGACTACGGTCGGCAATCGAAAACGCACCGTCAACACTCCGTCAGATAGAACAGGATCGGGATCGTTTGTGCGACGATGATGAACAGGAACAACCCGTTGCTCCAAACCGCCACCTGAGCGAGATAGCGGGCGGATTCTCGCTCGGCAGCAAAATCCTCGCTGTCCGATTCGGCGGCGCTGCGGCTTTGCCGCCGACACGAACCGAGCGACAAGCGCATCGCCCAACCGGTCAAAGCCATCGTGAGCAGTGACACCGCGATCACCGACCACGCGATCGCGGTGACACCGAACAGTCGAAAATCACCCATTCCGCTGATACAGCCCCACTCCGATATAAAAACGGCGAACAGCAGTTGAATCGTCCAACAGATCGCCCCGCCGAACAGAAACAACGACACCAAGCCACCCGCAGGTTCGCGACTTGCTTCCGGATTCGGTTGGGTTTCAGCAGCCGAAGATTCCGGCGAAAGCGGTTCCGAAGGCATTGGGGTCTGCATCAGAGTAAGGAGGGAGTGGCATAGAGTGTCAAAAACACCAACACGCCGATCACGGAAATCGTCGCCCAAAGCAGGTGAGTCAGTTCGAGGTGAAGCGTGACATTCGCCAGGTCGAGCGGATCGGTCTTCCCGATCCGAGTCAGACAGCTGAGACTGAATGCCAAGCCCAACACGACCAGCAACGCCACAGTCCCGCTGATGATGAAAAAGAGCGAACCGTAGGCGTGCGATTGGTGTGTGAAGTCTTGGCGACTCCAATCCCAACCTTGCAAAACCAAAAAGCCGACCGCGGCGGCTGAAGCGGCCACCAGTGCCGCTCGCGTCGACGCCTCGGCACCAGCTCGAAATCGGCTGAGCCCCCAGCGATGGACCAAGCCGACGATTGCCAGACAGGCATAGGCCGCGGCGCCGAGCGGTAGGTTAGGCGACGTGAAACCGCTCGGCGGCCACTGCGGTGAAAACAGGCGAATGTAGAAATAGGAATAGATCAACGCGGCGAACGATGACCCGAGCAACGTTAAAAATCCGACCATCCCCCACCAGCCGACCGATACGCTGCCTGACGACATTACCGGCAATCCGGTCGTTTCGGGCAGTTCCGATTGCCGTAGGTTTCGTAATACCGATTCGCGTGGCCACATCCAAACGAACAGGCTGGTGATGAGCACGGCTAACCCGGCAGCCGAAAGAATGTAGGCCTGTGATAGCACCCCGACCGCGGCGGCCAACGTCCCGACCGACGCCCACATCGGCGTGTAGGTCGGTGATGGCAAGTATTGGATTGCCTGGGGCGTCGAATCGGTAGCGTCGGTCACCAAAGTCCCGCGCCAGGCTTGGGGTTCCGACGCCAAGGCTTCGCGCAGCTTTCCGATCGCCGAATCGTCGGAGGTTGCGTTCACGTCGGCCTGCCACAGCGGGTGACGGCCGGCGACGACGGGAAACCGGATGAAGCCGAAATTGGGAGGCGGTGAGGACACCGACCATTCGAGCGAATCGCCGTCCCAAGGGTTATCCGGGGCCGGTTTACCACTCGTTAACCCCTGAAACAAATCGATGATGAACACCACCGCACCGATCGTCATCAACCCCGCCCCGAACGTCGACAGCAGATTGTAACCGTCCAATTCGAGCTGTCTCGGATAGGTATAGACCCGCCGTGGCATTCCCAAAAAACCCATCAAGTGCATCGGGAAAAATGTCAGGTTAAAGCCGATGAACGTGAGCCAGAAATTGATTCGGCCGAGCGAATCGCTGAACAGCCGACCGGTCATCTTCGGCAACCAGTAATAGATCCCCGAGAAGATCGGAAATAGGACTCCACCGATCAGTACATAATGAAAGTGGGCGACGACGAAGTAGGTGTCGTGGACCTGTTGGTCGAACGGGACGACGGCGACCATCACCCCTGTCAGCCCGCCGAGCACGAACAGGAACATGAACCCCAGGGCGAACAGGAATGGCGGTTTCAATTCGGGGCGGCTACCCCAGAGTGTCGCGATCCAGGCGAACACCTGGACACCGCTGGCGATCGCGATCATCAAGCTGGCCGCCGTAAAGAAGGTCATCGACAACGCCGGCAGCCCGGCGGCGAACATGTGGTGGACCCAAAGGCCGAAACTGACGAAGCCGGTGACCAAGATCGCCGTCGCGATCAGGACATAGCCGACGACCGGACGGCGGGCGAATACGGGAATCACCATCGAGATGATCCCGGTCGCCGGCAGGAACATGATGTAGACCTCGGGATGGCCGAAAAACCAAAACAGGTGCTGCCATAACAAATTGTTCCCGCCGCGTTCGACGTCAAAGAATGCGGTGTCGGTCGCCCGGTCGAGTTCGAGCAATACCGTGGCGGTCAACAGGACCGTAAAGGCGACCAAGATCATCACCCCGATCACCAACAGCGACAGCACGAACAGCGGAAGTCGGCCGATCGTCATCCCCGGGGCACGGAACTTGAGGATCGTGACAACGATCTCGATCGCCGCCGTCAATCCGGCGACCTCGACGAGACTCAGCCCGAGCAACCAGAAATCGGTCGACAGACCCGTAAAACGACTGGTCGATAGCGGTGTGTAGCCGAACCAACCTACGTCGGGGACCGCCCCGAACAGAAAACTGGCATAGAACAACACGCCGCCGAACAGATAGAGCCAATAACCGTAGGCGGTCAGACGGGGAAAGGCGACGTCACGGGCGCCGATCATCATCGGCAATAAGTACAGCGCCAAACCTTCCAGGAACGGGACGGCGAACAGAAACATCATCGTCGAACCGTGCATCGTGAACAGTTCGTTATAGGTCTGCGGCCCGATGAATTGATTATCCGACACCGCCAGCTGGATTCGCATCAAGATTGCGAGAACGCCGCCCAGCATGAAAAAAACGAAGGCGGTGATCATGAACCGCTTGCCGATGATCTGGTTGTTCACCTCCGATAAGACGCCCGGAAAACCACACGCCGGGGCCCAGGTTTGTTGCAAACGGATTTCGGCTGGTGAATCGCTCGACACAGATGTACCTGTTTGGGATCGAGCGGCAAATAAGTGCCTGGCACTTATTCACCGCAGATTGTTTACTTCAAACTTTCGAGATACGCGGCCAAAGCGTGCAAGTCGTCTGCGCCGATGTGGGTTCGCGGCATCAAATTGCCTGGTTTGATCGCTTGTGGGTTCGCGATCCAACCGATCAGGTTGCCGCGGTTGTTGGGCAGCACACCCGCGCCGATCGTTTGACGACTGCCCAAGTGCGTCAAGTTGGGGCCACGCACCCCGACCGCCGCGGTGCCATCGATCGCGTGGCAATTGTGACAGGTCGAGGTAAAGAACAGCTCACGCCCCCGATCGACCAACTCCGTCTCTTCCGTCGCCGGCGGTTGCTGACTCCGCTCGATCCATTCGTCGTATTCGTCGCGGGGTAAGGCGACGACGATCAGCCCCATTTTGGCGTGCTGGACGCCACAGTATTCGGCACAAATCCCGCGGAACCGCCCCGGGCGATCGGCTTGCAGCCAAGTCGCGTTGGTCTGGTCGGGCAGCAGGTCCATCTTGCCTTGCAGGTTGGGAACCCAGAGGCTGTGAATCACATCGGCCGACGTCAGTTCGATCCGAACCGGTTCACCGACCGGGATGTAGATTTCGTTGGCCGAAACGATCTGCTCGTCGGGATAATGGACCTCCCACCACCACATATGCCCGATCAGACGGACCGTCCGAGTCGTTTCGGGTGGGGTCAGGACGACTTGTGAGTTGACCGACAGGATCAAGATGCCGACCAAGACGATCGCGGGAAAGACGATCCCCGACGCGATCACAAAGCGGTCGCCCAAAGGTGAAGGGGGACGCAACGTCCCAGTACCGTTGGCCGCAGTCGCCGTATCGA
>SKZY01000293.1 GCA_007127095.1 Planctomycetaceae bacterium
AGATGGGGTTGTTTTGTGGGAGTGAGGGTGACTGGGTCAGGCGGCGGAGCGGCGTCGCGACGAGCGTTTGGCTGAGGTTTTTCCGGCCGCTGCGGTCGCTTTGAGCGGTTGTCGGATCCGTCCCAGCGCGTTTTCCATCGCTACCGCGTCGCGGAACCGTCGAGCGGGATTCAGGTCGATCGCCTTGCGAACCCAATCGAGAAACTCGGTGGTCATCACACGCCGCGCGCGGGCACCGCCGGGGAGTGGCTTATCAAACGGGTAGGTCGGCAATTCGCCGGAGAACATCCGATAGATGACCAATCCGAGGCTGAACACGTCACTGCGGAAGGTCGGCCGACCCATCGCTTGTTCGGGCGACATGTAACCGAGGGTGCCGCTGGCCGAGTGATCGCCGCGGCCGCGCTCGATCCGCGCCAAGCCGAAGTCGGTCAGTCGCAGTCGGTTGTCGGGAAAGAGAATGAAGTTGTCGGGTTTGATATCGCGGTGCAGTACTTGATTGCCGTGAGCGAAGGCGACCGCGGAGACCATTTGGCGGACGTAATCGAGCGCCGTTTGGCGGGCCATACGGCGCTGCAGGCGAGAATCGAGCGATTCGAGGCCGAGCGGGAAGATCATCACGAAGCGGCCGTCGATGAAGCGGGCGTCTTTGAGGCGAACGATCTGTTCGTGATCGAGTTTCGCCATGATCCGGACCTCGCGTTGGAGGTCTTCGAGCGACGACAAATCGGCGACATATTTCTCGTCGGGGACTTTGATCGCGACGTGTCGGTTCTCGATCTGGTCGAGCGCCGAATAGACGGTCGCGAAGCCGCCGTGGCCGAGTTTTTTCACCAGCCGATATTTGTCCAGCCGGCTGCCGATGCGCAACGATCGAACCACGTCAACATCGCCACAAAAAATTTTGAGTGAAGCCGCCATTTAACGTGTTATCCCGGTCGATCGGTCCCGAACTTCCTACCGGCCACGGTCGCCAGCAGCGGCGTTCAACGGGCCAGTCGGTTCAGTCGTCAAAATCGGCCGTCTGCCAACAATCTATCTGCCCGGGTCGGAGCCGGCTGGCCACGGACTGCCGCCCCCTACCGGCAGATTCGACAAAGTCTAGACTCAGACGGCTCAGATTACCCTGCCGCCCAGTGTCGTAGAAGGCAATCTCGATCGGTTTTGCCCCTTATTTTTTGAGTGAACTGCCCGATGCGTCCCCCTGATTCGCTCCGCCCGATCGAGATCACCCGAGGCTACCTTTCCGGATCACCCGGCAGCGTGCTCTATCGCTGTGGTGATACGGTCGTTCTCTGCACCGCTTCGTTCCAGGAATCGGTACCAGCCTGGATGGTTGGTCGTGGTAAGGGATGGGTGACCGCGGAATACAACATGTTGCCGAACAGCACGTCACCGCGGAAAAGCCGCGAGCGGGGTGGCAAAATCGATGGCCGGACGACGGAGATTCAACGGCTGATCGGCCGCAGTATGCGGGCGATCGTCGATCTTGAGGCGCTTGGCGAGCGAAGTTTGACGGTCGACTGTGATGTGTTGCAGGCCGACGGAGGGACCCGTACTGCCGCGATCACGGGCGGCTTCATCGCCCTGGCCGATGCCGTTTCGGCGGCCTTGCCGGAATCCGCGATCGGCGCCGGCCCGCTCCGCGACAGTGTCGCCGCCGTCAGCGTCGGGATCGTCGACGGCATTCCCTATCTCGACCTCGATTACCCGCTCGACAGTCGTGCCGAGGTCGACATGAACGTTGTGATGACCGGAGCCGGGCGATTCGTCGAGATTCAGGGCTGTGGCGAAGAGGCGACCTTCGATCACGACCAACTGCAATCGCTACTCGGTCTGGCCGGTCGAGCGATCATAGAACTGACTCAGCGGCAGCGGCAAGCATTGGCAACCGCTATTCGCTAAGCAGGATCCCAACCTCAACACCAGCAGAGCGTTTCGATGCGATCGGAAACGATTTTTCAGAAAAAGTGGGTCGGTAAAGACCTGTTGGCTGGGTTGGCGGTGTTCCTGGTCGCGGTCCCGACCAGTTTGGGGATCGCTCAGACACTGAATCTGCCGCTCGCTTCGGGGATCATCGCCGGGATCGTCGGCGGCGTCCTGGTCGGTTTGCTGAGCGGTTCTCATACCAGCGTCAGCGGTCCTTCGCCCGGGCTGATCGGGCTGTTGCTCGCTCAACTCGCCGTGCTGCAGTCGTTCGAGGCCTTGTTGATGGCGCTCGTCATCGCCGGGTGGATTCAGATCGTCTTGGGGGTAGCCGGGGCCGGTTTCCTGTCGTCGTTCGTCCCTCGGGATGTGATCCGCGGGCTGTTGGCGGCGTTGGGTGTGATCCTGATCCTCAAGCAGTTGCCTCATCTGCTCGGCCACGACAGCGATCCGGAGGGGGAGATGTCGTTTTGGCAACCCGACCGCCAGACGACATTCAGCGAATTGTCAGCGATGACGGGCGATTACCAGATCGGTGCCGCTGTGGTCGGCATCCTGTCGGTCGTGGTTCTGTTGGCATGGGATTATCGTCGCCCCAAACAGTTAGGGTTTTTACCCGGGGCGTTGTTGGTCGTCCTGCTCGGGGTCGTTTTGCAAGCCCTTTTCGGCAGGTTGGGTGGCGGTTGGCAGATTACCGGCATCCAACTGCTGCAGGTACCGCTTGAGATCGGCCCCGACGGGATCGCCGACCTATTCCGGCATCCCGATTTCAGCGTGCGGCCTGAACCGTCGGTCTACTTCGCCGGGGCGATGATCGCCTTGGTCGCGTCGCTGGAGACGATGGTCAACTTGCAGGCGGTCGATCACATCGATACGCGACGACGGCGGTCGCCGGTCAACCGCGAGTTCGTCGCGCAGGGTGTCGGCAATCTGACCTGCGGGCTGATCGGCGGTTTGCCGATGGCGTCGTTGGTGGTTCACAGTTCGGTCAACATTCATGCCGGCGGTCGGAGCCGGCGGGCGACAATTTTTCATGGCCTCTTTTTCTTCGTTTTCGTTCTCTTTCTGCCTCAGGTCCTGAACCTGATCCCGCTGGCGTCGCTGGCGGCGATCCTGTTCGTGACCGGGATCAAGTTGATTCGGCCGGCACAGGTCAGGCGGATGTGGGATGGAGGCCGCAGCCAATTCGTGCCGTTTCTGGTCACCGTGTTGGCGATCGTGTTCACCGACCTGGTCTACGGCGTGTTGATCGGGCTTTCGGTCAGCCTCGGATTTATCCTGCATGACAACCTCCGTCGACCGCTGCGACGGATCGTCGAAAAACATCTCAACGAGGAGGTCCTGCATATCGAATTGGGGACGCAGGTCAGTTTTCTCAGCGCCGGTGTGCTCGATCGGACCTTGGCTGAGTTGCCTGACGGCACGCACGTTCATCTCGACGCGACCGATACCGAGTACATCGACCCTGATATTTTGATGATGATTAAGGAGTTTTGTGACTTCACAGCTTCCCAGCGGAACATCAAGGTCAGCCTGACCGGTTTCAACGGGGACCATCAATTGCTGGACCAGATTCAGTTCGTCGATTATTCGTCTCGCGAGCTGCAGTCGGCGATCAGTCCGGCGCAGGTGTTGAAGATCATGCAGGAGGGGAACGAGCGGTTTCGTACCGGCAATCGGCTGCCGCGTGACTTGCGGGCGCAGATCCACGGTTCGGCGTTTGGCCAATTCCCGCTCGCGGTCGTGCTCAGTTGCATCGATTCGCGGACCCCGGTCGAAGTCATCCTCGACCTCGGTCTAGGTGACATTTTCAGTGTCCGCGTGGCGGGCAACGTGACCGGCCCGAACCTGCTCGGCAGCATGGAGTACGGGACGGCGGTGGCTGGGGCAAAGCTGATTGTGGTGATGGGGCACACCAGTTGTGGGGCGGTCAACGCCGCGGTCAAACTCGCCCATGGTCCGGATGACTACGAACAGGCGACCGGTTGCCAGAATCTCGCCCCGATCGTCGACAAGATTAAAATGTCGATTGATCGCGACGATTGGTTGCGGCAACAAGAGGCATCGGCGGAAGACAAGGCGGCCTATGCCGATGAAGTCGCCAAGGCGAACGTACTGCGGGTGTTGGGTGACATCTTGGTCGAGAGCCGGACCATCAAACGGCTTGTCGATGAGGGGCGGGTCGCGCTGATCGGGGCGATGTACGACGTGAAAACCGCGGAGATCGAGTTCTTTGTCGACGACGCGATCGGGCTCGATATCACTGCGGAAGAGCCTGCCTCGGTGACCCCCTAAGCATCGTGCGGATTTTTACAGTCGCCTTTCGCTTCGCGAAAGAACGCCAGAATGCTACTTTCGCGGAGCGAAAGGCGGCACTTATTTGCCGCAAGATGCTAACCTCGCCCAAAGAGCTGTTTTTGACGCTCCACCAGCGATCTACCGCCGCGACGGGCGGCGTAATCATAACCGGCGGTACCAGCCGTACTCGGGCTCGAAGAAACGTGATCCTTAGCGCCCTACGGTTCAAGTCCGCGGCGGCGTTGGTCGATGCGACAAAGCAGAAGGATCGTCGTTGTCGTTGTCAGGGATTGACCAGTTCGGCTAATCACGGGCGTCTGGCAACCTCATGTCGTTTCATCCCGGCGGATTCGGGCCGTGGCGTTACATCGTCATGGCTGCGCTGCTGACCGGCGGCTATCAACTCCATCGTCACTTCACCATCGGCGGGCTCGACGGACTGTCACTGCAGACACGTTCGGCGGACGATCGTCCCGCGGTCGGCTGGGTATCACTGGCCGGTCTTGGTGCGGGCGACGCGGGTTCATCCAAGGCGGGTGCGGACGATCCCGAATCATCGCCGGACGGTGGCAGATCGGATTCGGGTTCGAAGCCGGCCGCGAAACGCGGTACCGCGGTTTCGGCCGCCGCGACGGGTCAGCGAAAAGCAGGGCAACCCCGGTCCCAAAACCTGTTGATCGCCACTTGGGCGGTGTCGGGTTTCGGTCCCCAGCAGCTCCGTGATCCCGAGGTGATGGAGACATTCGTGGCGATCGTCTCACGTTTCGACGTACTAGCGCTACAGCAGCTCCGAGCTACGGAACGCGATTTCTTGCGGAACCTGGTCGCCCGGATCAACCGCGACGGCGGCCGGTACGATTACCTGGTCGGGCCGATCGACCCGCTTGCGGCGAATGGCGGCGATGGGGGCCAAGTGGCATTTTTGTTCGACACGACTCGGGTCGTCACCGATCGTACGCAGCTTTACGCGGTGGCAGATCCCGATCGCCGGTTAACGCATCAGCCGTTGGTCGCGTGGTTTCGGGCGGCCGAGGTCGATCCGCAGCGGGCTTGGACGTTTTCATTGGTCAATTGGCAGGTCGATCTCTCGCGAGCGCGTCAGGAAATTTATGAACTGCCGCGACTGATCGCGGCTGTCACGTCGGATGGTCGAGGCGAGGATGACGTGATCGTTGCCGGATTATTGCAAGCCGATCAGGCCTATCTGGCCGCCACGCTCGGTGGTGACAAACATTGGTTCGCGAACGCCGATAAGGCGACCGATATTCATGTCAAATACCAGACCAGCAACCTGATCATCGACCGGCGGATGACCACCGAAGCGGTACTCCGCGGCGGCGTTTTCGATTTCCTCCGGGCGTACAATCTGAGCCTCAAACTGGCTGAGCGGATCAGCGAAAACCTGCCGGTGTACGCGGAGTTTTCGCCCTGGGAAGGTTAACCGGCGTCAGTCATGCAGCGGTTGACGGTCGACCGGTTCACCGGCAGTCGATTTGATCAGCCAGGCGATGCCGGCCGCCGACGCCAGCAAGACGACCAGACTGACCCACTGCGAGATCGTCAATCCGGTGCCGAATTGCCCCGGTTCATCGCTGCGAAGGTGCTCCATCCCGAAACGCATGATCGCGTAACCGCTGAACCCGGTCAGCATCACCAGCCCCGGGCGGTGGACGTAGCGAGAATAAAGGCACAATCCGAGGCAGAGCGAGAGTCCGCCGAGCGCGCTGAGGACTTGGGTACCGCGGACCGGTTCGGCGACCGGTGGCAGTTCCGCGGCTGACCAGTAGTGTTCGACGCCCGCGATCACTGCGAGTAAGCCGTAGGGGGTCTCCTCGAGCGGTCGGTCGGGTTCGGCCTGTTCGATCGATCGTACCGGATCGAATTGGGCGACCGCTTGGCCCGGCATGACGCCTCGTTCGGCTGCCGGTGAACCGGGTCGGACCGCGACGATCTGGTCTCGGCGGTCGCTCAATTCGATGCCGACAAGGAGGCCGCTCTCGAGTTGGTCGAGGTATACCGGACTGCCGTTGGGAAATCGCAACGCCGTCCAATTGTCATCACAGACGCCGCCGTAGCAGCAGCCGTTCAGCAAACAGCCGATCCGGCCCAAGGCCAAGCCGAGAAACATCGTCGGGGCGACGACATCACCGAGCACCAGCACGGGTAAGCGGCGTCGCCACACGTACAGCGTTCCGGCAGAGAAACCGCCGATGAAAGCGCCATAAACGACCAAGCCGCCTTCGGTGAAATTGACGATTCGCCGCAGCGTCGTCAGCGGGTCGGAAACGAAGAATTGGTCGTGGTATTCGATCACATAGAACGCGCGTGCGCCGAGGATTCCACCGACAACCGCCCAGGGAGCGATTCCCAGCACCACGTCTTCGCCGATTCCGTAGCGACGTGCTCGGACGACGGCCAAGCCGACCGCCGCAACGACACCCGATAGCAACATCACGCCGTAGCCACGGACCGGTAGACCGACCGGCTCGCCGCTGGGGTTCAGTAACTCCACGGCAGGCATCAACCAGACCACCGCCGCGGTAAACACCGCCCAGAGGGCCGCATTCTGGGCCCAGAAATCGGCTATCCGAACACCCAACCGACGCTGGTACAGCGTCACGACGATCGCGGCGATCACGATCAAGCCGAACAACCACCCCCAGCCGAACACGGGCAGTCCGGCGAATTCATGAGGGATTAAAAAGAGCGTGCGACGCATTGAAAGCCAAATTTCGCTAAGGGACGCGGTGGCCACCAGCGGCCGCATTGGCGGTCTGCTCGAAACCGAATCGCACCGCCCATCATGATGCGTGGGATCGCATCAGCGGCCAGATTACCAGACCGCCCCCGAATCTGGCGAGGCCGTTTACAACCGGTGTGACGGCCCGAAACGTTGACGGCCGAGCGGGGTTTCGTTGGAGTCTTGCCACCGACTACCGTACAATCAGCGATAGCGATTTCGCCCAGCGGGGATCGGCCTACCGCTTTCCTGCCAGATTCCCCTCCGAGATTCCCCTCCGAGATTCCCACCGTCCAACGGTCTTCATTCGACCGTCCGTATATGGCTCAGCATCCCCTTCCCCAGCCGTTCGGCGGCCCGTCGCGCCGACCGTTATGTTTCAGCCTTTGGGTGATCGTTTCGTTGACGATCATTGCCCCGGCCCGTGGTGCTGAGTCGGTGGGGCGGGTGCCCCTTCCGCCGACGCCTGGCGACGATTTTCTGCGATCACACTGCGTCGATTGCCACAGCGGTCGCGATGCCGAAGCCGGACTCGACCTGGAAGCCTTGCTCGAATCTGCTCAATCCGTTGACGAAGATCGAGAAACAGTCGCTGAGTCGAACGCTGATGAAAGTGGCGATGTCGCGATCTGGGTGCGGATCTTCGACCGGGTCGCCAGCGGCGAAATGCCTCCGGCCGACAGCGGCGAACTGTCGCCTGCGGAAAGTCGTCCGTTCTTAAATTCGGTGGGCGATTGGCTGCGGGAGCATCAACAGGCCGAAGCGTCGACGCTCGGTCGCGTCCGCGGGCGACGGCTGACCAACTTGCAACTCGAACGGACGTTGCATGATCTGCTGGGGGTCGATATCCCGATCGCGGTCACGTTTTCGGACGAATCGCGGATCGGCGGATTCACTACCGTCGCCGCGGGACAGGCGATGTCGCATTTTCAGATCGAACAACATTTACGAGCTGTCGATGCGGCATTGGACGAGGCTGTGCGGCGGATTACGACGAAGCCTGACCGCTATGAAAAGACATTCCTGCCGGAGCAGATCGCCAAGCGGCGTCCCGGCCAACGGAACCGCGAACCGGAGCTGCGCGAGGGGCTGGCGGCGGTTTGGTCGAGCCGGCTGATTTTCTACGGGCGGATGGCCGTCACGACGGCGCCTACGGACGGCTGGTATCGGTTCACGATCCGGGCTTCGGCGATCAAGTCGCCCGAGGAGCACGGCGTTTGGTGCAGTGTCCGTAGCGGCCCTTGCATTTCCAGTGCGCCGCTGTTGCAAACGCTGGGCGGATTTGAAGCCACCGAAACGCCGGGTGAATGGACGTTTGAAGGCTGGTTGCCGAAGGGGCATATGTTGGAAGTCCGTCCGGCCGATGCGACACTCCCGCTGGCCCGGTTTAACGGTGGCCAAGTCGGAGCGGGCGAAGGGGAACCGCAGGATGTACCCGGTGTGGCGTTGCACTCGGTCACGATGACACGGGTTCATCGCGGGCCTGATGACGATGGCATCCGCCGCCTGCTGTTGGGCGACCTGGCGATCGATTCGGCGAACGGTGACACGGCGAACGGTGACACAGGGAATCGCGATAAGCGGGGAGGTGACAAGGCGGGGCGAAAGGGGTTGCAGATCGCCAGCGACGATCCGTCGGGCGACGCTGCGCGACTGATCCGGGCGTTCGCCTCGCGGGCCTTTCGCCGGCCGGTCTCGCAAGCCGATACCGAACCCTATGTTCGACTCGCACATCAGATGCTCGCCGACGGTCAGCCGTTGGCCGTCGCGATCCGGGCTGGTTATCGTGGCATCCTCTGTTCACCGCGGTTTCTCTATTTGAGTGAATCGCCTGGGCCACTCGATGATCATGCGATCGCTTCGCGTCTGAGCTATTTTCTCTGGAACCGGATGCCGGATGAGACGCTGCGGGGGATCGCCGATCGTGGCGAACTGGCATCGCCCGAGGCGGTTCGTGAGCAGGTCCGACGGATGCTCGCCGACCCGCGTGGGGACGATTTCGTCAAGGATTTCGCTGCCCAGTGGCTCGACCTGGCCGATATCGACTTCACCGAGCCCGATCCACGGCTGTACCGCGACTTCGACCCGATGGTCCAACACGCGATGCTGTTGGAAACCCACCACTATCTCCAGAAAATGCTCGACGAGGATCTTGGAATCGCTCACCTGATCGATTCGGACTTCGTCATGCTGAACAGCCGTTTGGCTCGGTTTTACGGCGTCCCGGATATTGAGGGCGACGCGGTCCGGTTGGTCGAAGTGACGCCGGAAGATCGCCGTGGCGGGCTGCTGACTCAGGGGTCGGTACTGAA
>SKZY01000092.1 GCA_007127095.1 Planctomycetaceae bacterium
ACTCGTCGCGACGACCGTGACCCGCCGCTGTCACGCGAGGCGGCACCAGAGGCACCAGGGGGATGGTCAGAACTGGACATCGGTTACCGAAACGAGGATGGTCTCTGTTACGAATTGGTCGCGGTTGCGAACGTGCGGGCCGAGAAAACCGGCCGAGTCGACGCGACAACCGCTCCCGCAGACTTTATCCTAGACCGAAGTTTGTGATCAAAGCGAGAGGGCGCTCCCGCTCCGATCACCGCCGAGTTTCTAACGTCGTTTGCGAGGCCCGATTTTTATGTCACCTTCTTCTCCGTCGCGGTTCTGCGGACGCCTGCCGGTGTGGTTGTTCGCCGCCTTGGCCGTCGGATCGTGCCCCGCCGTCACTGTGACTGCCGCTCAACCACCCGCAACCGATGCCGCTCAAGCCGGCCAGCCGCGCGGTGTCGGAACGGATGCGTCGGCCGCTACGCCAGGATTCGATACCGTGATCGAGGTCACCGGCACCGTCGTCGGGGCCCGCGGTAAAACACTGATGGTCGAACGGGCCGATGGTGAACAGGTGACCGTGTGGTTGCACGAAGACCCGACCCGATTGCGATTCATCGCCGACGCCAAGCCGGCTTATCTCCGCAAAGGAATGATGGTCAGGGCCGAGGCTTCACTCGGCCCCGGAGCGATCCCCACCGGTCCGGTCGGAAAGGTCGAAATCTTCCAAGCGATCCCCTTGGCCGGCTTACCCCATTCCGCCAAAGAGCGATTCACGCCAGGAATCCATCCGGCCAAAAAAGGGGACGCTCGACCGCAAGCCGGCTTCGTACCAGGCGACTACGGAGTGGTCGGAATGGTGATCGGGATGGACACCGCCGGTATTTATCTCAATACCGGACAATCGCCCCTGCCGCTCCCCGTCGGCGCTGAAACCGAGTTCACTCTCAACGTCAACAACACTTCGCTGGTCCAACCGGGCGATCCGGTCTCGATCGAAGGCTTTCACCAACCGCCCGACGAAACCCAGATCAAGGCGAACAGCGTCGTCATTCGCCCGGAACGTGTCTTTGGCGATGACGAAGGACTGCCCAATCGTCGGCAGACGCGCCGCGGTTCTCGGCGAACCCCCGCTGCTGAACAAGCCTACGGGCGGCAACTCCCCAACGGCAGGAATCCCAACGCCCCGTGAGACCACTTCGCCCGCGGCAGGCGCTCACCAAAGAAACGCTGGATGGTGCCGCCCGTTGGCTCGCCGGAATCGACCCGACACTGGGGGCGATTTATGAATCACTCGGCCCGCCACCGCTGTGGTATCGCCGCCCCGTGTTCGCGACGTTGTCGCGAATCGTACTGGAACAACAGGTCTCGCTGGCCGCGGCTAAAAGCACCTTCCAGCGATTGAAACTTGAGTGCGGCGGACGCATTTCAGCGGCATCGATCTCCCGCATCAGCGATCAAGGTCTCGCCACGGCCGGCGTCAGTCGCCAAAAGATTCGCTATATCCGCGGACTCGCCGACGCGATCCGCTGCCGTCGTTTCAGCATCGCTCGACTGGCTGATTGCGACGATGAACAGGTACGACAACGGATCACCGCACTGCTCGGCTTTGGCGATTGGTCAGCCGATGTCTATCTGATGATGGCACTGTTGCGACCCGATGTGTTGCCCGTCGGAGATCTCGGGTTGGTGAAAGGCTTGGTCGAAGCCGATGCCGAAGCTCCCGGGCGACCCGACCGGCCTGTCACGTCGGCGCTCGCCGTCCGTGGCGAAACCTGGCGTCCGTTCCGCAGCGTCGCGACCCGGATGATTTGGCAGCACTACCTCGTCCGCAGAGGCAAAGACGTCGACGAGATCGCGGCAGGGTGAATCAGACCTCGGCGAATAACCGCTTGCGGGCTGCGGTCGCATCATCGTCAAAGCCGCGACCGGCCGGCTCGCGTCGCACCTGTTCGAGCGTTTCGCGAAAACTCCGTGGCGGCTCGTGGACGCTCGGTGTCCCGGCACAGAGGGCTTCGAGTTGCCGGACTTCTGCTTCATCTTCGATCGATGCCAACGGGTGCATCCCGGTAGCGGTGATCCCGCAGACCAAAACCCGACTGCCACAGCGGATCAGCGAGATCGAGCCGCCGTTGCCGAGCGATTTTTGCCCTAAGACGCATACCGCTTCGTCGCTCAACGAATGGTTACCCGGCATCGATCGATTCGCTTTTTTTGCAATCCAGACGAAGGCCGCGAACAGGCCCAAGACCACAGCCAGACTGGAGCTGATTGTGACGATCGGCAGCGTCGTTTTCGAGAGGCGGTGGGACGAATGGTCGCCCGACGTGTACGGCGTCAGCGGCAGGCCGGTCCCCGAGCGGGGCGGTGTGGTATCAGCGGGCCGCTCTGAGTCGACGTCGATCCTCTGCGTCGCCTGCGGAGCATTGAGCGAGATCGCGCCGTAACTCGGCCGCTCGATCAACGCTCCCTCGGCAGGCTGTGAAGCCGCCGAAGGAGCGACGTCCAGGATGACCCACCAGCCGCCAAAAATGCAGAGGATCAGCAATCTTGACCAGGGTTCAATGCGTTGTATCACCGCCGCCCACCAGTTTGGTTACACGAATACAAAAGTGGTCGTTCATCACCAGTACTTCGCCATGCGCGATCAGGCTGCCATTGATGTAGATATCGACCGGATCGCCGACGAACTTGTCGAGTGCCACGACCGAACCGCTGCGTAGTCGCAACACATCTTCCAGCGTCATCTCCGTGCGACCGAGTTCGACCCGCAAGTCGAGTTCAACGTCACCCAGCAACGCCAGGTCGTGGGGTGGTTGATCGGAATCTCGCTGTTGAAGGTCGGCCAAGCGAAAGGCCGCCAACCCGCTCGAATCGTCCGTCGCGTCGGGTTCACCGCAACGCTCGTCGAGTTGAGCCTCGGAGACCGCGGCTTCGGCCTCGTTGAGCAGGTCTTCGATCGCCGTCGACATCGCCGGGCGGTCGTCCCGCGATGCCGCGTTTGCCGCTACAGCCACGCCATCGCCAGAAGGTTTCGGTCTCGGCGTCGGTAATTCGCTCATCAAAATCGCCTTTCGAACTCGCCAACTTCTCGGCGGACTGGGCGGGCAGGCGAATCATCGCCCCCAACGTCTCCCTACCGACCGCCGCGAAGGTTACCTTTCGCGAAAATCCGACCGGGCGGCAAGGGCAATCGAGCGGCCAACGCGACCGGGGGTACGAGCGATCCGACGGGGCGACCTTCCGAACGGCTGCGACTTACAATCGCAGCGGACGGTACAGATCGAGACCGGCGCGGCCGCCGAGCCCGGCAAAGATCTTGACGATTTCGACACGGCCCTCGGCCAGGCGACGAGCGGCGGCAGACTCTTCGCTCAGCGACGTTTCACCGGCAGGAGACGGAGCAACCGACGTCGCCGATCCACCAACACGAAAGCAGTAGGGCGATTCGAGACAGCCGCCGAGCCCCGTGACCGAACTGATATTCCGGGCACCGATCGCCACGATCACCGCCTCGAATTCGGCGGCTTGACGCGAATCCCCCCCGTCGTCTGCCAACGCGCTATCCGCATCGGTGGCCGACGCCACGCTTTCAAACCAGATACGAAAATCGGGCGGGATGTCGTCGTCGATCTCATAATCGCCATCGGACGTGCCGACCGCGTCATCGTCGAGAAGCACTTCGACCGGTTCGATCGCCAGTACTCGATGACCGGTCAGCACTCGGCCACGGAGCAGATCGGTATTCGCCAGCGGCTCGATCGCGTCGCGAAGCCATTGCCCGATCGTGACCGGGCCGACCAAAGCTCCGATGCCACCGCGCTGTGTTTCGATCGCCGAGCGAGCCAACGCCGACAGACAATCGCTGGGCAACATCGGCAACGGCTCGTCAGGGCAAAGCCGCAACGTCTGACCGACCTCACCGCATTCGAACACGGTCACGTCATAGCCCAAAAAACGGCCATACAATGCCGCTTCCAATCCGAGCGGTCCGGCACCGATCACGGCGATTCGGCCAGGCGGATCCAAAGTCATCTCGATGTCAAACTCCGACAATTCGGTCATGGGGTCGTGCCGTGGGGCTGGCGGGTCAACAGCCGTCCGACCGCGAAGGCCGCCGGATCGACTTCGGGAGGTTCATTGCGGATCAGAGCGGCGACCAATTTCGCCGTCGCCGGGGCGAGATGCACGCCGCTACGGAAATGTCCCGCGGCGATCCAGAGGTTTTCGACTTCGGGCATCCGACCGATGATCGGAAAACCGTCAAAGGTGGCCGGACGAAGCGCCGACCAGCGATCGATCGGGCTGACTTCGCTCAGCTCGGGGAACACGCCGACGGCCCATGTTTGCAGCATTGCTAGCATTTCAGCCGTCGTTCCCGCCTCGAAACCGACCTCCTCCTCACAACTGCCGACCAGCAGACAACCATCGTCGCGAGGTACCAGATAACGCTGCCCCTCATTGATCACACTCGCGAAAGGCCTCCGATTAAGCCGGTACAGCAACATCTGGCCACGGATCGGTACCAGACTCAGGCCGAGTCCGAACCGCTCGGCGATCTGTCCCGTCCAGACGCCTCCGCAGAGCACGATCTTGGCCCCGGCCGGAACGCCCGCCAGGTCGCCGCTGGCCGATTCGATGATCGCGCGGTCTCCTCGCCGCCGCAACCCCACGGCGACGCCTTCGACCATTTCGACCCCGGCGGCAACGCAGGCCGCAGCCAATCCGCGTAGTAGGTCTGGCGGGCGAACCTGCCATTCATCGGGCACCCAGACCGCGGTTCGAAAGCGAGGCGACTTCGCCCAAGACTCGAGCTGCGGCACCCGGGCTACCAATTGATCCGCCGATAGCCGCTCGGCAGTGATCCCGTAGTCGTGCCAATATTCGACCGCGCCAGCCAATGCGGCCGCTTCGCCCGGCTTCTCTGCCAAGTAAATCCCGCCGCATTGACGCAACCCGATGTCGATGCCGGTGGCCGATCGAATCGCATCCGACCATGCCGGGAACAACTGATGGCTCTGACCACGGAGCCGGTCGATCGCATCGCAAGCGGTATCCCAGCGAGCCGGAGGCAGGATTCCCGCAGCGGCTGAAGTCGTCCCGTCACCGACCTGACCCCGCATCAGCAATCGCACCCGGACACCCGCTTGCGCAAGCTGCCAAGCGACTCCCAATCCGATCACACCGCCACCGATCACGATCACATCCATCGCTCAGTCGGCCTTTCCGTTCGCGACCCCGGGCAATCGGATCATCGAATGTCGCATCAAAATTTTCTCCAGCCGGCTCTTCAGGTCTTGATCCACCGGGTCGGCCGAGCGGCTGAGTCGTTTGACCAGTCGCACCAGATCGTCCCAGTGGTCGATGTCGTCTCGCGTGTCCAGCAGGCGTGTCGTTAGGCCGAGTTTCTCGGCCCGCGATAGCGTCGCCTGCAGGACTTCGCCGGTCCCCCACGCGATGTCTGAAAACAGGGTCGCCAAACGGCTTGAGCCGCTGTGCCGGTTCATCCCGATCAAGTAGTAACCGCCATCGCCGGCCGGGCCAAGTACCAGTCGATCGCGGTCGAGCGCCTGATAGGCCCGCTCAATTTCGCCAGGGGAGAGCGTCGGCAGATCGGCCCCGATCACGACCACCTTAGCCGGATGAGGCGGAAGGCTGATCGCTCGCCAAATCCGCTGCCCCAAATTGCCGTCACCCTGAGGGAGGGGCTGCCATCCGGCCGCAAACCGGTTGGCGATCCTTGGCACACAATGGTCGGGTGACGCCAGCACCACTCGGAAATCGCCACAACCGGCCAATCGGTACGTGATTTCGTGAGTGAACAGGCGATGTAACCTTGCCGCAGCGGGGTGACCGACGGAAGCCGCCAAACGCGTTTTGACGCGCCCCGGCTGCCAATACTTCGTCATCATCACCAACCATCGCGGTGTAGACTGCTCGATACGTTGGTCGGGAGACAAAGAATTTTCCGCAATCGTTGAAAAAATGCTTACAATGCAAGTTGTTTCGCGATAACTTGCCGACCTCGTACCGGCTGCCGCCGATCCGCAGTCACGGTTTTGCCTCGAAATCGTAAACGCCTTCCAACCCGCTAATCCAGTTCGCCCACGTTTGACTGCTCGAGTCGTGGGACTCATTCGTTATGTCGAGTCAAGTCAGCACACCGCGTTTTCTCGAAATGGTGGCCAAAAGCCGCTTGGTTGATCCCGACGCGTTGGCGAAATTTTCGCAAAAGCTGCGAGAAAAGTACGGCGAAGCGTTGCCCAAAGATGCTAAACCGGTGGCGGCCGCGATGGTCGCCGCTGGGCTCCTGACCCAGTGGCACACCGACAAACTGCTGATCGGCAAGTACAAGGGATTTTTCCTCGGCAAATATAAGTTGCTGGGGCATATCGGCACCGGGGGGATGAGCAGCGTTTACCTGGCCGAGCATGTCCGCATGCAGGATAAGCGGGCGATCAAGGTGTTGCCCAGAACGCGGGTCAAAGACGCCACCTACCTGGCGAGATTTCAGCTCGAAGCCAAGGCGATCGCGTCGCTCAACCACCCCAATATCGTCCTCGCCTACGACATCGACAACGAGAACGACACGCACTTTATCGTGATGGAGTACGTCGAGGGCGTCGACTTGCAGGTGCTGGTGCGTCGTGACGGCCCGCTCGCCCCGGTCGAAGCGGCGAACTTGCTCGCCCAAGCCGCCGATGGACTCCAACACGCCCACCAACGAGGTGTCATCCATCGCGATGTCAAACCGGCCAACCTGCTCCTCGACCTCGACGGCCGCGTCCGGTTGCTCGATATGGGGTTGGCCCTGGTGGCAGCGCAAGAAGAAGAATCGTTGACCGTCGTTCACAACGAAAACGTCCTCGGTACCGCCGATTACCTGGCTCCCGAACAAGCGCTCAACAGCCACCAGGTCGACCACCGCGCCGATATCTATGGCCTCGGCTGCACCCTCTATTTCTTGCTGGTCGGCAAACCGCCTTTCCCCGACGGAACGCTCGCCCAGCGGATCGCCAAGCATCAGAAAGAAATGCCGACCTCGATCCGGAAATTGCGCAGCGACTGTCCCGGTGAACTCGAGGGGATCTGTGTCAAAATGATGCAGAAAGAACCGCAATATCGCTATCAATCGGCCGCGGATGTCGCCGAGGCGCTGCGGAAATTCGTTCAACACTCCCCCACAGCTAGCGAGCCGGCCAAGGTCCGTGTTGGCGCTCGCGGCCCCGATTCCGATCGCTCGCGGAGCGGTTCACGATCGGCCGGCTCGCAGGGGACTCAATCCCGTGGCACGCCGTCTCGGGGATCCGGGTCCAAAAATACCAGTTCAAGAAGTTCCGGATCGCGGCCAACCGGTTCGAGCCGCACGGGTTCAAGTCGCTCGGGGTCGTCGCTGATCGAACACGACACCGTCAGCTCCAAGGGGGATGACACGATGGCCGGCGAACGGGCCGCGGTCCTTCGCGGTGGTGGGTTGTCGGCATCCGACAGCGGCCGATTGGTCAATACGGGCCTGAGTGGTACGAGTGATATGTTCGGGGATAGCTTCCTCGATTTGGAAGTGGAGTCGGGCTATCGTGACCCGCGGTCGGCCGCTGCCTCCGCGGCTCGCAAAGCGGCCCCCGGAAAATCCGCCGACGCCCAGGCGACCGGCTCGGCACTCTCGGGTAAACGACGCGATGGCGCCCGGCTCGTCGGCGACGGTTCTGAAATCGGTTCTGAAATCCTGGTCCAATCGAGGACCAGCGGTGACGCAGCGGCCCGCAGCGGAAAGTTCCGTCGTACCACCGCGCCGGAAGCCGATCGACGCGGTCGGGCAACCGGCGCGTCGGCCGCCCCACGCGGCCAAGCCACAGCCGAACCGAAAGCACAACTCAACCGTTGGCTGTTGGTGATCGCGGTGATCCTATTCTTATTGGCAATCGCGATCGGCTACGTACTCGCGTTGGTCACGTCGTGACCGTTATCGTCGAAAAGCCCTATCGGTTCGTTCCGCCGCACCGCGGAAACCTCTGGCCGATGCTGATTCAGCGGCTTCGTATCGTCGACTATTATTTGGCGAAACACGATGGCGTGGTCGACTTTGAGTGTCGGCATTTGGAACGGTTCCAGAAGTCATTGGCCGACGGCGACGCAATTCTGTTGACCCCCAACCATTGTCGTTATGCCGACCCGCTCGTCCTCGGCCGGCCAGCCAGAATCGCTCGTACCCATGTGTTCGCGATGGCCAGCTGGCACCTTTTCGCGGACAGCCGGTTTCAATCCTTCGCGATCCAGAAAATGGGCGGTTTCAGCCTCTTCCGTGAAGGCCCCGATCGCCAGAGCCTGGAGACTGCAATCGAGATCCTGACCGATGCCGTCAGACCGCTGATCCTCTTCCCCGAAGGCACAACCAACCGCACGAACGACGTGTTACAACCGTTGCTCGACGGCGTCACATTCATCGCTCGGACCGCCGCGAAGCGACGTGCCAAGGCTCGCTCGGGGCGAGTCGTCGTTCACCCGGTAGCGATCAAATACCTTTTTTTGGGTGATATCAATCGCTGGGGCGATCTCGCCGCATCGCGGATCGAGCGGCGCCTCGGGTGGCGGCCGATGTCCGACCGGCCGCTGTTGGCGAGAATCCGCCGACTCGCCGAAGCCATGCTCTCGATCCACGAGATTCGCTATTTCGGGAAAACGACGGAGCAACCGATCTTGCCGCGTCGCGACTCGCTGGTCCGTCACCTGCTCGATACCGCCGAAGCCGAACTCGGCCTCGCCCGCGACGAAGGGCTCGGCACGCTCGGACGTGTCAGACGGCTCCGCTCGACGCTCCTGCCCCGTCTGCTCGACTGCCAAAACCCGGATTCTAAGCGGCAATTCTATCACCTGATCGATGCGGTCGAATTGTCGCAGCGGCTCCATTCCTATCCCGATCAGTACCTGTTCCAAACACCGACAACCGATACGCAGATCCTCGAAACGCTGGAACGTCTGCAGGAGGGGCTCCTCGGCAAACCCGACAACCCATCGCCGCTGAAAGCCGTGATCGAGTTCGGCGAAGCGATCGAAGTCTCACCCGATCGCCCGCCCCGCGGCCGCCGCGACCCGCTGCTGGTCGAGATCGAAACCGGGCTGACCGAAATGCTCGGAAACCTGGCGACCGAAGCGAATCGTTTTGACGATTCGGCGATTTTCGACTCGCTCGCTGCTGAGCCCCGATTCCTCACTTCCGGCCCGACCCCGATCGCGGATCCGGTCGCTGCCGCTCAAAATCCTGCCGACGGGAAATGATCCGTCCCGAGTTTGCGGTCGCGGTTAGTTCCTGCCCCCTTGCTGCCCGAACAGCCGCGATTTGCCGTAACGATAACGCGGGGCACAGCGTCGCTCGGCTTGCTGATCACGGAAAATATCGTCGCCGGGAGACTTTCGTGGCGGCGGAAATTGGTTATTGTCTACTTCAGCGTAGGTGTCGGGGGATTTGAATGTCTTCCCGCCATCTCGCGAGTGTGACGGTATCCACGCCGGAATGCTTCTGCGGTGGTAGGTAGAAGACGTTTGGGATGGCATGCCCAAATGGTGACGGGTCTCCGTCATCAAGGCGGGCGTCCTACATTACTCCTTTGGGATCCATTTGAGGAACCGGTTTTATGACCAAGTGCAAGTTAGAGTACATTTGGCTCGACGGCTATCAGCCCACGCAGACGCTCCGCAGCAAGACCAAGATCGTTGCCGATTTCAGCGGCAAACTCGAAGACGCCGAAGTCTGGTCGTTCGACGGATCGAGCACCCAACAGGCGAGCGGTGGCAGTTCCGACCTGTTGCTCAAGCCCGTCTTCATCTGCCCTGACCCCGATCGTCTCGGTGGCAACGGCTTTCTGGTGATGTGCGAAGTGCTTAACTCCGACAGCACGCCGCACCGGACCAACGGACGGGCCACGATCGATGACGACGACGAGGATTTCTGGTTCGGCTTCGAGCAGGAATATACCCTCTGGGATCCCGAATCGAACAAGCCGCTCGGTTTCCCGGTCTCAGGCTTTCCCGCGCCCCAAGGCCCCTATTACTGCAGCGTCGGCACCGGCAAGGCGGTCGGGCGCCAGATCATCGAAGAACACCTCGAACTCTGCCTGCAAGCAGGCCTGAACGTCGAAGGTATCAACGCCGAGGTGATGAAGGGCCAATGGGAGTTCCAGGTCTTCGCCAAAGGCGCCAAGCTGGCCGGTGACCAGGTTTGGGTCGCCCGCTACCTGCTCGAGCGGACTGGCGAAAAATACGACGTCGCCATCAACTGGCACTGCAAGCCGGTTCAGGGCGATTGGAACGGCAGCGGTATGCACGCCAACTTCAGCAACACGCTGTTGCGGACCTGCGGTAGCAAGGACGTCTATCACGATATCTGTGACGCCTTCCAACCGCGGATCCAACAGCACATCGACGTCTACGGCGCCGACAACAGCCAACGTTTGACCGGCTTGCACGAAACGCAATCGATCGACAAGTTCAGCTACGGCATTTCGGATCGCGGAGCCTCGATCCGGATTCCGATCGCGACCGTCGAGAAGGGCTGGAAGGGTTGGCTCGAAGATCGCCGGCCAGCCAGTAACGCTGACCCCTACATGGTCGCTAGCGCCATCATTTCGACCGTCCGTACGGCTAACATCAGCCAGCCCGCATAAGCGGAATCGAACTGTCCACATGAAGGGCTCTCACGAACATGAGTGCCCACCTATCTCGAGAACCCGGCGCCGCGTCAAGCGGCGCCGGGTTCTTTTCACGTCCGCTCAATCGGTTCCTGCAGACCAACGATCGCAGCCACTCCTGATCGAAATCCTGCGGAAACTTTTTCTCCGCCAGCCTCACGACCGTTGATGCTGCCGACCGATAAAAACCGTTCAGCCGGTACAGCCGGATCTTGCAGGTCGCTCACCAGGTGGGTGGCGAACTCCAACAGGGACGGAAATCATCGATGCGACGTCGCCAACTTCTCCATTACCTGGTGGCTCAAGCGGCCCTTGGCGGATCAATCGGTAGCTTGACCGGTTGCGGCACGCTGTTGCACGGCGAACGTCGGGGCCAACGTCATAGCGGTCAGATCGACTGGAAAGTCGCTGCGCTGAACGGCTTGGGACTGGTCTTCTTTTTCGTGCCGGGGGTGATCGCGTTCGCGGTTGACTTCTACACCGGAGCGATCTACTTGCCCGGCTCGTACGCCAAAGCGGGGTTGCAGCGAACGACACTGCCACCCGACCAGTTGACCGCCAGCCAGGTCGAACAGGTCGTCGCCCAGCACGTCGGCCAACCGGTATCGTTGCAAACGCCCACCGCGCGACTCAGCCTACTGACCCACATCGATCAATTCGACGAACAATGCCAGCGACACCGCTCCGATTCCGAGTTCGGCCATGCGGTCCGGTCATTCTTTTCCAAGTGGACCCCCGCCTGATCACTGCCCCCGTTGGTCCCGACCCATTCGCTGGGAGAACTGATCGACGGCCGTCCGCAGGGAGCGGACGAAACTGGGGGGCGAATCGTTCATGAGCAGGGACCGGAATTCGAATCATGATCCGCAGGCCCTTTCAGCGGTGGCACGATGATTCGATAAATGACAGGTGTCACGAAAAGGGTAAAAAGTGTCGATCCGGCCAAGCCCCAAACGATCACGGTTGCCAGCGGTCGTTGAACATCCGACCCGAGACCGGTCGCAAGTGAAGCCGGCAATAGGCCAAAAATCGAACTGAGCGTCGTCATTAAGCCGGGGCGCAGCCGATCGATTCGGCCGCGGACGATCGCATCATCCAGTGGCATGCCAGCAAGACGATAGCTGGTCACTCCTTTAAACATCAGTACGGCGTCGGTCATGGCGATTCCGAACAGGGTCGCAAATCCGACTCCTGTCGAAACGTTCAAATGCATTCCCCGCACGTACAAGGCAACCGCTCCGCTCGCGACAGCAAAAGGAACCGGCATCATCAGTACGCAAGCCGCACGGAGCGAACCGAATGCCGCGATCATCGCCACAAAGATGATGCCGACGGTCAGCGGTATCAACAGCATAAAATGCCGGTACGCCCGATCAAGGTTTTCGAACATCCCTAACCACTGAACGCTGTAGCCTGCCGGCAACGGAATTTGCGCGGCAAAGAGGTCCTGCGCCTCGGCAACGAAACCGCCTTGGTCCCGTCCGACGATGTCACACCGAACCGTCACCCGGCGTCGCCCATCTTGCCGGGCGATGACGGTTTGACCGTCGATAATTCGGATCGTGGCGACCTGTGATAACGGAACCGGTACACCATCCTCGGTGTAGAGCGACAGTGCTCCGATCGTCATCGGCGAGCGTCGCGATTCGGGCTCCAGACGCGCCACGATAGCAAAAGCGCGGTCGCCCTCAGCGACCCGCCCTACCGGTTCGCCACCGATCGCCATATTG
This sequence comes from Planctomycetaceae bacterium, assembly GCA_007127095.1. Lineage (GTDB taxonomy): Bacteria > Planctomycetota > Planctomycetia > Pirellulales > Pirellulaceae > UBA6163. The sequence continues at coordinate 12,383 of SKZY01000092.1, forward strand.
ATCAACTGCATCACGTCTTGGATGCGGACATTGAAACGCGCGCAAAGCTCACGGTCAGGCTGAATCAATAACTGAGGCTGTGGACCCTCCTGCTCGATGCTGACATCCTGGTGACCGCGGATCGAGCGGAGCAGATCAATGGTTTGGTTGGCAATCTCCAGAAGTTCCTCAAAATCATCACCCGAAAGTTCAACAGCCAAATTCGCCGATGTTCCGTTAGCATCTTCAGTCACACTATCGATGATCGGTTGAGTGAAATTGAACCGCGTGGTGGGAAACTCGTCGCGGAACCGTAGCCCGAGTGATTCCACCAATTCATGCTTGCTGTGAAAGTTTTTCCACTGAGCCTGTGGCTTGGGACCGATCATCATCTCGATACGGCTAGGCGGAAACGGATCGGTCCCATCATCGTTACGGCCTACCTGAGTGACCGCGAAATCGATCTCCGGATACTCCAAGGCGATTTCTCGTAAACGTCGGGCGTGAGCATCGGTCGTTTGCAGTCGGGTCCCGTCGGGAAAGTTCGCCCGCACCCAGATCACCCCCTCATCCAAATAGGGCAGAAACTCAACACCTAGTCTCGGCAAAATCACCGTACTTACCAAGGCCAATAAGGTCAACGACGTCGTCAGCACCAGCCATCTTGCTGCCAGCATCATCCGCAATAGGCGTCCATAAATCGGGTAGATCCAGCCGAGTACCGGATTGACCCATTCGGTATACCCGCGGCGAAACAGAAAGGTGGCCAGAACGGGAACGACAAACAGCGAAAACAGCAGCGCGCCCGTGAGCGCGAACAGTAAGGTCACCGCCATCGGTCGGAACAATAAGCCTTCGATCCGTGTCAGCGACAGCAGCGGCAAGAACGCTACCATGATCGAGGCGATCGATACGAACACCGGCCAGTGCATGTCCAGCGCGGTCGAACGGACGATTTGCCAAACCTCGCGTGGGTCGCGGGTTTTTGAGGCCCCCAGTCGCCGCGCGATACTCTCACCCATGATCACCGCGCCATCGACCATGATGCCAAAGTCGATCGCCCCGATCGATAGCAAGCCGATCGGGATGTCCACCAAATACATCATGACTAGCGAGAACAGCACCGAAAATGGGATCGTCGCGGCCACCAACAAGGCCATCGCAGGTCGCCCCATGAACAGGATCAGCACCAGAACGACCAGAGTGATGCCCATCGAAACGCTGTGCGTGACCGTGCCGAGAGTGGCGTCAACGAGATACGATCGGTCGTAGTAAGGAACGATGCGTACACCATCGGGCAAGCCGGTGTCATTCAATTCTGCAGCCGCCTCTTGGATGCGATCGAGCACCTCCGACGGATTCTCGCCTCGCCGCAACAAGACGATTCCCGACACTCCGTGACCCCGCTCGTCCTTGCCAAAAATTCCGTTCTGCTGCCAATAGTCCTCGCGGACGTCAGCCAAATCGCCTAGGTAGATCGGTGAGCCGTTGACCGTCTTAATGAACGTCAACTGAAGGTCTTCCAGCGTTTCGATCAACCCACGGCCACGAATGACCATCGACATGTCGCCACGATTTACAAGACTGCCACCGCCGGAAGCGTTGTTCAGCGTGATCGCATCCTCGATGTCGCTCAGTGTGAGATCGTACCGTCGCAGTTGAGACGGATCGAAACGCACGGTGAACTGCCGTTCTTGACCTCCGAGGTTGGATACTTCCGCTACGCCAGCGACTCGCATCAGCCGCCGGATTACCACCCAATCGTTCAGCGTCCTCAGTTCCATGGGCGATAACCGCCCATCGGATTGCAACTCGTATCGATATACCTCTCCGTAGGCCGTCGCATACGGCCCCATCTCGACTTCCACAGCCTCAGGAAGTTCGGCCATGTCCAGACGTTCTTGCACACGCTGGCGTGCCCAATAGCCTTCGGCCGATTCGTCGAACACCATCTGTACCACGGATAAGCCGAAGATCGTTCGCGAGCGAACCACCTGCACCTTGGGAACGCCCAGCATTGCATTTTCAAGCGGAATGGTGACCTGTCGCTCCACCTCCTCGGGCGCTCGGCCGGGAAAGACAGCCAACACCTGGACCATCTGCTCGGAAATGTCCGGATAAGCATCGACCGGTTGTTGACGGAATGACCAGACGCCAGCGATCGTGACCGCAGCCAACATCGCCAGGACGACCCAGCGGAGTCGTAACGACGTTTCGATCAGCGAAGCGATCATCGATCTCCCCCCGTCGCCTCTCGAACGATCGATGCCGCCAAAGGCTTGAGCAGGATGGCACCGGTCGCGATGATCTCCGTTCCCGGCTCGATACCCGCGAGAACCTCCAACATGTCACTTCGAGTATCACCGACTTCCACGGAAACGAGTCGCCAGAGTTGAGCGTCTCGCTCACTCTCCTCGGCAACACGAGCAAAGACAAAATCATGCTTGCCGACGTGGATAACCGCCGCCGCGGGCACCATCGTCGCATCTCGCGGTTCGGTCCCCAGTCCGATATTGGCGAACATGCCGGGACGCAATTTATCATCGGGGTCATCCACAAAAAACAAGACCCGCAGCGCACGACGTTCGAGTGACAGTGTGGGGGAAATCCGCTGCACGACCCCGGGAAATACCTCTTCAGGAAATCCATGAAATCTGGCTTCACACTGCTGGCCAAGAGCAACTCGCGATAAATAGTCCTCGGGAACATCTGCGACGATCACGTCAACATCCGATGAGGCTTGCTCGAGTAGATCGACATCCAAGCCCATCAGTTGCAGATGTCTCGACGAAACGGCTACCTCTTGTCTCGCTCGCCGCAGATCGGATTCGGCCTCGTGAATCGCTTGGCGTCCCTCGATGTCTGTCTGCAGGAGTTCCGCTTCGGCCAACTGCAGGTCGGCCTCGGTATCGGTACCCGCATCGACCAATCGCCGCAAGCGTTCGACGATCCGTCGCTGGCTGTCCTGCCTTATCTCGTTCAGCCTCGACATCCGCCGGGTCTGTTCCTCTGCGAACTGCACGTCAACCATCGCGCGTCGCCACTCGTAGAATGCCGCCAATGCCTCCGGGTCATTGAACTGCCATTGGTCGGTGCTATCCGGTCCGATGGGCCTCAGACTCGCTGCGACCGCCCCCGTCACCCGTAGCTGAGCAGTCGTGAGGCGGTCTAGCCGTACGACACCGGACACCAATTTCTGGCCCAATGAACTCGACGGAACCACGCGAATCAGATTCGGTCCCGCCAGTTCGACAGCCCTTGGAAGTGCCGTCGGGCCAGCCGCGCCGAGATCCGTCGGCTCCTTGTCCTCTCCGTGAAAGAAGATCAAAAAGATGAGTGCCGCGCCGACGACTGCCACCGAACCGAAAAACTGTAACAGGAATACTAGCCGCGACCCTACAGCCGGTGCTGACTCGTCCCGCCCGCGGGGTGGCGTTACCGAACCATGAATCCCGGTAGCAGGCTGATCGCCGCCATCGACGTCCGGTCCCGTCTCCGAAAGGGACGGTTCTGTGGAGCGTTTCTGTGAGTTGGTTGGAGGCATCATGGAGCGATTCACCTTCTTGGATGTCGATCAAGTTCATTCGCGGACAGTACACCGTCAACGCTCTTTCGCCCGATTCGCGTTGGCAGTCTTCAAAGAGCTTTCTAAATGCTCCGCCGCTCGGGAAAAAACCGACCACAGATCGTGCTTGCGCCATGTCGAGTAATAATGCCATACCGTCGAACGATGCGGAAACGAGTTTGGAAGTCCACGCCAACCGCAGTTTGTCGCTTGCAGGTAGCGGATCGCATTGATCACTTCGCGCATATCCACGTGGCGCCGTCGCCCACCGGTCGATGCCGGTGGGATCAAAGGCTCGATCGCCGACCACTGAAGGTCCGTCAAGTCGCTCGGGTAACGTCGCTGGCACATCATGCATCGCCGCATCGTCGTTTCTCAGGCACCGCGATCGCTACCAATGCGATCGCTCTGGCGACCTCCCCTACACATTCCGTACCAGCCGGCACTCGCCGCCGCCGTAGCCGACCGCGGATTCGCGGTGGGGCTCGCCCCAACAGCCGGCTTTTTACCGTTTTTTGATGCACCAGCCGTGTTCGTCAGGACATATCAAAAGCCGGAATATGGATTGGTACGCGACCAGATCGCAAAGAGGGTAATCAGTACCCACGCCCAGCGGTCCCGTCTGCAACGGCCCGCCGGCTGGGTAAAATGCCCATGCCCCCACCTCACACAGCGGTATTTTGCCGTGACGGTAGCGTCACGACGATACGAGTTCCTGTCGCTTCGACTGCAGGTTCGCAGACGATCTGTCCGCGATGGGCAAGCGTGATTTCTCGGCACAGATACAAACCGATACCGGTCCCTCGCGGCGTGCTCTGGTTTGCTGTGTCAGAAAATGGGTCGCTGTGCTCGACGCGAACAAACTTCTCAAAGATGCGTTCGCGGAATTCTGACGGAACCCCGGGCCCCTGATCGGTTACCGACAACCTGGCCGCCCGTTCCCCGCTCGGCAGCAGCGGGTTCGTAACCTCGATCGCCACTCGTCCTCCGCTGGGCGAATACTTCAGTGCATTTTCCAGTAGGTTGACCAGCACTCGCGACAGCCGTTTGAAGTCACCGAAGACGCAGACGATATCCGTTTCCAGGTGCAACTCCAACTGCACCCCGGCATCCGCAAACCGTCCCTGCAATTCGTCGGCGACACTCGTCGCGATCCCGCAAAGGTCGCACAGATGCAAATCGAGATGCAACTGATCGGCCTCGACCCGTGTCACATCGAGCAACTCGTCGATGGTCGCGGCCAATTCCGTCGCTCCGCTGTTGGCGGCGGATAGCAGATCACGTTGCTGCTGAGTGAGCAAATGGCCGGTTTCGCTAAGCATCAGCAGGTTCATCTGAAGTGTCGTCAGCGGCGATTTCAACTCATGCGACGCCACACCGATCAACTCACTCCGTAATTCATCAAGCTTGGCGAACTCGGTCACGTCATCGAACACCACCACGGCGCCGAACCCGTCTTGGCGATGACCATGATCCACATCAGAGGCTCGCACCGGTACCGCGGTCATCAGGAGACGACGCGAGGTACCGCCCGAACTGATACGCAACGTTTGACGCAAGTCCAATCGTGTCGGTTGCGATACCTTGCCCTGCAAAGCAGCACGGATCGTCTCCGCGAGTTCGGTCGGCAGCTTCAAGTTATCGAGGGTCGGCGGAGACGGCGCGATCAAGACTTGCAACAAATCGCTCCCCGGCGGGTTCTGGTCCACCACGACACCCTTCGGACCGAACAGTAGAACGGCGTCGGGTAACGCATCGAGCGTTGCTCGTAATGTCAGTTTACTAGCAAGCAATTCCCCCAAGCTCGATCGACGATACTCGGCCAACGAGCCGACCATCAGATTGAACGCGCTGGCGAGTCGGCCGAGTTCGTCGCCACCAACCGTTCCGATCCGGGTGTCGAAATCCCCGCGACGAATGGCGTCGGTCGATCGTGTCATCTGCTCAATCGGACGCAATATCGATCGGGCCAACCAGGCGGCCACCGCCACCGCCAACAAAAGTGACAATACCGAGATGGCGATTACCCAACGAGCCGCTGCGCCAGCCTCATCACGGGCGTACACCGCTGCCAACCGCATCGCCTCGAAGTTTTCCTCACGTATTTGTTCACATAACGCCACCGCGTGCCGCAGGAGCGGGTTGACGTTGAGGTGGTAGTGCTCCAGCGTTGCGGCGTCGCCAAACGCGTCACGAATCAAATCGCCAGCATCCCGATAAGTCTCGATCGTTGACTGGAGTTTCTCCACGCGGGTTCCGCCGCTCTCAGCATCAGTATCGGCTTCCTCACCACTCCCCGATTTCGTTGTCTCAGCGGTTTCTTCTTCGGGCCCACTTGAACTTGCTACCAATTGCCGCAAGATGCGGTCGACACGCTGGCGCTGGAGCGTCAATTCGCGTTGGCCATCGCTCGTCTGGCCGCCCAAAAACAAGAGTAATGCATCGTCCTCACGCTCCAGTGCATGCGCCAGCGTGGTGGCCAGATCGATGGTCTGCTGTCGCTCGCGAACCGTCTGCCCGATCGCACCGGCTAATCGCCAGAAGCTCCCGGCGCTCCATAAGCCGCTGCTGATCGCGATCGCTACCAGCAGAAAACAGGCCACCAGCACGCGGGCGCGAATACTGCTTAGTGACAGCTTCCTCATGCCAGACCATACCGTTTCCGTTTACGTTGTAGCGTGGTGACATCGATACCGAGCGTCTTGGCCGCATTGTCAAACGACTGCGAAACGGCGATCACGCGGGCAATGTGCTCACGCTCGATCGCTTCCAACGTAACCGGTGCTCCCAGTGCCACTCTCTCGGTCACTGCCTGACCGCTGGCCGCTGTACCGCCTGAATGAAATGCCGGTTGCTCGATCGACGGTAGTCCCAAATCGGTCGGCTCGATCACGGTGGTAGGGCTGAGGATCACCGCACGCTCGACGGCATTGCTCAACTCGCGGAGGTTCCCCGGCCACTGATGTGATTGAATCGCCGCTAACGCTGCGCTCGAAAACGTCAACATGGGCCGTTGCTGACGGCGACAGAATACCGCCAGATAATGCTTTGCCATCGACTCAACGTCCTCCCTGCGATCCCGCAGCGCAGGAACCATCAGGGTAATCACGTTCAGTCGAAACCAGAGGTCTTCGCGGAATCGCCCGCTCGCTACCTCCTTATCGATCGCGCGATTGGTTGCGGCGATCAACCGCACGTCGGCAACCCGTTCACGGGCTTCCCCCACCCGCTCATAGGTTCTATCGTTCAGGAACCTCAGTAGACGGGATTGCGCATCGGCCGATAAATCCGCGACTTCATCGAGAAACAGCGTGCCGCCTTCAGCCTTTTCCACCTTCCCAACGGAATCGGCCACGGCTCCAGTGAACGCCCCTTTTCGATGGCCGAACAGGCTGCTGGACATCAATTCGCCCGCCAGCAGCGGACAATGGACCGTCATGAATGGTCCTTGAGGGCGGTTGCTGTGCGCGCGAATCCAACGGGCAAGCATCGTTTTACCCGTACCACTTTCGCCACGCAGAAGGATCACGGCATCCGACGCAGCACCTCGCTTCGCGGTTTGCAAGAAGGAGTCATAGACTCGACTGCGCGTGGCATAGCTGAGTTCAGCTTCGGTCTCCTTTACCTGTTCACTCAGTTCAGACAGGCGACGTCGCATCAGCCCCGTCTGAAGAACACGCGCTGACGCAGAACGGACCTGATCCGGCGTGAACGGTTTAGGCAAATAGTCCGCCGCCCCGAGTCGCATCGCCTCCACCGCTGTTTCATACGACGCGAATGCCGTTACAACGATCACCCCTGCGCCACTCTGGCGTCGAAGGATTTCCGGCAACATCGTAAGCCCGGAATCACGCCCCAACCAAAGGTCAAGAAAGACGACGTCGACCTGACAGCGGTCCAGTAGATCAAGACCTCCCAAGAATGTGCCGGCATGATGAACGCGGGCACCGACTGCCTCCAAGCACAATCGCAACGATTGACGGATCCCTGGATCGTCGTCGATGACCAAGGCCGACCAGGGTACCTCGCTATTGATCATTTAGAACCCACCTCCTACGAAACAACTCGCGGGTATACCATTTACGGTCCAGGAGCCCCTAGCATTTGGGTGCCGACGACCGCGTTGAGTCGCTGGACGGCACGCAAGTAGTCAGCACGACTAGAAATGTAGTTCCCATAGGTCTCGCGAAAATTTCGCTGCGAATCGAGTACATCGATTAAGGGACGCCCGCCGGCTTCGTACGCTTGACGGATTGCGTCGCGAACCTGCTCCGCCAATTGTAGTTGATCCTCAGCGATCGCAGACGCATTGACGCGCGCCGTCTCTAACTCGGCCACCACGCGAACTACCTCGGCACGCAACTGAACCAACCCCGCCTGAAGTTCCCGATCGCCTTGGCGCCACTGAGCGGCAGCGAGCAAACGATTTCCCTGATTTCGATCGCTCACTGGCAGCGTCATCGCAACCCCGAGACCCCAAGAATTCGCGTCGGGAAAGCCGATCGCCCGCTGCTGAAACTGGCGGGTATAACCGAACATCGGGACGACCTCCGGATAAGCTTCCCGCCGTTGGGACTCCACTTCGGCCCGCCCACGAGTGACCCGCAGTTGCAATGCCTGAATGTCGGGACGGTTGGCGACGGCCGTGGCAACCACCCGCTCGACTTCCGATTGCAACTGCTCTGCGACACCCTCCGCAAGCGGAACGGTCAACTGATCATTCACCCGAAAATCACTCTCCGGATCGAAAGAGGATGGCGGCTCGCCACCGATCGCCGCCAGCAAATCGGCTTTGGCCGTTCGCAAATCACGCACCGCCTCACGAAGAGCCTGCTGGCTATTGAGTCGATCGAGTCGGATCCGACTTAGCTCCACCTGCGGTACCGCACCGTTTTCTACCGCGATCGAAGTCACCTCTTCCACCAACAAAAGGTTGTCAGAGTCCTGCCGGGCCAGGTCGACCAAAGCTTGAGCTTCCATGACATCATAGTAAGCCAGCGATGCTTCCAAAACTCGCTCTCGTACCAGGTCGGCGTATTGGGCACGCGAAACGCGGACTTCCGCAGAAGCACTACGCATCGCAGCGACACGTTTGCCGAATAGAAACCAGTCGACCGGATAGGCAAGCAGTACATCCAACTGAGGTGGCCCCCCTTCGTTGACATCAGCCACGAATCGGCGATCGAGTGGCAACAGTGATTGAATCACTTCCAACTCGGGATTCGGCCGCAGCGAAGAGGTGACAAACTCCGCCCTTGCCTGGGCGATCTCCTCAAAACCGGCTCGTAGTACCGGGTCATTTTGCAACACCATACCGATCGCTTGATCCAAGTGCAGCAGTGCGAGGTTCTCGGGCGATTGTCGGTCGGTTGGCGGAATCGCCAGCGATTCCGCCTCCAAGACAGGGGTATCCTCCGTGGCATTGTACGCCCGCGGCAAAGGCGCTTCGTCCGACTGAACGACCACGAGCGGTGGCGGACACGTCGGTCTGATCGGCTCGGCCTGTTGAACGAAAAATTCCGAATCCCTTGCCTCAGTCGAAACCCCGCTACCGAATGACCGATCCTGGTCGACTACGTAATCCGCTGCCACGACTTCTGAATCGGCCGTCAAAGACGTAGCCGGCGACACCGAATCGACTGCCTTGATGCAGGCAAACGAACTCCCCACCAAAGGTGGGTCGTGCCATGTCGCGCTGTTGTTGGCACAGCCAGACACAATACCTGCCGCCATTAGGCTGCTCAGCACCTGCCATTGCCGCAACCGTCCAAAATCGCTCGATCGTTTGTGCTTGCTCATCAAATTGCGACTCGCGAGACGGTACCCAAGCGTTCCAAAAGCAAATCCCCACTGCATGTTGGTTCGGTTGTATCGGGTTGTCTAAAAAGTCAGGTGATTCGCATGCCCTACATTTCACCGATCCGGAAAATCCCGCAAACTCGACCGAAAACTCCCAGCTGATTGCGGCCTTCATCGCCTCAAGCAAGCCCCCCCCTCCGTGGTCCCTGCCAACCAGCCCCCGTCGAAACCGCGAAATCCGTTGTTGACGCTCGGGTAACCCTTCGAGTAGTCACGGCGGTCCAACTGAAACGAGTGAGTTGGCGAATCTGAAGCCGGAAAGGTGAGCGGAACCGTGCATTGGTCGATGAAAATTCAAACGCGAATCGCGACGGATGCCAGTCCGCCCGCGAATCGGGACACGACCAGCCTTGCTAGCGCTCCGCTAATCCCCGGCAGATCGGAGCGAATCGTTGCGACCCAACCGCAGCGCCGATGGCAGTCGCCGAAGCGACTTACGATCGGCGAGTGTACACGCTACTGTTGGTTGGCCGTTTTGCTCCTTGCGCCGATCAAAAAAGGCTACTGTGAAGCCGAGACGCGGTCGAATAATATCGAGAACTTCCAGGAACTGATTGATTCATGGTCAATGGATCACCAGTTGTTAGGCAGCGGTAACCCCTTCGATCAATCGGCAATCGATCTCGAAAGCTGGCTCGATTTAGATGATATTGCGGAATCGAGCGGCGGAGTCGGCGAGAACAATGGTGGCAGGGAAAACTCGCTATATCACTTTCAAATCCTGCCCACCGGTTTACTATACCGATCCTATCTGGCAGGTGAGAAAGAGCCAAGGATGATGTGGAGTGCGCTCTACGATGTGAAGCGTCAGCGAACTATCTGGGAAACTGCGCTCGGCGGCCGCGTCGGATTGATGCGGTACGGAACCTTTGGCGCGATAAAACCGCAGGGTTTTCAGCTCGACCTCGAAGGAGCCGTCTTCGCCAGATTAATCCCATCGGAACCGAGCACAATGCTCGAGGGTGCCGATTTTCGATTCGGGTTACTGAATACCTGGCGAGAGGACCGGTTGGCGGTAAAATGGGGCTACTACCATGTCAGCTCTCACCTCGGCGACGAGTTCCTGTTGGCTAATCTCGATTTCGAACGCATCAATTATGTTCGTGATGCCGCGATCATCGGGCTGATTTTCGATATGAACGATGACTCCCAAGTCTATGGCGAAGTCGCCAATGCACTCGGTGCCCAAGGTGGTGCCAAGCCTTGGGAGTTTCAGTTCGGTGCTCAATACATTCCTGTCAAAAAACGTGGCCTCAACGGATCGCCATACTTAGGCGCCAATACCTATTTGCGACAAGATTTTGACTTTCGTGGCGGTTTTAATTTTATCGCCGGTTGGAATTGGTTCGGCGATCGATCGGGCGAACGCCTGCGAATCGGGATGCAGTACTATCGAGGACCTTCACTTCAGTATTCCTTCTTCGATCGCAGTGAACGCCTGATCGGTGGCGGTATTTGGTTCGACTACTGACCCACATCGATCAATTCGACGAACAATGCCAGCGACACCGCTCCGATTCCGAGTTCGGCCATGCGGTCCGGTCATTCTTCTCCAAGTGGACCCCCGCCTGATCACTACCCCCGTTGGTCGCCGCTTTGACGCGGCCGATGACGCGAGTGTCCCCGTGACTCGAGACGCCGCAGCGACGTCGGCGAATACCGTGTCGCTGCGGGAAACCTTGTCCTCACCCGCCTAATTGTCTACACTTGGGTGTAGAATAATCTCGCGTTCGCCTGACGGCTGCCCCTTGAACGGATCGATGAAATGGCCATTACCCACGCTTCGCCAGGAGACCTGATCGACGTCCGCCCGTGGGGAGCGGATGGAATCGATCACAAGACTTCGACGCTGTTCAAATCGGAGCAACTCGAAGTGCTGCGACTTGCGATGCCAGCCGGCAAGGTCATTGCCGAGCATCAGGCTCCCGGCGAGATCACGGTGCAATGTCTCGAGGGTCGGATCGCTTTTATCGTCGCTGGCAAACGGCAGGAGCTTGTTGCCGGTGACTTGCTCTACCTGACCGCAGGTCAACCGCATGCGTTGGAGAGCTTGGAAGACGGTTCGATATTGGTCACGCTGGCGCTGCCAAGCAAGGTGTAATCTACGACCGGACAACCGGGGCGCAATCGCCCCGACGGATGTTTTCCCTCCTTCGCAGGACGGACTACTTTGCGGTTACCCCGTTGGTGGCGATCTTCCAAACCGTCGTCGTGCCGCTGGTCTCATTGCCAACCACCAACAACGGTTTCCTGCACGGGGAGTGCTCTTGGGGGATGAAAATCAATCCCTCGATCCCGCTATCGCCGGCGTCCGGATTCGCAGAGCCATCTGCTCGCTGCGGAGCAACCGAAAAATCTCGGTTATTGACATAGGAGACGAACCGAGCTTGATACGGGTCGCTGATGTCGTAGACCATGATTCCGCCGATCCGTTCGAGTCCGATAAATGCATAGGTCCGACCATCGATCTCACCGATCGCAATCCCTTCGGGCTCTGGCCCCTTGCTGCGACTGCGTTTATCGAACGCGACGGAGTCATTGCTGGCGTTAAAGTTCGCGGGAAACCGCTCAGCCGTGATTCGCTCGAAGTCACTGCCACTGTCGAATACGAGCTCGCCCGTTTCCACATCAAAAATGGAAAAAGATCGACCACCAAAGGCGAACAACCTGGTCGGACGCCCCTGCTCATCCAGATGCGAATCGACCAAATCACGAATCAAACGCAAACGGCCCAAATCACCCTCTCCCGACACGCTCTCAAACAGAGCTCCCGCCAGTGGCCAACGTTCCAGCGACGCCTCGTCGGAATATACGGAGCCTTCGGCGAGTCCGTCGATCTCGTCATCCGTCTCGGGACGAATGCGTGAATCGCCTTCATTGGCAGTTACCAAGTAGGATCGCCCACCAGCCGAATAGAGCCGAATCGTGTCGGGCTGAAAGACGCCATAAAGTCCCGACCACGACTCGATGCGAATGGCACCATCGCGGTCACTGACATCGATTTCATTCCCCGCTCGACCATGATCTTTGAATCCCAGCGGGATCAGCCGCTTTACCCTGGCGGTAGGAACGTCGATTTCTGCGATGGCGTTGTTTTCCTGCAGGCAGACAAACGCGGTGGAGTTGTCCTGACTGACCTCAATCCACTCGGGTTCTACATCTTCCGCAAAAGTCGACGGTCGACTGGCATAGGGCTCCAAACTCAGTGTCACGCGACCAGAAATCCGTAGGCCGGCGGCGGTAAGTCGCGGCAATTCGTCGGCTCGAGACCCGCCAGCGTTCCAGTCACCAAATTCGGCCGTTCGCACGACCGCTGCTTCGATCCCGTCCGCCAAGTCGATTACCGTTACCGTGCCCTCGGGATCGACAGTGTAGTCCGCGTTAGGCTCACCCTCATTGGCGACCAAGACCCACCTGCCGTTCGGGGAGAATGTGACCATATCGGGCAATGCACCCGTCTGGATTGAGCCGAGGAACCGGAGCGTCTGTGTGTCGTAAAAGGCGACATCCCCCGGATCGGTTTTCGGATTCGCCTCGACCGCAACGGCGATCCGTCCTTGAGATACGGCGACACTGTTGACCACCCGCATCGGACCCGTCAGATCGACATTCGTATCGACTTCAGCGAAGTACTCTAGTTTCCCCTGGTCGGAGAGGCTGAGCACGTCTAACCGACCCGACTCCGCGTTGACGACGAAGACCCGTTGGGTCGTTGGGCAATGGGCCACGATCTCCGCAGCCGATCTTCCGAACAACCCGGTCGCGTACGAGCCGACCGGGGCTAACTCGAGTTCCACAGCCCAGCAGTACCGCGGAACTCCCACAAGGCCGACAATGACCATCAGGCCTCGGCTGAACATAAGTCGAAAACTTGATGCGTCCATATTGCCATCACACCTTGGAAATGAGCGTCGGCTGTGCGACTCGGATTTTACAGAATTACCGGGTTAAAAGTCACCGTTGACGATTTCGCCGCCGGCACGTGTGATCACGGCACCGAGCGTCGCCGCATTGATCGAATCACTCAAGAAGCGGACCGACCCATCTGCCAGGCTAATGTTGATACCGCCAGGGTGAAACGAATAATATTCACTGTTGTTGGTACAATTGATCGCACAACCGCCATGAATCGTCGTCGCATAGGGAGCACTGCCACTGGTTCGGTTGACCAAAGATCCGTCCTGCGACGCGCCATTCACGCTACCAGATGTACTGTCGTAGTCGGCCCAGCCCCAACCGTCGGCAACAACGATTCCTGACGGCCGCTTGCCAGCGAGATAGATTTCCGGCCGGCCGCATCGTTCGGCAAGCATCATCGTATTGGACAAACCGTCGAGGATATCGGCCAATTTAGTCGCCCGATTGCGGTCCATCGCGCCGGGCGAGCCACGAAGGATCCCGGGAGGGAAAGGTAAACCATTGGCTTCAAAGAAAGAGCGACGAACTTCATTGGTCGACGAATAATCCGACGGACCGAACCCGGCCGCGGGGACGGTTACGTGATTCGCTTGAGCCGCGGCATCGGGCGTCATTCGAGAGCTGGGACTAGATGGGCAGACATATGCGTCAATCATCGCTTGTGTCGCCGGGTAGTTTTCCGGTCGCCACCAACGGACGTCGAAGTTGTAAATGTCGTAAACCGCCGACTGTTCGATGAAAGGTAACATGAACGCCGACCAACTGTGACGAGATTCTCCCGTTGTTATCCGACTCGGAGGAAGCGTTTTGTAGGAACTTTCATAGTTGTGCAGGCCGAGCGTCAGTTGTTTCAAATTATTACTGCATTGCATGCGCCTGGCGGCTTCGCGAGCCGCCTGCACGGCCGGCAGCAACAGTCCGACCATGACCCCGATGATCGCGATCACGACAAGCAGCTCCACCAACGTAAATCCTGGCCGCCAAACGTTTGCCTTTTTAACTCGACTCATTTCAATTCCTTTTTCTGTTTGTGTTTCTAAAATAACATGTGGGAATAAGCGTCAGACAACTTATGCAAGGAGTTCGCCCTTCGCACACGCCGCACGAAAGGTGCCAGACACTTATTTGCAACTCGATCTCAAATACCAACCGTTCCTGTCAAAACTTCGCGGCA
>SKZY01000329.1 GCA_007127095.1 Planctomycetaceae bacterium
CAACGGCTCAGTCGGGTGCCCTCGTTATCGACGACGATGACGACGAGTTTTTCGACGATGATGTTGATGACGATGTTGACGTCGACGATGACGAGGATGACGACGACTGGGATGACGACGACGTCGAGGATGACGACGACGATGACGACGATGACGAATGGGAAGAGGTCGGTGACGACGAAGGAGATGACGAGGACGACGACGACGATGTGGAAGACGATGTCGATGTCGAAGCGGACGACGAGATCGACGAGGAGGAGGACGAACTCGAAGACGGTGAATGGGTCGACGATGACGAGGACGACGATTGGTCGGACGACGACGAAGATGACGAGGAATGGGACTGACCCCGTCTGAGTGAGACATTCAGCGTGACCTCACTGGGCGGAGGCGGTATAATGGCAGTGACCGCTCAATGCCCCCTGCCGAGGATCCTAATGACCGCTGACTTGACGCGACGGAATTGGTTGCGGTTCGCTGCGGCGACCACGGCCGGATTGGTTTCGCAGTTACCCGCCCCGAAGTCGGCTCACGCCGCCCGAAATCCTCGCTGGGAAGAGTCGATCGAGAAGGGTCTCGATTGGCTCCGGCGGAATCAGTCGTCACGTGGGCAGTGGAACACGCAGGTTTATCCAACAGCGATGGCGGCCCTGGCCGGTACCGCTCTGATCGGCAGTGGATCGACGACGGCCCAAGGCCCATACGCCCGCCAGGTTGCCAGGGCGACCGACTTTGTGATCAGCAAAAGTCGCGACAACGGGCTGATCGGCGACCCCCAAAGTGATGCCAGGTACACCTACGGCCATGGCTTCGCGATGCTGTTCCTGTCACAGGTTCTCGGCGAGGAAGGTCTCATCGATCGTCGGCAGGAGTTGGTCGATGTGTTGACCAAAGCGGTCGAATTCAGCGGCAACGCCCAGACGGCCGCTGGCGGGTGGGGCTACGTTTCGGCCCGGGAAGGGAACGACTTCGACGAAGGTTCGACCACCATTACCCAGGTGCAAGGCCTGCGGGGATGCCGCAACGCCGGGATTCCGGTACCGTCCGAGGTGATCGAAAAGGCCAAGGAATACATCTACGTCTGCAAGAATCCCGACGGCGGAATCAGTTACAGCAGCAAGCAACGAGGCAGCAGTCGCCCCGCGATCACGGCTGCGGCGTTGGCGGCGCTGTACAACGCCGGGGACGACGAAAGTGAGCATATTCCCGATATGCTCAAGTACGCCAAAGACAACTTGCACGACATCAGTGACGGGACTCGGGCGTTCGGACACTGGCACTACACGTATCTCTACTACAGCCAGGTCGTCTATCGCCAAGGGGACGATTTGTGGTTGCCGTTCCGAGATAAACTGTACGATCGGATCGTCAGTGACCAGCGGAGTGACGGGTATTGGGAAGGCCAAATCCATCCGGTCTACATCACCGCCTGCAACCTGACAATGCTGCAACTCGATCGCGGCTATCTACCGATCTACCAACGCTAGGATCGTGGGAACATGGTCGTTGGCAAGCCGGTCATCCGCGATGGAGTTGGCGACGGACATCGTCGATGATTTCACAGGGGACGAATTTGGCCAGGTGTTCATCGCGATCGCTCATCCCCGCGATCTGCTTGAGCAGCGAACTGCTGATGTGAACGAATTGTTCATCGGCCATCAAGAACACCGTTTCGATCCCGCGATCGAGTTGGCGGTTGGCCATCATCATCGTGAACTCGCCGGCGATATCGGTCAGCGGCCGGACCCCTCGGACCATGATGTGGGCGTCGACTTGGCGGACAAAATCGACCGCTAACCCGCTGAACGTGGCGACTTCGATCCCCGGCATCCCGGCGGTGACTCGGCGGACGAGTTCGACCCTCTGTTCGGGCTCAAACAACGGCCGCTTGTCTTTGTTGATCCCGATACCGACGACGATTTTGGAAAACAGCCCGCTGGCCCGACGAATGATGTCGAGGTGTCCCAACGTGACCGGATCGAACGAGCCGGTGTAGACCGCCTTGAGGTTGAGCGACATGACGAGATCCGACACAAGAGTGAGGTTGAGGGAAGGGCCGCCGCCTAGGATCGAGCGGGAAAAAAGTGTCTGGCACCTTTTGTGCGAAGCACCCGAAGGGCGAGTTCCTCGTAAAAGGTGCCTGACACTTTTTTCCCGCACCTTGCTTACGAGGCCAGAGATGATTGGACGGCTTCGATCAAACGGTCGATGTCGGCGTCGTTGTTGTACGCGTGGACACTGGCACGGACTCCGATCCCGCGGCAACTGACCGCCACACGGTGTTCGGTGGCGATTTCACGCACCCGCCCCGACGCGACAGCGGGGATTGAAAACGTCACGATCCCGCTGCGGTTTCGTCGCTCTGCAGCGACCGCGGTTTGTGCCCCGAGTTCCCGCAGGCGCCCGTCGAGCCGTTCGGCCAAACCCAACACCCGCTCGCCGATCGCCGCTTCACCACACGCGTCAACGACCGTCCGAAAGATCGCCAGACTCTGTCGCAAGGCCCTCATCCCGACCATATTCTGCGACCCGATCTCGTAGCGAGACGCGTCCGGCTTGAGATCGAACTCAGCATGCCCGAAGCGGTGAGCCGTGCGGACACTGTTCCAGCCGACCGGGACACAATCGAGCAGCTCGAGGTGGCGTTTTCGGATCACCGTTACGCCTGCACCCTCGGGACCCAACAACCACTTGTGACCGTCGGCGGCAAGGAAATCGATCGGGACGCTGGCAAGGTCGAGCGGGAACACCCCGAGGCCCTGGATTGCGTCGAGAAAAAACAAAGCCCCAGCGCGATGGACGGCCTCGACCAACGGTTCCAGTTCGATCCGAAACCCGCTGGCGTAACCGACCCAACTCGCCGCGACGATCCGGGTCCGCGAGTCGATCGCCGCCAGCAACGCCTCATGATCGATCCGACCGTCAGCCCCACCGGGAACCACCCGTAACTCGACGCCACGGCGACGCTGGTTTTCCCAAGGGAAGACGTTAGAAGGGAACTCTCCAGCGGGAATCACGACGTTATCACCAGGCCGCCAGCGAAAACCTTCAGCGATCAAGTTGATCCCGTAGGATGTATTGGGTACCAACGCGACCTCTTCGCGTTGACAGTGCAACATCTCGGCAAAGTCGGCTCGCAGCTGTTCGACCTCCGCGGCCCACTGGGGCCAAACCGTATCACCCTGCTGAGACGCTTCGGCCGCAAAATCGCCGATCGCCTCGGCGGCAGGCAACGGCAACGGCCCGACGGCGGCATGATCGAAGTAAGCCCAACGTTCACAAATCGGCATCTGCCGACGCCACCATCCCCAGGGATCGGTCGTGACATCGGGTTGCTGTGCCGGTTGGCGAATCGCCATGGGATCCTTTCACTCGTTGGGAAATTTCGGCGTGCATCGTGCTGCGGTCAGTCTGCCGGAGAGGGGCTACTCCCGACGATTTCGGGTCATAACGGTCAAAAACCGGAAAACCGAACCCATTTACCCCAGTCGTCCCATTTCCGCTCTCCAGCAGTGGTTAACATCGCGAGTCGCGTAACTATACTACGAGCTTTCGTACCAACCGCTTCTCTGTCCACAACCGGACCAGCATACCCCGAGGTCGATGAATGCCCAAGGCTCTCAGCCTGATCAGCTTGGTGTTAGCCGTGGTGATCGTCGTGCTGTTCCTGACCGATGCGGCGATGGGGATGCTCGGCATGGAACAATCCGCGCCGTTGCGGGCGGCCAACCTGTTGATGGACCTGACGTTTGTCGTCGCCGGGGCGATTCTGATCCTGATGAGCTGGGCGACTTGGCGAGAATTGCGTTGACCACCTGCCGCGTCAGCGAGTCGCCAGCGGAGCCAGGAAGGTTTTCCAGCTCTCGTATCGCGGGTCATGGAGCGATTGGGCCAACAGCGGATTGAACCGTGGTTTGGCAGGCCGGCTGAGCAATTTCATCTTCGCCTGCTGGGGCGTGCGGCCTCCTTTTCGGCCGTTGCAGCGCAAACAGCAACAGACGATGTTTTCCCAGGTCGTCTCGCCACCGAGACTCCGCGGCACGACGTGGTCGAGGCTCAACTTGTTGGTCGATGGGCGCTGGCCGCAGTACTGACATTGGTGATTGTCACGGGCGAACAGGTTTTTGCGATTGAACCGCACGGTTTGCGCTGGCATCCGGTCGAACCGTGTCAATCGACAGACCCGGGGGATCCGCAACTCGTAATGCGACGCCTGCAAATAATCCTCGTCGGGCTGCTTCTCCAACGCCGCCAATTGACTCAGCTCGATCCAACTCTCGAAGTCGTAACTGACGAACCGCTCCTGCTCCATCACGATCACTTCGGCGCATTGCCGGTAAAGCAGCGTCATCGCGCGCCGCACATTGACCACCCGGATCGCCATGTAGAAGCGATTGAGCACCAGCACGTTGGTATCCAAGATGGGGCTGCCGGTCATCGTTATCGAACCCTTCGGCTAGCAATGAGGGAGGAGAGGGATATCACACCGACCGCCATGACGCCACGAGCATTTCATTGACCGCCCGCTGCGATCGATATTCTAACCGACAGTCGCCCCAGCTAGGCAAACCGCTTCACGCGGTATTCACCGAAACCCGAGTCCCGGTAGCCAACTCGAGTCCCGACAGGCAACTCGCGACATCCTTCTCTCGTGACAATATTTTTACGGGGGCTGCTCGTACTGACTTGCCAGTCCCGCGGAACGCTCATTACGATGGAAGTGGGGTCAGCGGGCTATCCGTCCGTGACACCAGGCGACCGGGCAGAGTTCACTTGATCGCCCCGGCTTGTCTTCACGACGTGCGGCTGATGGCGGGTCGGATCGCCGCGTCCCGCGGCGAGGTTGCTATTCATTTTTCTCTTGTCAGGGCGAGCGGATGATCCATTACACCTGTGACCGATGCAAAGCAGAGATCGATCCGACGAACGAATCTCGCTACGTCGTCGAAGTGGATGTGCAGCGGATCACCGCCGAGGATGACGAACCGATCGAAGCGGATGAAGTCGACTCGCTTTCACAACTCCACCACGTGCTTGAAGGTCACTCCTGCGGAACGACCGTCGACAATGACGCGATCGACGACGGCGAACCGTCGACCCACCACGCCCAATACGACCTCTGCCCCCGCTGCTACAAGGCCTTCCGCCGCAACCCGCTCGGCCGCGAAGCGAGCTTCGCTTTGCACTTTAGCAAGAACTGAATCGGCACCTACCGAGCCCGCTAAGTCATGGGCTCGGCGCCAAGTCATGGGCTCAGAGGGGCCACTGACTTGGTGAAGTCGGCTCGGGCCGAAAGGTAAGCGAGGCAGCCACGTCGAACTTCAGCAGGTAAGCTCCCGAAGGTCGGCTCGGAACGCGGGTCGAGTGACCCGTCGAGGGCCTGATGAAGCAACAGGGAAGCTTGATCGCCCGTTACTTGGCCGGTCGCCGCTCGATCATCGGATCGTGGTTGAAACACGGCTCCATCTGACGCTGATACCGCGTCAGAGCGGTCCGATGTCGACCAGTCAAACCGTCTCGAGACGTGACGCAACAGCGACGCTGGACTCGACGCCGAAACCGTTTCCCGCCGATCGGCGACCCGCAGCGAGGCAAATCGTGACCGCATCAGCGACTCGGCATCCGCCAGTCGTTTTGCCAGCGTCTCGGCTCGCAGATCATCGCTTCGGAACGCCGCTACCAAAAACCGCCCTTCGCCGACGCGCCGGGATTGGCCTGACTGCCCTCGGAACGTACCGGCCCAAGACGAGAGCCCGGTCGGCAATCCCGCTGCAAAACCGGCTGACGCACCGTCGGTCCGGCTATCGCCGATCACGACGACATCCAACAAATCGCCGCCCCAGGTCGCCGGGACTCGCAAAGAGACCTGCAAAACGCGTTCACCCTCGATGATCTGTTGGTCGGTCGAGCGAAACTTGAAATAGACACCGCGGCCTCGCCGGGTCGTCCCGCTGGCGGCGATCACATGGACTGGCGCAACCCGGTTATAAGAGACCGACGCGGAGTTTTTCTCGGCATGCCCGCCGCTGACATTGCCGCCGGCAAATGGGGAATAGCGGGCATCGATCGAAACGCCTCCCGAAAGTGTCGCTTCATCGGTCTGCCGGACCTCGATCCCACCGCTGTAATCGCTCGACAATTCGGTCCGGGGTGCATAATCGACGACGATCGCCGAGCCACCCCGAGGAGTGATTTCGACCATCAATTGATCGATCCGCGGCGCCGTCAGCGAGTCGATGATCACCGATACGCTCAACTCCAACGTCACCACACGGTCGGGACTGCCATCGGCGACAGCCACCGGCTGAGCCTCGACCAATTGCGGAACATCAAAGCGAATCCCGGTATCGCTCGCTGTGGAGATAGCCGGAAAGACGATCGCGGTCAAACAGAGACCGATACCCGCGAACGCTCCACTCAGCGTTTGCGTCCACGATCGTTGAACGAGACAAGTGGGCATCAATGGCACTCCTTTCCGTACGAGGGGGACATCCGTTGCGACCCGCTGCCCCGTCTCCGTCGGGACCAGCGAATCGAGCGACACGAGCGAGGCGCCGCCTGGTCGGCTCTCATCAAGCCCTTTCCGTCCCGGGAAAGTCAGTCTCCTGAACCGCCACTATCGTAGGCGCGGGAAGCCGCGAGACAAGCCTCAACTGTGCATCCGAGGCAAGGGCGAGCCGGTGGCGATGACCGCCGACTCGGCCGCGGAAAGTTCATCCAATCGCTGACGTACCGCAGCCCGGTCGCCGCCGGAAAAATGATCGGCCAGCCGCACATAGGTCGAATGATGCCTCGCCTCGCTCTCGAACAACCCGCCATAAAACTCGGCCAAAACCTCATCGCGACCGCTGAAGTGCTCCTGCAGTAGACTGAATCGCTCACAACTGCGGGCCTCGATCAGCCCGGCGACCAGCAGCCGGTCGATAGCCCGCTCGGTTCCACCGCTCCGCACCAGCGCATTGAGCTGACGACCGTATGGGCCCGGCGGCAACCGCCGAAAGGCGATCCCGCGAGACTCGAGCAACCCGATCACCAGCCAATAATGCTCCAGCTCCTCATCGACGATGCGGCTCATCTCACGACTCAACTCGAGATCGTCGCAGTACGAGTTCATCAGGTTAATCGCTGTCGTTGCCGCCTTCCGCTCGCAATGAGCGTGATCGATCAACACCTCCTCGAGATGCGAATCGACTTGACGAAGCCAACGGGCGGCAGAAGCGGATCGCAGGTGCAGCATAACGGGATCGTCCGGTCTCGGCGGCGGATCACTCGTCCGGTTGTCGGATCGATTCTGGATCGAAACAATCGGAGCGGTGATCGATTTGGGTTTCGGTCATCCTCGGAGGCGTTGGCACAAATCGGACAGCCAACGAGGGAGACACATTTCGTCTCGGTCCTACCCAGTCTGACCGGTTTTGCTCGGGGAGCGTAGTGGGATGGTTTTCTGGAAATCGAAATCAAAACCGGATGACGGTTCACAGGCCGATGAGCGACCGAGCGACGTCCCGACGTCGACCGCCGGAGAAGCCTCGGGACTGCTGGCTCGGATGCGAACCGGCCTGGCCAAGACCCGAGCGGTCCTCAACACCGACATCCGCGACCTGTTCAAGGCCGATGGGCAATTGGTTGACGACCAGTTCCTTGAACTGCTGTTCGCCCGCCTGATCCGCACCGACATGGGTGTCGGACCGGCGACCCGACTGCGAGATCGGGTGGCCCAGGAATGTCGCGGCCGGGTCGTCAAGTTTGAAGAAGTTCTGGCCAGCATCGCGAGCCAAACCGAAGAACTGCTGCAAGGCGAATCGTCCGCCCTGAAGTATGCCGAAGCCGGCCCGACCGTGATCTTGGTCGTCGGCGTCAACGGCAGCGGCAAGACGACCTCGATCGGTAAATTGGCCAACAACCTCCACCGCTCCGGCAAGCGAGTGCTACTGGGCGCCGGCGATACGTTCCGGGCCGCCGCGGTCGAACAATTGACGATTTGGGCAGGCCGGATCGGCTGCGAAATCGTCACCGGCGATCCCGAATCGGACCCCGCGAGCGTCGCCTTCCGGACCGCCAAACGCGCCGCGGAGGAAAACTTCGACGTCGCCGTGATCGATACCGCCGGGAGACTGCAGACCCAAACCCACCTGATGCAACAACTCGACAAAATTCGTCGCGTCATCGGCAAACAGATCCCCGGCGCCCCGCATGAGGTGCTGCTGGTACTCGACGCTACCGCCGGGCAGAATGCGATCAGTCAAGCCCGCGGTTTCAGCGAAGTAGCCGGCTGTACCGGGATCATCCTGGCCAAACTCGATGGGTCGGCGAAGGGCGGCGTGATCCTGCCGATCCGTGAACAGTTCGAATTGCCCGTCAAGTTCATCGGTCTCGGCGAATCGATCGACGATTTGGCACCGTTCGATCCCAAAACTTTCGCCAACGCTCTGTTTTAGACGCAAGTCACCCGACCCAACGAAAAATCGCCCCTGACGCCGTGGGCGGCAGGGGCGATTAGATCGACGATCGCGACAGGGAGTTAAACCGAGTCGGATCAGAAGTCGTAGGTCAGGTTAACTTTGTAGAAGTTCTCGCCGTACACCTTGCGGTCCACGTCCCAGCCAGCCGTGAAGCGAGCTCCGAGACCGTTCGGCAAGGTAAACCCAACGTAGGGGCCGAGCCAGGCATACAGGTTAGCTGCATCGCCGGGGCCGGTCAGACGCAGGTTCTCGTAATGCAACCCAGTCGAGATGACCGACTTCCAGTCGTTGCTGTCACCCCACGGCTTGACACCGGCGTTGGTCCACCAGTGGAGGAAGTCGGAGTTGTTCTCGCGTTGGCCACGGGTCGCCACATAGTAACCCATGTAGAACTCGTACTCGAGGAAAAGGTCGTCGTAGTTGATGGTCAGGTTCGGAACCACACCGTCAAATACGCGGGCCGTGTCGGTCATGCCGGACGACAACAACGACCCGCTCAGCACACCGATCTGCGGGTTGATATTGAGCGATCCGTCCATCGCCTTGAAGTTCAAACCGGCTCCAAACTCCGTCCACAAGCCGATGCCCGGGGTCGGAGCGGCACCACCCGCGACGCGGGAAGCGAACAGGTCGGTGTGCCACAGGATGCTGTAGAACGTGAAGTCGAC
>SKZY01000127.1 GCA_007127095.1 Planctomycetaceae bacterium
GACTCCGACGGCTCGGCGTCGTCACGTTTCATCTCCGCTTCGGCTTCGCGCTGCTTGGCGGCTTCCGCTTCGGCTTCCTGCTTGGCGGCCTCTTCGGCGGCTCGCAATTCGGCTTCTTCTTTCGCCTTCAACTTCTCGGCCTGCAGGTTGCGAATCCGCTCGTACTCTTCCGCCGATTTCTGCTCTTCCTGCATGATTTCGACGAACGCGGCGAGAGGGAAATCGTCGGAGAAATCGTCGCTGTCGATGGCGATCGTGTAGCGCCGGATCGACTTCATCAGGTCGTCGCTGAGATCGTCCAGCAGTAGAACCGGATAGTCGTCGAAGACCTGGGCCCAGAGTTCAAAAGCCTGATCGTATTTTTCGATCGCCAGGTCGAGATTGGCATCGGCGTTGGCTTGTTCGGCTTCGAACAGCAACCGGCGGGCTTCGACGGTCCGGTCTTCCTGTTCGGCGAGTGCCAGCGTTTTCCAATACTCGTAATTGACTTGGTTACGGTGTCCGTCGGTCTTGGTAATCCGGGCGTCGAGGTCAACGATTTCGGCAGCCAATTCGATCGCCTTCAGCCGTACCGTTTCGGGGGCCCGGCGAGCGACCAGTTGAAAAGACGGCTTGAGCCGATACATCAAACGCACCGCGATCGCTGCCTGGTCGGGATCGCGTTCTTCCATCGGCGTATCCCAAGCCTCCCGCTCTTCGTCGGTCAAGCCATCGAGCATCGACTGCATTTCGTCACGAAAGGCGTCACCGGCGATCGCCATGAACCGCTGAACGGCTTCGTCACGAGTTTGGTTCAACTCTTCAAGCGAGCCGAGCTTGATCGTGAACGGCGAGGTCGTAGGGATACTCCGCTGACCAAACGTCTGCCAATCGTCGTAGCCGAGTTGCCAAGCGTTCTTCGCTCGATCGTCAAGAATCCCTTCAGCTTCGATCGCTTCGGCGTGTTTAATCCGCCATTTCGGGCCGGTCTCATAGAAATTGAGTGGCGTTTGATTGCGGATTTTGACACCGCCATCGACCAGGTCATATCCGTAGAACAACCATTGGCGGCCGACCAACCAATTGTCGGGCTTGCCGTCGGGACCGCGGGCCTCGGGGCTATCGACGGCGATATTTTGTTCACGCAGCGCCTCGTGCGTCGGTTCGTCGTCAGAGAACAAACGGCGGAACTGTCGCTTCTCATCGCTCATCCCTAGCTTTTGACCGTAGAACCAACCGGTGTACCAAACCAATCGAGGCGCCTTGCGGTTCTGTTCGACCCCGCGGGTCAGGTATTCGATCCCTTCCTGCACCATCGCGTAGCGTTGACGATAATCATCGAACTCGGCCGACACGTTATAAGCCAGGTTATGGGCTTGGAATTCCCAAACCTTTTCGTAGTGTGGTTGCAACAACGCGATGTTGTTGACGGTCGCTTTGAGCCGGTCCCATTCATGGTGAAGCTTGTAATCGTTGGCTTTACTCCACAGCAGCGTCGCGGCGACGCCGCGAAGCCCGAGCGACGCCAGCTTCATCGTTTCGCTCGCCGGGTTGATATCACCTAACTCGCTCTCGGCGATGTTGAACTTGGTTCGCATCTGCGTCAGCTGTCCGCCAGGATCACCCGATGCACTCCCGGCCGGTTGGCCGAGCAGATAAATCGGGATCAGCATCGCGATCAGGATCGCCAGATAAATCAACTTATTGCGAAAACCGCTAGAGCGATTCATGCCGCAATCTCTCGTGTCTTGAGGAAGAAATAACCGATCAAAAAGGCCAGCAACACATAGCCAAAGGTCGCCACGGCGTGCCGGGCTAACAACGCCCCGAAGATGTCGAAGCCGCTCGCCGCGTACTCGGCGGTACTGAGCATTCGGGGCAGGTTGGGTAGCGAAGTCGCGACTGCGTCGAGCGAATAGATGATCACCGCATCAACTCCCTGAATCACCTTGCCGGCGACCTGATCGACGTCCAATTCGGTCGTCATCGAATCTTGGCGTAACAGTCGCACCAACGACTCGACCGGACCGCCACCCATCGATTCACCCCGATCCATGTAATACCGGATATCGTAAATCTGTTCCGCGGTGAAGCCCAACAGCACGCAAGCGAAGGTGGCGACCATCGCCACCGGGCCGCTGAGGAAAGTGCTGAACATCACGCCGAACGCGATCACCATCACCATCTGCAGCCAGATCGATAGATAGCTTTTGGTCAGATTCCAAGCGAAGCTCGACTCGGCAGGACGCAGGTAGACGGCGCTGGTCGTCATCCCCAGGTACTGCTGGCGGTCGATACAGCGAATGATCACTTCGAGTCGCCCGTCATCGGTGACCAGATCGTCGAACAGACTCAATTTACGCGTGACTTCGCCGTCGGTCCCTTCGATCTCTCGCGGCAGGCGTTCCTCGGAAACGTCGTATTCCTGCACGACAAAAGTCAGCGGATTGCTTTCGATCTGCGGCTTGTCGGGGTTGCGGAGCGTGATCGATCCGTTGAGTCCCGAAACGATGTCACCTTTGATCGTGCGGAAGGCCCGCAGCGCCATTTCCATCGGGATCCCTTCCTCGTCGGTGAACCGCCGAGGAGTCACGCCGTTGAATGTGTAGATCGCCGAACCGAGCGTCCCGCCTTCGACATAGCCGTAATCGAGCCGCTGAGCCTCGCGGGTGACGCCTACCAACCGAGCGATCCCCGCGGCACCATAACCGCCGCGAGCCTTTTCGTTCCCGACGTCGATCCCTTCATCGGTCAGATTTCCGGCCCGATCGGTGAATACCAGCGACCCGTAAACGGGCACCCGCGCCCGCAAGGCGCCGTACGGTTCGCCGATCACATACCTCTCTACGTTGCCATCATCACCCCGAATCTGGCGAACGACGTGACGGTGACCGCGGACGGTGTCGGTCAACCCGAGTTCCGGACCATCCGGGTCTGCTGATGGCTCAATGGTAAACGAGTGGTCGTGGAACTGATCAAAGCTCAACTTGCCCTCGAACCGACCATCACCGACTTCGTCGATCTCGACCACCTCATGGTCATGACGCAGCCCCCGAGTGACGAAGAAATAGCTAGCGATACCCATCGGAACGAGCATCAACGTGCCGACGGCGACGAACCCCAACATCCTGCCGAGGACGATTTCGGTGGCCCGCACCGGCTTCGTGACGATCGTATAAATCGTGCGATTCTTGATATCTGCCGGCAGGCTGAAGGTACTGATGAACAGCGCCAACAACAGGATCAGGTAATTCGTCGCGGTCAGCACGAAACTGATGTAGAGGCGGGCCGGATCGGAACTGCGCGGGTCGAGATACCAACCGGCGAACAGTAAGCCGACGACGAACAAGCCGACCACGACGAGCACGCGGCGGCGAAGTGCTTCTTGGTAAGCGAGTTTCGCCAGGGCGAAGATCCGGCGACTCGACGTTCCCGGAAGATCCGAGCGGACCAGGTCGCGAACCGACCGGGCGACGGCATAAAAGCCTTCGCCGGGCCCGTGACGGACCGCCGAGACGAGGTAGGCGATGATCAGACCGAGCAACACCGCCAGGACGACCAGGACGATCCCCTGCAGCAGCGCGCTCTCTAAAAACGATTCGGGCCGCAACAACCACTCGCCGAACGACCAAAAGTCCTCAGGCTGCAACGTCATGACTGGCCCTCATCCCGCGACGCGGCATCGTCACCGGTAGCGGTCGCGACCGCAGTCGGCGATTCGGATGCAGTGTCCGAAACCGACACCCGCCGCGCCCCGGGGCGTCGTTCACTCTCACGAACGATGCTCAAGAACAACTCTTCCATCGTCGCGGTCGGGTTATCGATCGAATCGACGGTGCCGCCATGGCGGAGAATCACTTCAGAAATCTCGGCCTTGGCCGCGTCGCTCAACCCGCGAGCGTGGACTTCGGTCACGTCCTGGACCTTGAGCAACTCGGAAACCCTGCCCAACTCCTTCAATTCGCCCTGGTGAAGGATCGCCACCCGGTCGCAAACGTCCTGGACGTCAGACAATTGGTGGCTGCAAAGCAAAATCGTCTTACCCTGATCCCGCAGCGACAGGATCAGGTCCTTCATATCGCGGGTCCCGAGCGGATCGAGCCCGGTGGTCGGTTCGTCCAGCAGGATCAGGTCGGGATCGTTGATCAACGCCTGAGCCAAGCCGACCCGACGTGTCATCCCCTTGCTGTACTCGCGAAGTTGGCGGTGGCGGGCACCTTCCAATCCGACCAACTTGACCAATTCGTCGACTCGACGTTTGCGTTCGGCCCCCGACAGGTCGAACAGCCGACCGTAAAAGTCGAGTGTCTCGTCGGTGGTCAGAAACTTGTAGAGATACGACTCCTCGGGAAGATAGCCGATCCGTTCGTTCTTGCGGGTCTCGGTGGCGTCCTGGTCGAACACCAACACCCGGCCGCTGGTCGGGAACAGCAGGCCGAGGATCAGCTTGATCGTGGTCGATTTGCCGCTGCCGTTGGGCCCCAGCAACCCAAAAATCTCACCTTTGCGGACTTCGATATCGAGCGACTTGAGCGCCGCGACTTTGCGGCGACCCCAAAAATCGCGGTAAATTTTGGAAAGGTTCCGGGTCTCGATCACCACGTCCGATCCGGGGCTCGCCGCCGGATCCGCGGTGGGGGCGTCGGCGAGGCCGATTGGTTCTGTAGCCACGGGCACAACCCATCAAAGGTTGGAAAGGAATAAAAAAATGGAACGAGAGCCATCACGATAATCAACGTCCGCTGCGACCGGGTCACGTACGGCGGCGGTTCGGCCCGAAAAATAAGTCGGCCCTGTCGCTACGCCAAGCGGCGTCAAAAGGTTCAGCAGCCGACATGATGGCGATTTCACCGGTCAACGAACAGTCCCACACCGCTCGTGTCGCTGGCGGCCCGTGGTCACTGGCCCGTAGTGACGTGGTCACTGGCCCGTAGTGACGTGGTCACTGGCCCGTAGTCACTTGCTTTGGGGCCGAGCAGACGCCAAAACTTGCGGCTACTTTGACGACCGCTCGCCAGCGGTTGTCGCGACGTGATGACCGGGGCGCCGAGTCTTGCCGGGCCACCTAGCGGAACTGCCGTAATGCCGACCGAAGACCTCGATTACCTCGCCGCGATCGAGTATCTCTACAGCCGCATCGATTACGAACGGACCGCCGATTCGCGACCCTACCCGTTTCGACTCCGGCGGATGCGAGAATTGCTCGACCGGCTGGAACTCCGCTGCGTCGCTGGCGACGAGATCCCCGTGGTTCACATCGCCGGCACCAAGGGGAAAGGGAGCACGGCGACGATGGTCGCCGCGATGTTGACCGCGGGCGGAGTTCGCACCGGCCTCTACACATCGCCCCACCTGATCGACCTGGCCGAACGGTTTGTCGTCGACGGCGAATTGGCGACTCGCGGCGAAGTCATCGACCTGGTCAACAGCGTCCGCCGAGTCGCCGACCGGTTGGCCGACTCGGAATCGGGGCCACCGACGTTCTTCGAACTGACCACCGCGATCGCGCTGCTGCACTTCCGCCGTCAAGGCTGCCAGGCCGTGGTGCTCGAAGTCGGGCTCGGCGGCCGCCTCGATAGCACCAACGTCTGCCGACCGGCGGTCACCGCGATCACCTCGATCGGACTCGACCACCAACACATCCTCGGCAATTCGCTCGCCGAAATCGCGTCGCAGAAGGCTGGGATCATCAAACCCGCGGTGCCGGTCGTCAGCGGCGTCTCCGAGGGACCCGCCGCAGCGGTGATCGAGTCGATCTCGCGAAAACAACGCGCCCCGATCTACCGGCTCGGCCGCGACTTCGATTTTCACATCCGGCCGAGCGGTCGCGACGTGAACGACGAAAGCGATTGCGATACCGCCGCCGACCGGCAGCCGCAGTGGAGTTCACGGTTGGACATCTGCGGACGGAACGATCTGCCGTTGAACACGGTCGAACCGTCGGTAGCCATCGACCGTGTGGCCGTCACTCCGCGACACGATTGGCGGCTGCCATTGGGTGGGAATCATCAAGGACGAAACGCCGCGGTCGCCTGCATGATTCTCGATCTGCTGAACGCCGCCACGACCGACCCTCGTGTCACCGCGGAATCACCGCCACGGTTGGCCACCGCGATCGGCCTCGACAGCCAAGCCCGAGGGCTCGCCGCGGTTCGCTGCGCCGGCCGGATCGAGCGGTTTCTGGCGGCCGACCAGACCGAGGTGATCCTCGACACGGCGCACAACGTCGATTCGATCGCGGCGCTCTGCGAGACACTCCGCGAGCGGGCCGCTGGACGCACGGTGACGGTGATCTTCGGCACCAGCCGCGACAAAGATCATCGACCGATGCTCGAGCAGTTGGTGGGGGTCGCGAATCGGCTGATCTTGACCCGTTATCACGGCAACCCGAGATACCGTCCGCCGGCCGATATGCTGCTCGACCTGCCCGCCGGATTCATTTCGCAGACCGAGGAGTCGCCAGCGACGGCGTTGACGATCGCTCGCCAAGCGGCGCAGCCACCAGGAGAGCACCTGATCGTCGTCTGCGGCTCTTTTTTTCTGGCTGCCGAAGTCCGTCCGCTGCTGACCTGACGGCCGAAGACGACGTCAAAGCCCGTTTAATGGACAGCCGATTAATGGACAGCCGATCGCCGTCGGGCCATCGTTCCGGGCGGCACGACATCCGTTATCAGCAGCACGAACAGTGCGTTTGAGTTAGCATAGCGAGTTGGCGACACCGATCTGGTCGATATCGCCTCCTGCGAAAAGTCCCCCGCCCCCAGCCTATCGAGGCCCGAGATGACCGAGCGGATTCGGCCCACGGTGACCGTTGCTTTTCTATTTTTCCTTCTGTCTGCCTGCCCGCCGACGGCCGTACCGTCGGCGATGGCCGATCCGCCGGCGGAGCCGAAGCGGCCGAATATCCTCTTCGCCTTTGCCGACGACTGGGGACGAAACGCCAGTGCCTACGCCAACATCGATGGTCCGGGAACGGTCAACGACTTGCTGCAAACGCCCCATTTCGATCGGGTGGCGAAGGAGGGCGTGTTGTTTCGCAACGCTTTCGTATCGGCCCCGAGTTGCACGCCCTGCCGCAGCGCGCTGCTGTCGGGTCAACACTTCTGGCGGACCGGCCGGGCGGCGATCCTGAATGGCGCCGTCTGGGACTTTTCCAGTCCGGCCTACCCACTGCTGCTCCGCGATGCCGGCTACCACATCGGCAAATCGTACAAGGTGTGGAGCCCCGGGACGCCGGGTGACGCTCCTTACGGTCAACGCGAACACGCCTACGAGCGGGCCGGCAGGAGGTTCAACCAATTTTCACAGGCGGTGACCCGGATGATCGAGTCGGGGACACCGATCGACGAGGCCAAGCAGACGCTGTACGACGAGGTGCTCCAGAATTTCGACGATTTTCTCGCCGACCGTGAAGGTGACCAGCCGTTCTGTTTCTGGTTCGGACCGACCAACGTCCACCGGGTCTGGACGCAAGGCTCGGGAAAGTCACTGTGGGGACTCGAGCCCGATGACCTACAAGGCAAGATGCCTCCGTTTTTGCCCGACGTCGCCGAAGTGCGTGAGGACTTGGCCGACTACTTCGGCGAAGCGATGGCGTTCGATGCCGCACTCGGCCTACTGCTTGACAAGCTGGCGGAGATCGGCGAATTGGAGAACACGCTGGTGGTCGTCAGCGGTGACCACGGTGCCCCCGGGTTTCCTCACGGAAAGTGCAACCTGTACGACTTCGGAGTCGGTGTCCCGTTGGCCATCCGTGTCGGCCGGGCCATCGGCGGGGCGGATGATGAAGCGGCCGGCCGGGTCGTCGATGACTTGATCAGCCTGACCGATCTGGCCCCCACTTTTCTCGAACTCGGCGGCGTCGACGTCCCGTCGGCGATGACCGGTCGCAGCCTGCTGCCGTTGTTGCAATCGTCGGATTCGGGGCAACTCGATCCCGATCGCGACGCCATCTTCAGCGGCCGCGAACGCCATGTCGCCAACGCTCGCGAAGGCTTTCTGCCGTATCCCCAACGGGCCATCCGCACCCATGATTTCCTCTACATCGTCAACTTCGAGCCCGACCGCTGGCCGCTCGGCGACCCCTACCGACTCGACGGCGACAATCCGCCGACGGCTGAAGAGATCATCGCTCGGACGCGGACGACGTTACCCGATGAGGACGCCGGTCCGACCAAAGCCTGGTTGGTGACCCATCGCGATGATCCCCGCTGGCGACCGCTGTTCGAACTCGCTTACGGGAAGCGTCCGGCGGAAGAGCTGTTCGATTTATCCACCGACCGGCACCAGGTCGTGAACGTTGCCGACGATCCGCGTTACGCGGCCGTGAAGGAACAACTCCGCGAGCGACTGTTCACGGAACTCCGCCGGACCGATGATCCGCGGCTGATCGATGAAGGGGCCTATTTCGAAAACCCGCCGCTGGCCGGACCGCCCGGTGGGACGCGTGCCGAGGAAAATGTTCCGCCGGCCAAACTTCGCCAGGGTCAACCAGCTCGCTAACGATCGAGCGGAAAAGATAAGCGTCGAGCACCTTTTTGTGCGAAGCACCCGCAGGTTGTGCCAAGGACGCCGCGGGACGAGTTTCTCGCAACAGGTGCCTGACTCGTTTTTCCCGCACATTGCTAAACCTCTCACCGTCGAATCGCGACGGCCTTGCAGCGAAAGGAAATCTCATGAACCGCACGATTGGGTTTCAGCTCCTCTTCATCGCGGCGACCACCGCCGGACTCTCAACCGCCTGGGCTATCGATGGCGGTGGGGCTATCGACGGCGGTGGGTCAGTCGATGGCGACTCGCTCCGAAAGCAGCCGAATGTCGTGGTGCTGCTGGCCGATGATGCCGGGTGGGGCGACTTCGGGTTCCATGGCAATACCCAATTGCAGACACCCAACCTCGACCGGATCGCCCGCGAAGGGGCGCAACTCGATCGGTTTTATGTCTGTCCCGTCTGCTCACCGACCCGCGCCGAATGGCTGACCGGACGCTATCACCTGCGGGGCGGCGTGGTCGGGGTATCGACCGGCCAGGAGCGGTTGGACCTCGACGAGTCGACCGTGGCCGACGCTTTCCAAGCGGCCGGTTACGCCACTGGGGCATTTGGCAAATGGCACAACGGCAGCCAATGGCCCTACCATCCGATGGCTCGCGGTTTTGACGAATATTACGGCCACACCGCGGGGCATTGGGGCGAGTACTTCGACCCCGAACTCGAGCTGAACGGCGTGATGATCCGCGAGCAAGGCTACATCGTCGACCTCTGCACCGACCGCGCGATCGACTTCATCTCGCGAAACCGCGATCGCCCCTTCTTTTGCTATGTCCCCTTCACGACGCCGCACACCCCGTGGGCCGTCCCCGAGGAGGATTGGGAGCGGTTTCGCGACCGGCCAATCACCCAACGGGCGACCGTGGAACAGCGAGAGATAATCGACGAGACCCGCTGTGCGCTAGCGATGGTGGAGAACCAGGATCGAAACGTCGGCCGGTTACTCGACCGACTCGAGGAGTGGGGCTTGGCCGCCGACACGATCGTCGTTTACTTTTCCGACAACGGCCCCAACACGATGCGTTGGAACGGCGGCATGAAAGGAAAAAAGGGGAACACCGACGAAGGTGGCGTGCGGTCGCCCGGCTGGATCCGCTGGCCCGCCGAAATCGCCCCGGGAACCGAAGTCACGGAGATCACTGGGGCGATCGACCTGTTGCCGACGCTCGTCTCGCTGGCCGGGATCGAGCGGGTCGGCGAACTGCCGTTGGACGGGATCGACCTGTCACCTCGGTTGATCAGCCGGGTGGCGGATCCCGACGCGAAGTCGGTCGATAACGCTGCTGAAGCGGCGACCGGCGTCGCTGACCAAGCCGACCGGATGATCTTCTCCAGTTGGGCGGGCAGAACAAGTGTTCGAACGGCGCGATACCGCTTGGACGATGCCGGTCGCTTATTCGATATGCTGGCGGACCCCGCCCAGACGCGTGATGTCAGCGATGAGTTTCCCGAAGTGGCCGAACGCCTGCGGCAGGCCGTGGCGGATTGGATGGCCGAGATGCGAGCCGAAGTCGAACGGAAACAGACCATCTTTCCGACCACACCCGAGCAGCGGCGGGCGGTCGACCCACGGCCATTGCCGGTCGGCTATCGCGAGTTCCCCATCACCATCTTGCCGGCACGCGACGGCAGTCCGGTCGGCGCGGTGACCCGCAGCAGCAACGCACCTAATTCATCCTATTTCGTCAACTGGAAATCGACCGACGACGCTTTGGTCTGGACGGTCGATGTCGAGACGGCAGGCCGCTATCGCGTCGTGATCGACTACACCTGTCCGCTTGCCGATGCCGGATCGCTGATCGAATTGTCGCTGGGCGATGCGGCGCTCCGCGGTCAGGTCCGGCCCGGCTGGGATCCGCCGCTGTACGACAATCAGGACACCCTCCCGCGGCCCCCGGCAGAATCGAAAATGAAGCCGTTTAAGCCGCTCGACCTGGGTGAAATCGAGTTGCCGGCCGGTGGCGGTGAGCTGACGCTACGGGCGGTGGAAATCCCCGGCGCGAGCGTGATGGACCTCCGCCGAATCACGCTGACGTTGGTCACCGACCAATAACCGCACAATAACCGCCCAACGGCTAATGGATTTGCTGTCGGACAGAGCCGAGCGAGCCGATTCGGGCTGCGACGTGCTAGCGATCGGTCGGTGGTGGCTGCTCGCCTTCGAGCAATCCTGCGGCGATCCGACCGAGACGTTTACTCATCGCGAACAGCCCGTTGCTCCGCGACGGGCTGAGGAATTGATGCAACGAAAACTCGTCGGCGAGCCGTTTGAAGTCGAAATCGGCGACGTCGGCACACGGTTTGTCGTTGACCTGAGCGATCAGCAGCGCGGCGAGGCCACGAACCATCGCCGAGTCGCTGTCGGTGTGAAAACGAACCGTCGGGGGGGTCCTGTCGATCAACTCAGGCACGAGCCAGACGTTGGCGGTACACCCCTGGACCCGATTGGTTTCGATCTTCAGTTCATCCGGCAGCGGTTCCAGGGTATCACCAAGTTCCATGATCAGGTCGAATCGATCGGCCGGATCCTCGCAATCGCGAATGTCCTCGATGAATTTTTGAGCGCTTTGCGACCAGGGGATGGCGTTCATGGGTTACTGTCCAGGCGAAACGGACTGCCCGATCCGAAGGTGGGTTGATCGGCGGAGTCGAAACACTGTAGATGATCATCCATTGCCGCGAAACGGCGAGCCGTGGCCAGCCATTACTTCAATGCGGACCGACCAACATGTTACGAGTCTCTCTCAGCGACGCATCCACAAAGATCGTCGCCACCATCGGCCCGGCCTGCGACACGGTCGAAAGGCTGTCGGAGCTGATCACCAGCGGGGCTGATATTTTTCGCATCAACAGTGCCCACGGTGATCGCGAGCAGCATGAAGCGGCCTTGGCCAATATTCGTGCGGCGTCCGAAGCGACCGACAGCCATGTCGGCGTACTACTCGACCTGTCGGGGCCCAAACTGCGACTCGGTCAACTCGTGACCGATCCGTTCTATTGCGAGTATGGGTCGCATGTGAGCTTCATCCGAGGTGACGAGACGACAGTCGCGAACCAGTTCACCAGCAGCTATAAGCGGTTGGTCGACGAACTCGCGATCGGCGACCGTGTGATGCTGGCCGACGGGACGGTCTCGTTGGTCGTCGAGCAGGTTTCCGCCGACGCGGCGGTCTGTCGGGTGACTTCCGCCGGCGAGATCCGCAGCCGACAAGGGATCAACCTGCCCGGCGTCAAGCTGAGTGTTTCGGCGATGCGCCCGGACGATGTCGACAACGCGATCTGGGGCGCCAAAAACGGCATCGACTTCATCAGCCTCAGCTTCGTCCGTACCGCCGAAGACATCCATTCGCTGAAAAATCTGTTGATCAGCTACGAATCGCAGGCGTTGGTCGTCGCCAAGATCGAAAAACCCGAAGCGCTCGAACAACTCGAACAGATCGTCGACGCCGCCGACGCGGTGATGGTCGCCCGCGGTGATTTGGGGGTGGAAATCGATGTCGCCGAAACGCCGGTCGCCCAGAAACGGATCATCCGCGTCTGCCGCGAAAAGATGAAACCGGTGATCGTAGCCACGCAGATGCTCGATTCGATGCACCACAGTCGGCGGCCGACCCGGGCCGAGGCGAGCGATGTCGCCAACGCGATCCTCGACGGTGCCGACGCCTGCATGTTGAGCGGCGAAACCGCCATCGGTGATTACCCGATCGACGCGGTCGCGACGATGAATCGGATCATGGTCCACACCGAACAGCAGTTGTTGGTCGAGGATATCCATCGCTCTGGGACGACCAATCGGGTTCATCCGATCACCTCGGCCGTCACCGATGCGGCGACCGCGATCGCCGAAGAGATCACGGCCAAGTTGATCGTGATCGCCACCCACAGCGGCGGTACGGCGTGGGTGAAGAGCAAGAGCCGCAGCCGGATCCCGACCGTCGGGGCGAGCGATAACCTGGCGGCGCTGCGGCGGATGAGCCTGATGTGGGGCATCAAGCCGCTTTATGTACCCCGTTTCGAAGACCCCGAAAGGCTGTTCGCACAGATCAGTCGCTGGGGGCAGGAGCACGGCTTCCTGGCCTCAGGCGACCGTGTCGTGTTCGTCACCGGCAGCGGCGTGATGCAAAAGGCTCACAACGTACTCGTGGTCCACACCGTCGACTAAGCGATCAGAGGGGCAGAGGGGCACGAGGCTGATTTGCGGTATTGACTCGATCAGCTATCATTGTTCCGAGCGGGGTACCGATGAGGCAAGTGCGAATCCCTCGTCGATCGCTTTCCGAACCGAGAGCGTTCGGCGTTGCGACTCGGATCGAAGGCGATGACTCGGTCGCTTTGCCCCCACGCTAGCATGATCGCTCCACGGACAATTGACATTTCCTGGCGGTCCGGGCATCGCTCGGCCTGCTCCCTTTGCAGGTGAGTTGCTTTGGCGTCCAACACGGGTGTGAAGCCTGTTCCGTCAACGGCGGGTCCCAAAATCGAGTCCGACTCGGACGGGTTTGCTGATCGCGAAGAGCTGTTGCAACGTGATTGGCGGCGGCTGCGTCTGCGATCGCGACCGCTGGAAATCGCTGCGATCTATGCCGTTTTTGGTCTATTGTGGATTTTTTTCTCCGACTCGCTGCTAGCCCGATTGGTCGTCGACCCGGTGCAGCAGGTCGCTTGGGGGTCCTACAAGGGATTCGCGTTCATCGCCGTCACGGCCGGCCTGCTGTGGCTGTTATTGACCCGCGCGTTCGCGGTCATCGGTGAAGTTTACACAGCGTTGGACACCAAGGATCGTGCGTTACGGGACGCGCAGCATCTCGCTGACACGATGAACGAGAGTATCCCGGGGGTGATCTATTTCTACGACAGCCAGGGTAATTTTTTAAACTGGAATAAAAACTTCGAACTCGCGACCGGCTTCTCGTCCGCCGAAATTTCGCAGATGCGGCCACGCGACTTCATCGCCACCGCTGATCGCTCCCGGGTCGACCGTCGGATCGAGGAGGTTTTCACGGCGGGTGATTCAGCGATCGAGGCGGGATTGCTTTCAAAAGACGGCAGGTCGACTCCTTATTTTTTTACCGGGCGCCGGGTCACCTTTGACGGCAAGCCGTGTTTGGTGGGAGTCGGCATCGACGTCAGCGCCCGTAAGCTGGCCGAACGGGAGGCGATGGGAAGGCTTCAGGCGGAAGCCGCCGACCGTGTCAAATCGGCGTTTCTGGCGACCATGTCGCACGAATTACGGACACCGCTGAATTCGATCATCGGCTTTACCGGGATCATCCTGCAAGGCTTGGCCGGGCCACTGAATGTCGAGCAAACCAAACAACTCGAAATGGTTCGCGGCAGCGCCAGGCACCTCTTGGCACTGGTCAATGACGTCCTCGACATCTCGAAAATCGAAGCCGGCCAACTGGAAATCTCTCGTGAGCCGTTCGACGTTCAGCGATCCTTGAACAAGGTGCTGGCCATCGTCGAACCGCTGGCCGCCGCGAAAGGGTTGGAATTGGCCGTCGAGTCGCCTGCGGAACTCGGTGAAGCGATCGGCGACGAGAGGCGGTTCGAACAGATCCTCTTGAATCTGCTCAGCAATGCGATCAAGTTCACCGATCGAGGGCGAGTGACCTTGGCTGCCGAACCGATCGCAGACTACCGGCCTGACCGAGAAGATCGTCCGTGCGACGGATCGGAACCGTCTCAGCCGCCGAGTTCTCCCGCCCTGCGGTTGCGTGTTTCCGATACCGGAATCGGAATCAAACCGGAGAACCTGTCGTGTCTGTTTCAGCCCTTCCGACAAATCGATTCGGGAATAACACGAACGCACGACGGCACCGGCTTGGGACTCGCCATCTGCTCCCGGCTGACCCGGCTGATGGGCGGCGAAATTTCCGCCCAGAGTGAATGGCTGCAGGGTAGTACCTTCACCGTCACGATCCCGATGGAAGGGCCGCTGAACGAATGACGGCAAAAATCTTGTTGATCGAAGACAACGCCCAGAACCGGTATCTGGCCAAATTCCTTCTCGAACAGCGCGGCCACCAGGTCGTCGAGGCGGAGAACGGCCCGCTCGGCTTGGCTCTGGCCGCCAAGATCACTCCCGATCTGATCCTGTTGGACATCCAACTGCCCGGCATGGACGGCTATACCGTGGCGCATCAATTGAAAAACGATCCCCGCCTGAGCGTGATCCCGATCGTCGCGGTCACGTCGTATGCAATGGTCGGCGACCGCGAAAAATGCCTCGCTGCCGGTGCCGACGGTTACATCGAAAAGCCGATCGATCCCGATACGTTCATCGCCGAAGTCGAACGTTTCATGAAGGTTCCGCCGACCGAGGAGGCGTCATGACACGTGTCCTGATCGCCGACGACAACCACGACAATCTCTACTTGCTCAAGGTGATCTTGGAGGGCCACGGTTTCGAAGTCGACCAGGCATCCAACGGCGCCGAGGCGCTACGAGTCGCCCTGCAACGTCCCCCCGGGTTGATCATCGCGGACCTGTTGATGCCGGTCATGGACGGCTATTCGCTGCTCAGACGGTGGCAGGCCAATGAATCGCTGCGACCGATCCCCTTCATCGTCTACACGGCCACCTACACCGATCCGCAAGACGAAAAGTTGGCACTCGAAATGGGTGCCGATGCCTTTTTGGTCAAGCCGGCCGAGCCCGATAAAATCCTAGGGTGCATCAAGGATCAACTGGCCGCCGTACACAGCGCCGATCCGATGACACGATCGGCCAACGAAGAAGCCGCCTTGTTCGATGAATACAGCGCTTCGGTCGTTCGCAAGCTGGAGGAGAAAACCGCACAGCTGCAACAGGCCAACCGTGATCTGCTGAACGAGATCGAGGAACGGAGGCAGGCGGAGACGCGGGAGCGCGAGATGGCCAGCCGTCTCACCGAGACGCTCGAAATCATCAACGACGGCTTCGTCACCCTGAACCAGATCTGGCGATTCACCTTCGTCAACCGCCAAGCCGAAAAGCTGCTCGCCCAATCCCGCCAGCAACTGCTCGGCCAAGACTTGTGGGAACGGCTTCCCGAAATGCTCGGAACCGAGTTCGAACACGAGTTCCGTCGGGCGATGGAGACGCGCAGGATGTCGCGTTTTGAAGCCTATTTTCCCCCGCTCGATGGTTGGCTCGATGTCCGTGCCTACCCCTCCGAGGAAGGCCTGACAATCTGCTTGCAGGACGTCACCAAGATTCACCGGTCGCAGGAAGCGCTCAAGCAGAGCGAAGCGAACTTTCGTGAAATGGCGGAAAACATCGAAGAGGTATTTTACAACTTCGACCCGGTCGAGGGGAAATTGTTGTATGTCAGTCCGGCGTTCGAAGCGGTTTGGGGGCGTCCGCGAGAGGAAATTTTCGCCGACCCGATGGACTATCTCAATACAGTCCTGCCCGAGGATCGGCCGGTCGCGGACGAGGCGCTGCGCCGTCAGCTCGAAGGCGAGGCGACCGACACCGAATTTCGTATCCGTCGACCCGACGGATCGATCCGTTGGGTCAAGGAACGGTCGTATCCGCTCCGGGACGGTGACGGTCAACTGAGCAGAATTGTGGGGGCGTTCAAAGACATCTCCGACAGCCGGATCGCTACCGAACAATTGCAGGTCAGTGAAGAACGCTTTCGCTTGTTGTCCCGCGCCAGTCGCGATGCGATCTGGGACTGGAATGTGCGAACCGGCGAAATGTGGTTCAACGACGGCTTCGAGATGCTCTTCGGCTACACCGGCGATGATAACGAAGCTTCGTTTGAAGCTTGGAGCGAACGGATCCACCCCGACGACTTCGATCGCATCGTCCCCGACATCCGCGGGCGGATCGATCAGGGCGATGCCCAGTGGTCTTCGGAATACCGCTACCGCCGCCACGACAATCGCTACGCTACCGTGCTCGATCGTGGCTACGTGATCCGTGACCAGGATGGCAAGGCGGTTCGGATGATCGGCGGAATGGCCGATATCACCGAAAAGAAGGAACTCGAAAAGCGGCTCCTGCAGAGCCAAAAGATGGAAGCGATCGGCCACCTCGCCGGCGGTGTCGCCCACGATTTCAACAACCTGTTGACCGTCATCAACGGGTACAGCGACATCATCATGGATCTCCTCCCGGCCGACGAACCGGCCCGGCCAATGGTTTTCGAAATCCGTCAGGCAGGCGACCGCGCCGCCGGACTGACTCGACAATTGCTGGCCTTCAGCCGCCAACAGGTACTCGTCCCGCAGGTACTCGACCTCAATGAGGTGATCAAGAACATCGAAAACCTGATCGCAAGGTTGCTGGGCGAGGATATCCGGGTCTCGACGGTGCTCCAGGCTCGCCTGGCATCGATCAAAGTCGACCCCGGCCAGCTCGAACAGGTGATCATGAACCTGGCGGTCAATGCCCGTGACGCGATGCCCCGCGGTGGCCAACTGACGATCGAGTCACGAGAAGTCGAGCTCGGCCCCGCCGACATCCCCGCCGAGAGCGAGCTGGAACCGGGCTGGTACGTCGAACTGGCGGTGGCCGACAACGGCTGCGGAATGCCACCCGAAGTGCGGTCCCGCGTGTTCGACCCCTTCTTCACCACCAAAGGGCCGGGCCGAGGCACGGGCTTGGGCCTGTCGACCGCCTTCGGGATCGTCAAACAGAGCGGTGGTTATATCGATGTCGAGAGCGAACTCGAGATCGGAACACGGTTCCGCGTCCTGTTTCCGGCGATCGGCTGTCAGATCAAGTCGCTGACTCCTGAATCTAGCTCGCTGGCCAAGGGGCACGAGTCGATCCTGCTGGTCGAAGACGAGGAAGCGATTCGCGGCGTCGCCAAGATCGCCTTGCAGTCGCAGGGATACCACGTAATCGAGGCGGTCGACGGCCGCGAAGCGATCAAAATCCTCGGCCAACGGACCACCTCGATCGATTTACTGCTGACCGATGTCGTGATGCCCGAGATCGGCGGCCGAGAGCTGGTTCGCTACGTCCGTGGCCAGCATCCGGACATTAAAGTGATTTACATGAGTGGCTATACCGACGACGCTAACCTGCGGGACGATGTGATCTCGGCGGCCGACGGATACGTCCAAAAACCGTTCTCACCGTTGACCCTTGGCCGTAAAATACGAGAAGTACTCGACGAGACTCCTCAATCCACCCGCTGACCCTGCCCCCAGGTGAATCCGTGACCTCCCGCCGCTCGGCGTTCGCCCCCTCTCGATCACGCCCCTTCGCTTGGCTGGGAATCGCCGTGGCGATCGTGGCGTCAAACTCGACCGCCGCCGAACCGGTCGATTTCGTCCAAGACGTACGGCCGATCCTCGCCCGACACTGTTATTCATGCCACGGTGAGGAAAAACAGACGAGCGGTTTGCGACTCGATGTCAAATCGGAGGCGTTTCGTGGCGGCGAACTTTACGACGCCGCAATCGTCGCCGGCAGCGCCGACGACAGCCCGCTGGTTCGCTTCGTCGCCGATCCCGACGCCGACCTGCCGATGCCGCCCGACGGCCAGCGGCTATCGCCCGACGAGATCGCGGTCTTGGTCGAGTGGGTCGAAAGCGGGGCGGAATGGCCTGACGGTGTCGATGAGGTCGAACTCGAAGACCGGTCCGATCATTGGAGCTTCAAACCGTTGACCCGGCCCGCAATCCCGGCGGTCGCGAACCGCGATTGGTCGCGTCAGCCGATCGACCGATTCGTACTCGCCCGACTCGAGCAAGAATCGTTGAGCCCGTCTGCGGAGACGAAACCGCTCGATTGGCTCCGCCGCGTCTCATTCGACCTAACCGGTCTGCCGCCAACACCCGAGCGCGTGCAACGTTTCCTCGCTGACCCGAACGAGCAGGCTTACCGAACCGTCGTCGACGAACTGTTGGCCTCGCCGCGCTATGGCGAGCGTTGGGGCCAACATTGGTTGGACATCGTCCGCTATGCCGATACCCATGGATTCGAGGTCAATACCGAACGGCCGCATGCTTGGCCCTATCGCGATTACGTCATCGCCGCCCACAACCAGGACCTCCCCTACGATCGATATGTCCGCGAACAGATCGCCGGTGATGCCGTCGGCGCCGATGCCGCGACCGGTTTCCTGGTCACCGCTTCGGTCCTGCTGCCCGGACAGATCGGCAAGGACGAGCCCTCCAAACGGCTCGCCCGCCAAGATTCGCTGGACGAGATCGTGGTCAACATCAGCCAAACCTTCCTGGGGCTCAGCATCGCCTGCGCCCGTTGTCACGATCACAAGTTCGACGCCATCACCCAACGAGACTATTATGCCCTGCAGGCCTTCGTCGCCGGAGTCGAATACGGCGACCGGCCGGTGCGAACGTCCGAGTGGGAAGCGACCCGCCAAGCCGCCGAATCGCTCCGACCACGACTCGCCGAGATAAACCAGCGTCTGCTCCGGTTCACCCCGCTGGCGCTGTCGGGTTCCCAGCGACCAATGGTCAACGCGCGAGAGAATCTTGACCGTTTCGAACCGATCACGACCGATCGGCTGCGATTGACGATCTTGGCAACCAACAACCTGGAACCGTGCATCGACGAACTCGAGGTATTCACGACTGCCGGGGAAAACGTGGCCCTCGCCGCGAACGGCACCGTGGCGACGGCGTCATCCGCGACGACGGTGGCGGATCGTCACGAGCTGAGATTCGTCAACGACGGTCGCTACGGCAATTCACGAAGCTGGATGTCAGCCGAGACCGGTGGCGGTTGGGTCGAACTCCGCTTCGCCGAACCCCACCAGATCGAACGGGTCGTCTGGGGCCGCGACCGTCAAGGCAAGTTCGGTGACCGCCTGGCGATCGATTATCGGATCGAAGTGATCGACGAGGGTGGCGATTGGCGACTCGTCTCCGACGCCTCCGACCGGAAAGCCTTCGACCCGGCCGCGGCCCCGCAATCGTCTCCGCCGTTCGGACCGGCCCCCGACCTCAGTCCGTCTGACGCGGCCGAAGCGGAATCGCTCGAGCAGGAACGGACACGGATCGAGGCGGAGCTTTCTCGGGCCGCTTCACCGCCACTGGTCTTCGCCGGGACCTTCCGCACCCCCGACCCGATCCGACTGTTGGCCCGCGGCGATCCCGAACAACCCAAAGCTCCGGTGCCACCGGCGGTGCCGGGCGTATTCGGTGATCTCGCCTTGTCCACCGATGCCGAGGAACAACGGCGGCGGGTGGTACTGGCCGACTGGATCACCGGCGCCGATCACCCACTGACCGCCCGGGTGATGGCGAACCGGATTTGGCAAGGCCATTTCGGTACCGGACTGGTCGAAACGGCGAGCGATTTCGGCCGCAGCGGGCTGCCGCCGTCACACCCCGACTTGCTCGATTGGTTGGCTGCCGAGTTCATCCGTGGCGGCTGGTCGGCCAAGCGGTTGCACCGCCAAATCGTACTCTCGGCGACCTACCGCCAGTCGACCGATCACGACCCCGACGCGGCCGCGCGAGACGCCGACGTCAGGCTGCTGTGGCGTTTTCCCGCCCGGCGGCTCGAAGCCGAAGCGATCCGCGATTCGATGTTAGCGATCAGTGGCGAACTGAGCGACGAAATGTTCGGCCGCGGCTTCGATCTGTTCGACCGGCGAGGAGGCTTGACCGGGTTCAACCCGATCGAATCACCCGGCCCCGAAGGGCTGCGGCGGATGATCTACGCGCACAAAGTTCGCCGCGAACGCGACGCCGTCTTCGGTGCGTTCGATTGCCCCGACGGCGGTCAAAGTACGGCCCGCCGCGAGCAGAGCACGACCCCGATCCAATCGCTGAACCTGTTCAACAGCCGCTTCACGCTCGAACGGGCCGAGGCCTGGGCCGAGCGATTGCGCCGCGAAGCAGGTGATGACGTCGCTCGGCAG
Source organism: Planctomycetaceae bacterium (assembly GCA_007127095.1). Lineage (GTDB taxonomy): Bacteria > Planctomycetota > Planctomycetia > Pirellulales > Pirellulaceae > UBA6163. The sequence goes on from SKZY01000127.1 coordinate 20,364, forward strand.
ATCTCTTTGGCGTTTCAACAGACACTGGGGCGACCGCCCGCAGACGACGAATCGGCGTCAGCCGCGGCGGTGGTGCATGACCACGGGCTAGCGACGCTCTGCCGAGTGCTGTTCAACAGCAACGAGTTCCTGTTCGTACCATGAGCGGCCCGCGTCGCCACCGGTTGAATTACGTCGAATTGCACTGCAAAAGCAATTTTTCGTTCCTCGAAGGGGCCTCGCATGCCGACGAACTGGTCCAACAAGCGGTACAGCTCGGCTATGGCGGGATCGCGATCACCGACCGTGAATCGTTGGCCGGAGTCGTCCGCGGCTGGATCCCCGCCAAAGACTCCGGCTTGACCTATCTGGTCGGTGCCGAGGTCCACCCGGTCGACGCCCCGCTGATGGTCTTGTGGCCCAGCGATCGAGCGAGCTACGGCCGTCTCTGTCGACTGCTCAGCCGCGGCCGAATGCGGCGAGAGAAAGGTGAATGCGAAATTCACTGGGCCGATATCGCCGAGTTGAGCAACGGTATCTTGGCCGGAGTGCGAGCCCGACGAGAGGGCGACGAGCGATTCTTAGCGGGCGATTATCGTGACACCTTCGGCGATCGCGGCTACCTGCTTTGCGAACTCCATCGCGGTGTCGACGACGACGCCACCGTCGCCGCCCACCGGGCGTTGTCACAGCGGACCGGCGTTCCATTGGTCGCCGCCGGAGATGTTCACTACCACATCGCCGAGCGGGCGATGCTGCACGACTGCGTGACCGCGATCCGCTGCGGCGTGACGCTCGAGCGGGCCCGGGCCGAACGATTCACCAACGCCGAACGCCACCTCCGCTCGCTGGACGAAATCGCCCGACTCTACCGCGATGTCCCCGCCGCGGTGACGAACACCGTCGAAATCGCCGAGCGATGTCAGTTCCGACTCGACCAATTGCGGTACGAATACCCTGAGGAAATCGCGCCGCCGGGGATGTCACCGCTGGAACACCTCAAACGGCTGACCTGGGAAGGGGCGACCCAACGCTGGCCCGCAAGCGTTCCCGACTCGGTCATCGAAACGCTGCGACACGAGATGCGGTTGATCGAGGACCTCCGCTACGAAGCTTATTTCTTGACCGTTTGGGATATGGTCCGCTTCGCCCGCGGGCGCAACATCCTCTGCCAGGGTCGCGGCAGCGCCGCCAATTCGGTCGTCTGTTACTGTCTCGGCATCACCAGTGTCGATCCGTCACGGGGCGACCTGTTGTTCGAACGCTTTATCAGCCGCGAACGCGACGAAGCACCCGACATCGATGTCGACTTCGAGCACCAGCGACGCGAAGAGGTCTTGCAATACCTCTACCAAAAATATGGCCGCGACTCGGCCGGCATGACCGCCGCGGTGACGACCTATCGGGCCCGCGGCGCGATCCGCGAAGTCGGCAAAACGCTCGATCTGCCCGCCGATCGGATCGCCACCCTGTCCAAATTGGCCGGCAGTTACGCGAGTCAACTCGACCTGCCCGGTCGCTGCCGTGACGCCGGGATCGATCCCGATTCGCCGCTCGGCCGCCGCTTCGTCGAACTGACCGAGACGTTGATCGGTTTTCCTCGCCACCTCTCACAGCATGTCGGCGGGATGGTGATGACAGCTGGCAATCTGTGCGAATTGTGCCCGGTCGAGAACGCCGCGATGCCGGGCCGGACCGTGATCCAATGGGACAAGAACGACCTCGACGAACTCGGGATCCTGAAAGTCGATGTGCTGTCGCTGGGAATGCTCTCGGCGATCCGCCGCTGCTTCGACTTGGTCGCCGAGCAGCACGGTTCGCGTTGGTCGCTGGCGACACTTCCGCCCGAGGACACGGCGACCTACGACATGATCTGCCGCGCCGACACCGTCGGCGTCTTCCAGATCGAAAGCCGCGCTCAGATGAACATGCTGCCCCGCCTGCGGCCGCGCTGCTTTTACGACCTGGTGATCGAAGTCGCGATCGTCCGGCCCGGGCCGATCCAAGGCCAGATGGTTCACCCGTTCTTGAAAGCACGTGAAAATCCCGCGGCGGTCCGCTATCCCAATGCTGCGATCCGTGAGGTATTGGAAAAGACCTTGGGGGTGCCGCTGTTTCAAGAACAGGCGATGCGGCTGGCGGTCGTCGCGGCCGGTTTCACGCCTGGAGAAGCCGACCAATTGCGGCGGGCGATGGCGGCCTGGCGACGCCCCGGGATGATCGACGCCTTCCGCACGAAGCTGATCAACGGCATGGCGGAAAACGGCTTGACCGGTGAGTTCGCCGAGCATGTTTTCAGCCAGATCCGCGGCTTCGGCGAGTACGGCTTTCCCGAATCGCACGCGGCGAGTTTCGCGCTGCTGGTCTACGCGTCGAGCTACCTCAAGTGCCACTACCCGGCGGCGTTTTGTGCCGCCGTAATCAATAGTCAGCCGATGGGGTTCTATTCGCCTTCCCAATTGATCGCCGACGCCCAACGCCACGGCGTCGTGGTCCGCCCCGCCGATATCAATCAGAGCGACTGGGATTGCACGCTGTTCAGCGACGACCGATCCGATGCCGGACTGTTGCTCGGCCTGCGGATGATCAAAGGATTGCCCGCCGAGTCCGCGGAGCGGATCGTCGCCAACCGGCGAGCCGATGGGCCCTACCGCGACCTGGCCGATCTGAAACGCCGCGCCGCGATCAACCAGGGAGTGATCACGATCTTGGCCGACGCCGACGCCCTGAGAGGGCTGACCCGTGACCGGCGGGCCGCGATCTGGCAGGCTTTGGCCCAAGAACAGTCCTCCGGCGATCAACCGCTGTTGGCCGGCGCCGATGCCGACGACGACGTGCCCGACGAACTGCTGCCGATGTCGCCGCTGGATGAGGTCCAAGCCGATTACCAAACGACCGGCTTGAGCCTCAAGGCGCACCCGGTATCGTTCCTCCGCGATTGGCTGAGCGACCAAGGATGTGTCTCAGCCACCGACCTGGCGGGCCTGCGCGACGGGCGTCAGGTCAAAGTCGCCGGGTTGGTGCTGTTGCGACAGCGTCCCGGGACCGCCAAAGGGGTCACCTTTGTGACACTCGAAGACGAAACCGGCCCGATCAATCTGGTGTTATTCGCCAAAGTTTGGCAACGTTTCTTTCGCGTCGCTAAAATGAGCCACGCTTGGCTGGTGCAAGGTGAACTGCAAAATCAACAAGGCATCGTCCATGTCGTCGTCGGCCACGTCACCGACCTCGGCCAGCGGTTGCCGGGGCTGACCATCCCCAGCCGTGACTTTCACTAACCATCGCTAAGCTAATTGTGCGACGACGAAAGGAACTTCTCGTGGCGACTGCGGTTGATACCGATTCCGCCGCGACGGTATCCCCCGGGTCGCGGCTCATCCACCTGATCTCTGTCCCTGATTGCCCAGGCCATTCATGATCGCCACTGTCCGTCTCCGAACGCTCGGCCATCGACTGCCGATCCGCTGCTTCCTCGCCGTCGCCTGCCTGACGGCCTTCGCGTCGCCCGTGGACGCCGCACCGCCGGCCGATCTGACGCTCCGCAGCCTCGAGTTGGCCGATCATCGCGGCCGCGTCTGGTCGCTCGCCGACGTGCTCGCCAGCGAACCGGGCGGCGATGTGAAACCGGACCCCGATCGAGCGAACGACGCGGCTAAATCGGCCGATCTCGTCGTGGTGGCATTCTTGGGGACCGAGTGTCCGTTGGCCAAGCTCTACAGCGTGCGGCTCGGCGAATTGGCCGAGGAATACGCATCGCGCGGCGTGCGGGTCGTCGGGGTGATCAGCAACCGTCAGGATTCCTTGCAAAAGATCGCCGCTTTCGTCCGCCGACAAGCGATCGATTACCCCGTCTTGAAAGACCCCGGCAACCGCTTCGCCGATCGGCTCGGGGCCGAACGGACGCCCGAGGTGTTCGTCTTTGACGCCTTCGGTGGACTGCGGTATTGGGGCCGGATCGACGACCGATACGGCATCGGCTATGCCCGTGACGAACCGACCCGTGAAGACCTCCGTGAAACGCTCGACGACCTGCTCGCCGGTCGTGACGTGGCGGTCCCGCGGACCCGCAGCGTCGGCTGCCTGATCGGTCGGACACGACCGAGTGACGACGATTCGGAGGTGACGTATGTCAATTCGATCGCCGAAATCCTGCAAAACCGTTGTCTGGAGTGTCATCGCCGGGGCGAGATCGCGCCGTTCGCGATGGAGGATCCTGACGAAGTCGCCGGTTGGGCCGACATGATGGTCGAAGTCGTCCGCGAGGGACGGATGCCGCCGTGGCACGCCTCACCCGAACATGGCGAGTTCGCTAACGATCGGTCAATGCCAGCGGCGGAAAAGGAACAACTCTATGCCTGGGCCGCCGCCGGGGCGCCGTTGGGTGACCTCGAAGCCGACGGCGACCAACTACCCGAACCGCCGCAATTCGTCTCCGGGTGGCAATTGCCACGACAGCCCGACCGGGTCATCGAGATCAGCCCTGAACCTTTTCAAGTCCCCGCGACCGGGGCCGTTAAGTACCAGTACTTTCGAGTCGATCCGGAACTCGATGAAGACGTCTGGCTCGAATCGGCCGAACTATTGCCCGGCAACCGCGCCGTCGTTCATCACATTCTCGCCTTCACCCGCCCCCGCGGTTCCAATGAAGGACTTAACGGCGCCCGCGGATTCCTGGTCGGTTACGTCCCCGGAGCGCGGAATGAACCCTGGCCGAAGGGGATGGCGAAACGGATCCCCGGCGGCAGTGAACTGATTTTCCAGGTCCACTACACGCCGATCGGGACGCTTCAGGAAGACCACAGCCAGCTGGGACTCTGCTTCGCCGACCCGGCGACGATCACCCACGAAGTCTTCACGACCAGCGCGTTGGAAACCAATTTCGTGATCCCGCCGGGCGACGACGCCTACGTCGTGCGGGCCGCTTCGCCCGTACATCGGGCCGATGCCTTGCTGTTGGGGATGAGCCCCCATATGCATGTCCGCGGCAAGGCCTTCCGATACGAGTTGGTCCGCGGCAACGGCGATCGTGAAACGTTACTCGACATCCCGGCCTACGATTTCAACTGGCAGACGACCTACGTGCTCGCCGATCCGCTGCGAATACGCCCTGGCGACCGGATCTCTGGCACCGCGATCTACGACAACAGCTCGGCCAACCTCAATAACCCCGATCCCAGCAAATCGGTCCGTTGGGGCGACCAGACTTGGGACGAAATGATGATCGGCTATTACCACTACGCCGTCGCGATCGCCCGCAGTGACGATTCGCCTGCGGTTGAGGAAGCCAACGGCCGCCAGCGGCGGCTTCGGCAACGAGCAGCGATCGCCGCGGCGTCTCGGTTACGAAAGTTTGAACAGCTTGACCGTGACGGCGACGGGCGGTTGGCGCGGAGCGACGTTCCGGCGACGCTGCTACCGGTATTCGATGCGTTGGATGCCGACGGTGATGGTGTCCTGACGCGAGCAGAAGTCGTACGCGGTGAAGCAAATGGCCAGAAACCTTGACATCGGCAGCTACCCCGAACGGATCGATCCGTCAGCGTTCATCGCTGACGGAGCGATCATCCGTGGCCAAGTCGCCTTGGCGGCCGAGTCGAGTGTCTGGTTCGGCGCCGTCCTGCGAGGCGATGTCGAACCGATCACGATCGGCGCCCGCTCGAATGTCCAGGATTTAGCCGTCTTGCACTGCGACCCCGGCTACCCCTGTGAACTCGGCGAAGACGTCACGATCGGCCATGCCGCGGTCGTCCACGGGGCGGTGATCGAGTCGGGAACGTTGATCGGGATCCGCGCGGTCGTGCTCAACGGCGCCCGGATCGGCAGCGGCTCGATCATCGGGGCCGGAGCCGTCGTCACCGAGCGAGCAGAGATCCCGCCCGGCAGCCTCGTCGTCGGCGTACCCGGCAAGGTGCTGCGACCGACCACCGAACAGCAACGCCAGCAGATCATGGAAAACGCCGCGCACTACGTCTCCGCGGCGGCCAAGTACCGAGAAGTCGCCGGCGGAAGAAACAACATCCCTTCGCTTTGATCCCTTGCGAACAACTCGGGTGGCACATCTCTGAGGAACATCGGGTGGCACATCTCTGAGGAACGAAGGGCGTGACCAACAACGCAAACGCTAGAGCACTACTGGGCGAACCAAAAAGACATAAACCGGCTGAGTTCCTGGCCCCCACGCCCATCGCCTCCGCGGCTTGTTGATTTAATGTGGGTGGCGGGACCGGGTCTGGGCGCTATCATAGCCGGCACAACGGAGCCGCCGCATGATCGAATTCTCACTTCCGCCGC
>SKZY01000427.1 GCA_007127095.1 Planctomycetaceae bacterium
TCATCACCAGCGGGGTGATCCAATAGGCGGGCAGAAACTCCATCACGGCCGGCCTCCGCTCAGTTCGCTTGATCAGCGGGCTGAACCAAGTTGGGTAGAGAATCGATCGGTTGAGACGCGAACGGTCGAGCAGTGGGGTGGCAGCGACGGCAGCACCTTCCTCGATCAGCCCACCCGTTCACCGTCGGATTCAATGTACAGACGGCGTTGTCGACACACAACGGCCGACTGTCCTACCGACGCCGTTCCCCGATAGACTATCGATACGGGGCTGGCTGTCGGTCGTCGAGTCGCGGGCTGCGAAAATCGATGGCCGATCGCTGGCTGACCGCGAACGGAAAACCAACGCACTGCAGATCATGCCGAACTCCGAATTACCGATCGTTCCGGCTGCTCCCGCTGCCACCGATCTCGTTCCGCCAACGCGATGGTTGACGCTGGACCGGCTGCAAGGCCTGATCGACCTGTTGTGGGCGCGGGAGTATCGCGTGATCGGGCCGCAGATAAGATCGGGTGCGATCGTTTACGATGAATTGCGTCATCAAGACGAATTGCCAAAGGGTTGGACCGAGGAACAATCGGCCGGCAAGTATCGGCTCCGCCAAAGGCAAGACGATCAGCGATTCGGCTACAACCTCGGGCCACACTCGTGGAAACAGTATCTTTTTCCTTCGAGGATTGTGGTCGGTACGGCCCAACGCGATGATCGAGGGTGGCGTTTCGACGATCCGCCGCAGGAGACTCCGGCCTACGCGTTCCTGGGCGTTCGCGCTTGTGAGTTGGCGGCGATCGCTGTTCAAGACCGTACGATGATCCACGACCAATACGCCGATCCGATCTATGCGGAGCGACGGCAGCGGGCCTTGATCATCGCCGTCAATTGTTCGCAAGCTGCCAATACCTGCTTTTGCACTTCGATGGATACCGGGCCGCGCTGCCGGAGCGGGTTCGATCTGGCACTGACCGAACTGGAGACGGGATTCACCGTCGAGATCGGGTCACCGCGGGGGGCCGAGATCGCGGAAACGTTGTCGCTGCGCGAGGCCCGGCAGGCTGAATCGGACAGCGCCGACGAGCGTTGTGCTCGGGCGGTCGCCCAGATCAGCAAGCGGTTGGACACGACGGACATCCGAGACCTGTTGCTGGACAACCTGGAACATCCTCGCTGGAACGATGTCGCTCAGCGTTGTCTTTCTTGCACCAATTGCACGTTGGTTTGCCCGACCTGTTTTTGTTGCAGTGTTAGCGAGGCGAGCGATCTTCAGGGGGATCGGGTGGAGCGATTACGGCAATGGGACAGCTGTTTCAACAGCGAAATCAGTTACATGAACGGTGACCTGGTCCGCCGGGATATCCGCTCACGTTACCGTCAATGGTTAACGCATAAGTTAGCGACCTGGCACGATCAGTTCGATTCCTCGGGCTGCGTCGGTTGCGGACGCTGCATCACCTGGTGTCCGGTCGGTATCGATCTGACCGAAGAAGTTGCCGCGATTCGCGAGGACCAACCGTGAGGGTGGCTTATTCGGCGGCGATCGCGGCCAATCCCTGGCTGGCGCGGGAGGCGCGGATCGAACGGATCACGCCTGAGGTGGACGACGTGCAGACTTACCATCTCCGCTTCACCGATGCTGAGGTGCAGGCGAATTACCGGTTCACGGCCGGCCAATTCAACATGCTCTACGTGCCCGGTGTGGGAGAGATCGCGATCGGGGTCAGCGTGGACCCAAAAGTTGCTGAGGCGGAGCGGACTTGGGATCACACGATCCGGTTGGCCGGTCAAGTCACCGGTGCATTAGCCAAGCTGAGCCCCGGCAAGACGATTGGCGTCCGCGGCCCCTACGGCTCGATCTGGCCGGTGACCGAACATCATGGCCGGGACGTGTTGCTGATCGCCGGCGGCACCGGTTTGGCATCGCTGCGGGCGGCCTTGTACGAATTGTTGCTGCACCGCGACCGTTATCGCCGAGTGACGCTGCTGTACGGCAGTCGCACCCCGGAATCGCTGCTGTACGAGACCGAGTACGCTCAGTGGGAGCGACTCGGGTTGAACGTAATTACGACGGTCGACCAGGCCGCTTCGGGTTGGACGGGACACGTGGGAGTGGTATCACGGTTGGTCGACGGCCTGCGAACGCTCGACCCCAACCGCACGGTGATCTACTGCTGTGGTCCGGAGGCGATGATGTATTATGCCGCGGGGAGCGCAGTCGCTCGGGGGCTGCGCCACGAACAGATCTGGGTCTCTTTGGAGAGAAACATGCAATGCGCCGTCGGGCTTTGCGGGCACTGCTTGCTAGGCCCGGAATTCATTTGTCGTGACGGACCGGTATTCCGCTTTGATCAGATCGCACGTTACCTGAATGTGGAGTCGCTGTAGTGGTCTCGACACCTCGCCTGGCGGTCTTCAAGTTCGCCTCCTGTGACGGTTGCCAGCTGACCCTGTTGTCACTGGAAGACGAACTGCTCGCCTTGGCGCAGCGGATGCATGTCGCCTACTTCCTGGAAGCGACCAGCCGGATCGAGCCGGGACCTTACGACCTCGCCTTGGTCGAAGGTTCGATCACCACCGCTCACGATATCGAACGAATCCGTCAGATCCGCAAAGACTCGCGATATCTGATCACGATCGGGGCCTGTGCGACCGCCGGCGGGATCCAGGCGTTGCGGAATTGGGCCGACTCCGAGGAGTACCTACGAACGGTTTACGCGCATCCCGAATACATCGATTCACTGGCGACATCAACGGCGATTGCCGACCATGTCACGGTCGACTTCGAGCTCCGCGGCTGCCCGATTGACAAGTATCAACTGTTGGAAGTGCTGTCATCCCTGCTGGCCGGACGTCGCCCGCGGACGCCGAAGTACGAGGTTTGTGTGGACTGCAAACGCAACGGCACGGTCTGCATCATGGTCGCCGAGGGGACCGCTTGCCTGGGCCCGGTAACCCAAGCGGGCTGTGGGGCCTTGTGCCCGACCCACCAACGCGCCTGCTATGGCTGTTTCGGTCCGAGCAGCCAGCCGAATGTCGTCAGCCTCGGCGAGCAATTTCGCCGCGATGGCATGCCGCGGCACAAGATCATCCAATCGCTCCGCAGCTACAACGGCTATGCCCCCGAGTTTCGCGCGGCCAGCGACCGTATCGAGGCCGAATTATCGCAGGCCGAAACGACGGCTGACCAGGAAGCTGCCCGTCGGGACCGCGAACCGTTATCGAGGCAGGAAACGGACCGCAGCCCGGACCATGATCAGAAGGAAACCGATCGATGACCGCCCCTGAGGACTCATCGTCGCGATCATCGGGACAACCGCCGACGGGGCCAGCGGATCCGCGTGATGGCATCGCGACACGGACGATCCGAGTGGAAAACCTGACCCGAGTCGAGGGCGAAGGGGGGCTCGATATCCGACTCCGCGACGGCCAACTCGACGTCGTTGAACTGCGGATTTTCGAACCGCCACGTTTTTTCGAGGCGATGCTGCGGGGGCGACCGCTGGAGGAAGCTCCCGATATCACGGCCAGGATTTGTGGCATCTGCCCCGTGGCCTATCAGATGAGCAGCGTGCACGCGATGGAGGCCGCGCTGGGGATCACTCCGGGAGAATCGATTCGCCTCCTGCGGCGTCTGTTGTATTGCGGCGAATGGATCGAGAGTCACGCCCTGCACGTGCATCTCCTGCACGCGCCCGATTTTCTCGGCTACGACGGTTCGTTGGAAATGGCTCGCGATTTCCCCGATCTGGTCACACGGGGACTGCAAATACGCAAAGTCGGCAACCGGTTGTTGGAAATTCTCGGCGGACGAGCCGTGCATCCGATCAACGTTGCGGTCGGCGGTTTTTTCCAGTCGCCACGTCGACAGCCTTTAACCGAATTGATCCCCGAGTTGGAACGGGCGCTGCAATTAGCGATCGACGCTACCCGCTGGGTCGCCGGATTCGACTTCCCCGATGTCGATTCTGCTTACGATACGGTCTGTCTGTTCCATCCCGATGACTATCCGCTCTGCGAGGGGCGAATCGAGACCAGCGATGGCGTGTCGATCACCAGCGACGATTTCGAAGCGTTGTTCGTGGAACGCCAGGTTCCCCACTCGACGGCCATGCAAGCCATCCGCAGCGATACCGGCGAGACGTATCTGCTCGGGCCGTTGGCACGAATCAACCGCTGTCGAGAACAACTGCTGCCGACCGCGCGTCGTCTGGCAGACGAAATCGGCTGGGTTACGCCCTGCAACAACCCGTTTCGAATGATCATCGCCCGGAGCCTCGAAATCGTTCACGCGATCGAAGAATCCTTGCAAATCATCCGGCGTTATCAGCCCCCGAAAACGCCCCGTGTCCGCTTTCAACCCCGAGCGGGAAGCGGCTCAGCGGCGACCGAAGCGCCGCGTGGGTTGCTGTACCATCGCTACACGGTCAACGACGCCGGTGAGATCGAACATGCCAACATCATCCCGCCGACGTCGCAGAACCAAAGTCAAATCGAACGTGATCTGCGAGCGTTGTTACCCGCCATGCTCACCGAATCCGACACGGTGGTCGCCGAGCGTTGTGAAAAACTGATTCGTTGCTATGACCCCTGCATCAGTTGCTCGACCCATTTTCTCAAGGTCAACCTCGAGCGTGGCTGATTCACGCACATCAACCGGCAGCTGCCGAGTGCGGCTGATCGGCGTCGGCAGCCCGCATGGCGACGACCGCGCCGGTTGGTCGGTTGCCGAGCGGTTGGCCGAACTCGATCCGCAGAAAAAAGAAGAGGCACTCCCGATGGGCCGTGGGGGCGTATCGATCGTCTCTGTCGCCACACCGATCGATTTACTCGAGTACCTTGACGGGGTCGAGCAATTGCAGGTGTGTGACGCCTTTGTGGGCGACGGTCCTGCGGGTCGATTGTACCGCTGGCTCTGGCCGGAAGCCGCGATCGAGCAGACTCGTTTCGTCGGCAGCCACGACATTTCGCTCGCCGCGGCACTGCAGTTGGCTGAAAGTCTCGGCCTGTTGCCGGCTCAGGTCGTAGTCTGGGGAATCGATGTGGGACCGTCCCCATGCTGCGTGCCGCCCGCGTCGGCAGACCGGTTTTCCACGACGTTGGAGACCGGCATCCGAGCGGCCGTTCAACAAATCGCTGCCGAGTTATCGCAGTGGGCCCGGCATGCATGAGTTCGCACTGGTCCGCTCACTGCTGTCGCAGGTGGCTCAGATCGTGGAGGCTGACGGCGGCGGGTCTGTGCAGGAAATACGAGTTCGCTGTGGCCCGTTGGCCGGTGTCGAACCGACGCTGATGCGGGAAGCCTTCGCGCTGCTGCGTCGCGACTCGGCGTTTGTCGAGGCGGAGTTGGTGATCCGCGAAGAACCGCTGCGGGCTCGGTGTCGCCGCTGCGATCAGACGTTCGAACCGCAGCGATTCCGTTTTCGTTGCCCGCACTGCGGCTCAGTCGATACAATCACTGAGTCGGGAGACGCGGTGATGATCGAAAGTGTGGTCGTCGGTGGCTAGAAAACGGTTATAAGAATGGTTATAAGAAAGTGTCCGCGATGACGAGCAACGAAACCCGCGTCATTACGATCGAACGAGACGTGACGGCCACCGCGCGAATGGATGCCGCACGGTTTCGCGAGACCATGACGGCTCGCGGCACCTTGGTCGTGAATCTGCTTTCCTCGCCCGGATCCGGCAAGACGACACTGCTCGCCGAGACCGCCCGATTCTGGGGAGACCAGATTCGCTGCGGTGTCTTGGTCGGCGATATCGCCACCGATCGCGATGCCCAGCGGCTGGCGCCTTGGTTGCCGGCCATCCAATTGACGACCGGCGGGGCATGCCACCTCAGCTTGGCTCTGGTCCAGCAAGGCTGGCAGCAATGGGAAGAGCTCCCGCTCGATATTCTGTTCATCGAAAACGTCGGCAACTTGGTCTGCCCATCGTCGCACGATTTGGGTGAGCATGTCCGGGTCGTTTTATTGGCGACCACCGAAGGGGATGACAAACCGGCGAAGTACCCGAAGGCCTTTCGGACCAGCGACGGATTGCTGATCACGAAGACCGATCTACTCCCCTATCTGCCCTTCGACGTCGATGTGGCAGCCCAGGATGCCCGCGAGATCCGACCCGACATCGAAGTCATCGCTCTGTCGGCATTGCAGGGTCAGGGGCTTGCCCAGTGGTGTCAATTTTTGCAGGAGCAGCGGCGACGCCACGTCGGCAGGAGACCTGCTAATGAAAGTGCGGACAGCACGGTGAACCGATGAACCGCTCCGCGCCGTCGTTGCCAGCCCAACGATGGTTGTTGCAGGGACGGGTGCAAGGCTTAGGCGTACGCCCGGCGATCGCCAGATTGGCTGCAGAACTCCGCCTGAGAGGCGCGGTCAGCAACACGCCGGAAGGCGTATCGATCCGGATCGAAGGTCCGACCGCGGCGCTCGATGCCTTCGCTCGGCGTTTGCCCGACGCCCTGCCGCCGGCATCCTGGGTGGCTCACTGGGACGTGGCCGCTTGTCAGCCGACGGATGAGCCGGGCTTCCGGATCGCCGACAGCGGCCGCGGTGGCCCCCTGGCGACGACCGTACCGACCGACTTGGCCGTTTGTCGCCATTGCCTGGCCGAGCTCGCTGACCCGTCCGATCGACGGTACGGCTATCCGTTCATTTCCTGCACCGCCTGCGGGCCGCGATATTCGCTGATCGCCTCGCTCCCCTACGATCGCGACCGTACCGTGATGGCGTCATTCCGGGTTTGCGAATGCTGCGGTCGCGAATACGCATCGCCTTCCGATCGGCGATTTCACTCGCAAATCAATGCCTGTCCCGACTGTGGCCCGACCGTCTGGCTCAGCGACCGTCATGAAACCGTGCTCGCTCGTCACGCCGAGGCGATCGCTTCGGCGGCAGCGGCTCTGCGGGCCGGTGACCTGATCGCACTACGAGGTGTCGGGGGCTATCAATGGTTGGTCGACGCGACGAACGAAGCCGCGGTCATCCAACTGCGACAGGGCAAGGGGCGGCGTGAAAAGCCGTTCGCCGTGATGGTACTCGATACCGCTGCGGCGGCCGAAATCGCTGATTTTGATTCCCAACAAGCCACACGGTTGAACTCTTCTGCCAACCCGATCCTGATACTCCCGCGGCGGAGCGATGCTGGCCTCGCAACGACCGTCTCGGGCGCCTTGGACACCATCGGCCTGATGCTCCCGGCGACCCCGCTGCACGCTCTGCTCGCTCGAGCTTGCGACCATCCCTTGGTGGTCACCAGCGGCAACATCGAAGGCGATCCGATTCCTTACCTACGGCTAGCGAGCCAGGCTCCCGAGTGCTGCTTGGAACACGATCGCGACATCCTCCGACCGGTCGATGACAGTGTCGTACGGACGATCGCCGGTCGTGAAGTCAGCTTGCGACTCGGTCGTGGTATGGCACCGCTGTCGTTGGCATTCCCTGCGGAAATGCTGCGGGCTGCCGGAAGCGAGGACGCGATTCTGGCCGTCGGCGGCCATCAGAAATCGGCCGTAGCCCTCTTCAACGGGACTCAAGCGATCTTGGGCCCGCACTGCGGGGATCTCGAAACCGTCTCCATGCGACAACGATTCGTCGAGCAGATCACCGCTTTGTGCGAGCTCTACGGAGCGAATCCACAGCGGGTCGTGCATGATCGCCACCCCGATTACTTCTCGTCTCGCTGGGCGTTGGAATGCGGTTTGCCGACGGAATCGGTTCAGCATCACCATGCGCACGTCGTCGCCGGGATGATCGAACCCGGCTGGCTCGATCGCTCGGTATTGGGCGTCGCTTGGGACGGGACCGGTTACGGCGACGACGGTTCGGTTTGGGGCGGGGAATTCTTGATCGCCGATGCGATCGGCTACCGAAGAGTCGCCCACCTCAGGCCGTTCCGCCTGGTCGGTGGTGATGCGGCGATACGTCAACCTTGGAGGGTGGCTGTCAGCCTCGTCCATCAAGCATGCGGCGCCGAGGCGGCCGCCCGACTCCGTTTTCCCGAGGTCTCGCTGGCGCGAATCGAACAATGCGTGAACTGGTTGCAACGTCCGATCAGGTCGACGTCGGTCCACGACGTCTGGACCACCAGCGCTGGCCGCCTCTGCGACGGCGTCGCCGCACTGGTGCTGGGCACATCGGAGAATCGATATGATGGTCAAGCCGCGATGCGGTGGGAGGCGACCGGTAGCCTGGCGGAGAGCTCCGCAGCGGACCGGCCGAAAGAAGGCTACCGGTTGCCACTGATGACAGGTTCCACCTGGCAACTCGATTGGCGGCCGATGCTCGCTGCCATCGTCGATGACCTGATCGCTGGCCGGGAGGCGGCGACCATCTCGCCCCGCTTTCACAGAACGCTCGGTGAGGCGATTTGGCGAGTCGCCGAACGGTTCGGCGAGTTGCCGGTGGTACTCGGCGGTGGCTGCTTCCAAAATCGCTTATTGGTCGAAGCCGTGACGATCGCCGCCGACGGGGCTGGCGGTCGGCTGGCAACCCCCGGTGTCATCCCGCCAGGCGATGGTGGCTTGGCCGCTGGCCAACTCGCCATTGCCATCGCCCGCCGCAACCGTCAGAAATAGATCGGTCGTGACGCGACGGTAGACTTCCATCCCGACCTCCGCCTCCCAGTCCCCGCCCCCATCAGCCCAAACGAGTTTCAGATGAACCGACTGATTCAAAAGAGCGTCTTGCTGTCATCCGCGTTCGCTGGCGTGCTCTTCATTTCCGTAAACCACTTACACGCGGACGATTGGCCGCAGTGGCGAGGTCCCCAGCGGGATGGCGTATGGCGGGAAGACGGCCTCGTCGATGAATTGCCGTCGGGCCAGCTCGACATCGAATGGTCCGTCGAAATCGGCCCGGGGTACAACGGTCCCACCGTCGCCGCTGGCCGCGTCTACGTCATGGATCGCCAGGCCGATGGAAAGCAGACCGAGCGGATCCTCTGCTTCGATTCGCAGACGGGCGAACCGCTGTGGCAACATGAGTACCCGGCGGTTTACACGATCGGTTACCGCGCGGGGCCGCGAGCCAGCGTTACGATCGA
>SKZY01000396.1 GCA_007127095.1 Planctomycetaceae bacterium
CATCGCGCTGCGACCCCTTCGGGGTCGGTTATCTGTCGGGCGATTCTCCTCCGGGGGTGGTCGCTGCGCTCCAACCCCCGGCTAATGGCTTGTATCCCTTCGGGATATTCACCATCGAGTCTGTCCCGATCCCGAGGTGCTCGTCGCACTCCATCACACAACCAAGCCGCCTGCTTAAATCTTTGCGAGTAAACGCCCCAGCGATCTTCGGGGCGTTACTTCCCCGAGTACCAGACGCCGCGGAGCCAGTTGTGGCGGCGGAGATCCTTCAACAAGGCCGGCGGTAAATCGGGAAGGTCGCTGACGCGGGCGTTGCGCATCGCCTGGTCGACCGTCCGTGTACCGACAATCACGGTCGAGACGGCTTCCGGGGCGAGTGCGAAACGGATCGCCACATCGGCCAACGAGATGTCTTCGGTTAGCCCGTGGCGGGCACAATCCGCCCGGATCGCGGCAACCCGCTCGGCCGTCCGAGCCATCCGGTCACCGGCGAAATAGGCCGACCGGAAATCGCTTTCAGGAAACCGATGGTCGGCAGAATACTTGCCGGTCAATGAACCTTCGTCGAGCGAGACACGGACGATGACGCCGGTTCGCGTTTCGGTCGCGGTCGTGAAAATCTGTGCCGCGGCTTCTTGGTCGAACAGGTTGAAAATCACTTGGACGACATCGACTAAGCCGTCCCGCATCAATTGGATGACACAATTCTGATCCTGCTCGGGTGTGCAAATACCGATCAGATTGATCTTTCCCTCGTCCCGCAGTTGCCGCAGGGTCAACAGCGGTTGGGGATCATCGTTCCAGGCTCGGGTCCAGGTGTGAAGTTGGAGCAGGTCGAGTCGTTCGGTGCCGAGTTGCCGTAATCGTTGCTCGACATTGTCGCGGAGGTAGGCGGCCGCATAGCGGTCTTCCCAACGGCAATAAGGCGACGGTGGCCAAGGACCATCGGCCGGTGGCGTCTTGGTTGCGACCACGGCCTCGTCACGGCGGCCCTGTAACGCCTTGGCGATCACCCGCTCGCTTCGCCCCTCGCCGTAGCCCGGCGCGGTGTCGATTAAATTGACACCGGCATCGAGCGCCGCGTGCAGGGCGGCGATCGATTCGGCGTCATCCTGGTCGCCCCATTGGCCTCCCAGCGGCCAACCGCCAAAACCGATTTCGGATACGACCGGCCCGTGGCCGCCTAAGCTGCGAAGTTTCATGCGTTAAAGTAGGTTAAGTGATGCGTCGACGAGAATTTGGCGATCGTGGCGGGTCGGGGCGATCTATTTCGGTCTTGACGAACGTAATTCGGTCTTGACGAGCGTAATTTGTAGGCCAGCGGGCTCTTGACGAAAATGGCTGCCAGGTTCTATTCTGCGACCAAGCTTTAGGCTGGCCAGCGTAGCTTCAATTGGTAGAGCATCGCATTCGTAATGCGAGGGTTGCGGGTTCGAGTCCCACCGCTGGCTTTGGTTTCCGTGCCCCCCGGAGTTTTGCCGCCCGTGACCAGTCAACTCGATACTCAGGTCGATTTGCGAGAACTGATCGTCGCCAATCAGGCGTTTGGCCCCAGTGAAGTGGAGTCGATTCGGCGGACCATTTCCGATAATCAGTTGAACTTCATCGAATTGCGGGATGCCGTCAACGAACTCGAACAAGAGACCACGGCGACGCCTGCGGCCCGGACCAAGTTGGGCGTCTGCCAGTACCTGCTCGGCCGATTCAAGCAGGCCAGTGCGACTTTGGCCAACGCCGACGGTGGGGCGATGGCGTTGTTTTACACGGCACGTTGCGCCCTCGAACTGGGCGATTACGATCAAGCGATCGAGATCTACGAACAGGCCAAGACGTCGGGCTACGACGCCGATCGCTGCATGCTCGGTGTCGCCGAGGCCCATCGATATCTGAATCACTTATCCGAAGCGATGAGCATTTTGGATAACATGTTCGGCCCGATCGAGCAGACCGCCGATTATTTGTGTCAGCGAGCTGCTACCGTCGCTGCGATTGGTGGCAACCTTTCCGAAGCGATCGCATTGTACGGCCGTGCCGTCCAGTCAGACCCCAACCATGCCGGCGCGTTGTTCGGCCTGGCCCTGGAAAACGACCGTCAAGGTAACGACGAAGAAGCACTGTCGCTGTACGAACGGGCCGCCAACGCCTTCCCAACCGGAATCGGTGCCCTGCTCAACCTGGGCGTGTTTTACGAAGACAACAACCAATACGAAAAGGCTCAGGTCTGCTACCGCCGAGTCCTCGACGCCTACCCCGATCACAAACAGGCGTTGCTGTACATGAAGGACGCCTCGGCGTCCGGGAATATCCTCTACGACGAAGAGACCCAACGCCGCAACGACCGCCTCGCCCAGATTCTGAACCAACCGGTCAGCAACTTCGAACTGTCGGTCCGCAGCCGAAATTGTCTCTCCAAAATGGGCATCGAAACCATCGGTGACCTGACTCGGACGAGCGAAGCCGAATTGCTGAGCAGCAAAAACTTCGGCGAAACGAGCCTCTACGAGATTCGTGAAATCCTCTCCAGTAAAGGATTATCACTCGGCCAGTTCGCCAACGAACGCAAGTCGAGCGACCCACCGATCGACACGTCGCATATGTCGGCCGATGAACAGGCGCTGCTCGATCGCCCGATCGCCGACCTAAATCTCTCCGTTCGCGCCCGCAAGTGCATGGTTCGTCTCGGGATCAACACCATCGGTGAACTGATCCGGAAAACCGGCGACGATATGCTGGAATGCAAGAACTTCGGCGTCACCAGCCTGAACGAAGTACGTGAAAAGCTGTCCGCGTTGGGTCTCAAGATGCGTGGTGACTGAGGTCACGTTACCCTGTGTCAGCTTTTCATTTCCGGCTCCAGACAACCGATACGGCAACCGGAGCCCGGCGCGGCGTCTTTCGGACGCCGCGAGGTGAGGTTCAAACCCCGGCATTCATGCCGGTCGGTACCCAGGCGACCGTTAAAGGGCTGACCATCGATCAAGTGGCACAGACTGGTGCCCAGATGGTGCTGGGCAATACCTATCACCTCTCGCAACGCCCCGGCCATCGGGTCGTTGAGAAGTTGGGCGGCCTGCACGCGATGATGGGCTGGGATGGCCCGATCTTGACCGATAGCGGTGGTTTCCAGATTTTTAGCCTGGGCCAACTCAATCGGGTTACCGAAGAGGCCGCGACCTTCAAAAGTCAACTTGACGGTGCCACGATCCGGCTGACGCCCGAATACGCGATCGAAATCCAAGAGGCCCTTGGCAGCGATGTCGCGATGGTACTCGATCATGTGGTCGCGTTGCCGAATACGACCGAGGTGATCGTTGACGCGTTGCAGCGCAGCATCCGTTGGGCGCGGCGCTGCCTCGACGCGGCCCGTCGTGAAAACCAGGCGAGATTCGCCATCGTGCAGGGAGGATTGGATGCCGAGTTGCGAATCCAGTGCGCGACCGAACTAGCGACCATGGCGTTTGATGGCTTCGCCGTCGGCGGTCTGAGTGTCGGTGAACCTCCAGCCGAGATGTACCGCATCACCGCCGCGACGACTCCGGTGCTGCCGGTCGACAAGCCGAGGTACTTGATGGGTGTCGGCCGGCCGATCGACCTGCTGGAATCGATCGCCCGCGGGATCGACTTATTCGATTGTGTGATGCCGACCCGCAACGGGCGCAACGCGATGGCGTTTACGTCCACGGGACCGATCAAGATGCGAAACGCCTGCCACCAGGAAGATACCGCGCCGCTCGATCCGGATTGCCCCTGCCTGGCGTGCCGACATAGCCGTGGCTATTTGCGGCACCTGTTCGTCAGCAACGAAATGCTCGGACCGATCCTGCTATCGCTGCACAATCTGACCTATTACCAACGACTACTGAGCGACGCCCGTGCGGCGATCGAGGGGCAGCGATTCGGCGAATTGTTGAATCATCACCGACGACTTTGGGCTAAACCGCTGCAGCCGACTTGAGCGACCGATTCAGGCGACATCGCCCAATGCCAGTACATCGCCGTAACGTCGCATCACCTGACGTTTGAGCCCAGCACGCGACGGGGCAGACAAATCGGGATCGCCATCGATCAACTCCTGAGCGAGTTCCCGGGCGACCGCGACCACCTCACCATCGCGGACCAAATCGGCGATCCGCATCGCCGGCATGCCGCTTTGGCGACTGCCGAGCAGGTCGCCGGGACCACGCAAACGGAAGTCGGCTTCGGCGATTTCGAACCCGTCAGCCGATTCGATCAACGACTTCAGCCGCTCGTTCTCGGTCGGCGAGACTCCCGAATCGGTAAACAGACAAACATGGCCGTCGTGTACGCCGCGACTGACCCGGCCACGCAACTGGTGCAATTGGGCCAACCCGAATCGTTCGGCTCCCAATACGGTCATTACCGTAGCGTTGGGTACATCGATACCGACCTCAATGACCGTCGTACTGACCAACACTTGAGTGCGACCCTGCACAAATCGCTCCATCGCCGCGGCTTTGTCAGCCGATGACATTTGACCGTGCAGGAGGCCGACGCGGTAGCCGCTCAAGGGGCCCTGGCACAGTTCGCGATAAGTCTCCTCAGCCGACGATACCTCCTTGGCGGCGGCCTCGCCACTCGTCGAATCCGGGCTCGCCGAGACAGCGGAATCCGCCGGTTCGTCAACCAATTGGCGGGCGACCCGTGGCGTAACGACGAAGGCCTGGCGGCCTTCGTCGATCCTTTCGGCGACAAACCGCCACCAGCGATCCCGCCACCCTTCTTCGGCCAAGTAGGTGTGTACGGCGCCACGCCCGGGCGGTTTCGCTCGCAGCGTGCTGACGTCGAGATCACCGAACATCGTCATCGTTACCGTCCGTGGAATCGGGGTCGCAGAGAGCACCAAATAATGAGGGTCGATCCCGCCACGACGAAGCTTCGCTCGCTGGCCAACACCAAACTTATGCTGCTCGTCGATCACACACAGTCCGAGTTTCGAAAACCGTACCTCGCCGTAGAGCAACGCCTGGGTACCGACCAATACATCGATCTCGCCCGCGGCGGCTTGGCGTAACACCTGCCTTCGTTCGGCCGCGGTCAACGAACCACAGAGCAGCCCCATCCGAACGCGACTGTGGGCCAACGCATTTGCGAGCACGCGGTAGTGCTGACGGGCCAGAACTTCGGTCGGGGCCATCATTACGGCTTGGTGTCCGTGGGCCACGGCCAACAGCATCGCGTACTGGGCGATCACGGTTTTGCCGCTGCCAACGTCGCCTTGAACGAGTCGATTCATCGGGAACTGACGCGCCATGTCACGCCCCACTTCCTCGATCGTGCGGACCTGATCAGACGTCAGTTCGAACGGAAACCGGTTGCGGATTCGGGCGTCGATCAACGCCGTCGGCGGCAGCGGCGGAGCAGTCAGGTCGGTGGTCAACCGCCGACGACGGATCGCCAACGCCAATTGCAACACGAACAATTCCTGAAAGATCAGCCGCCCGCGGGCGGCATTCAAGCTCTCGGAACTGCTCGGTTGATGGATTTCACGCAGCGCCGTCGCGATTTCCGGCAGCGGGTCGGTCATCGCTGGCAAGGTCGCCGACACCCGCGCCGCCGCGGTTATTCGGAGTTCTTCGTCCAAGACCTCCTCGATCCTGTCGGCAAGCCGCTCAACCACCGTGCTGGTGACCTTGCGCAGGTGATCTTGCTTGAGCCCCTCGACCAGCGGGTAGAGCGGCAAAATTCGATTTTCCGGGATCGGCTCATCTTCCCCCAAGACAATCACCTTGGGATGCACGAACTCCATTCGAAAGCCCGCCAAGCGAGGAGTTCCCGAGACGATTACGCGGCTGCCCCGGGGCAGCAAGTCGACACGGTAGGGTTGATTGAAGAACAACAGCCTGACGGCGCCGGACCCGTTTTCGACCAGCACGCCAAGCACCGACTTTCCCGGCGATCGAGACGTCAACTCCAACTCGGTAATGTGACCCTCCAACGACGCCGGTCGCCCCTCCCGCAACTCGCCGATCGAAATCAATTCGCTGGGGTATTCGTAATCCCTCGGAAAAAAAAACAACGCCTGCCCAGCGGTCGCGATCCCTAAGTGACGCATCCGCCCGGCCCGCTCGCGACCGACGCCAGTGACAAACTGGATATCCGTCGATAGGGTCAGTGGAGGACGAGGCGGCGGCGCCGACGCCGGCGTCGCTCCCGATGGTTGACCGTCCGGGGGAATCATGATTGGACCGAGCGATGAGCAGTTTGAACGAGTAGGCGGAACGAATCGGCAATATAATCGATCGATCCTGCCTCTCGACCCGATACCCGCCAGGATAGCAAACGTTGTCAACCACACCCTCCTCCGACGTGCCGTCCCAACGCCGTCTTTACAGATGGTTGGGGGCAACAGCCGTAGTCGCCGTCCTGACCGTTTTGTTTCTGCCGCAACTACTCGGCAGTCGTTGGGTCTATCGCCCGCTGTTGGAGCGGTTGCGGGCAGGCGACTTCGGCCTGACGGTCGATTCGGTCGAACTCTCCTGGTTGCAACCGGTGCGACTGCGGGGCCTGACGATCGCTGACCTATCCGACGATGCCGATTCGCCGCCGTTGGTCCAAGTGGGACGGGTGGAAACCGATCGCGGCCCGTTAGCGTATCTCTTCAGCGGTCGCGACCTCGGTCGATTGCTGATCGAGGATCTGGCTGTCGACGTGTCGCTGTTGGATGAGGACGGCGGACTCAACGACCTGTTGAAAGCGATCGGTGGCCGTCCCGCCGAAGACGACGATGCGGTTGCCCGAGGTGGTCCGCCGGTGATCAACGTCGACGTTTCGATCAAACGGATGCGAGCGATTGTTCGGCAACAGGGTGTCGCCGAGCCGTTGGTCGTGGTCCCGCCACTCGATGTCGATGTGGCCTACCGGACCGATGATGGTGAACCGGTGTTGCGAGTCGAACCGACGCGACTGCTCGATCGAGTCGACTTGACGCCCGAACTGGTCGAGTTGGGACTCGGTTTCGTCGCGCCGATCTTGGCCAAGGCCGCCTGGCTCGATGGGACCGTCAGCGCCGATGTCGGCGAGATCAAAATCCCGCTGCTGCAGCCGCTCGCCTCGACCGGGACAGCTGAAGTCACCTTTCACAGCGTACGTGCCGGAATGGCGAACGAGACGTTGCGGAACGGGCTGCACCGGGCGGCAAGACTGATCGGCCGTGAACCGACTGACGAAGTCATGCTCGTCGATGGCACGGTCGTCAACGTCGAGATGGCCGATACCGTGATCCGCCATCACGGGCTGAAACTCGGTTTGCCACGTGTCGACCCGCGGCTGCAGATAACGAGCCGCGGTGATGTGCGGCTCGACGATCGCTCACTCGACCTGCTGTTCGCGATCCCAGTGCCGATCGAATTGCTTACCAACCGCGATTCACTACGCGAGTTGGGAGTACCGACGGTCGGCCTGCCGGTGATCGGAAAGCTCGGAGAGCCTGAGTTGCAGTGGGACCAATTGCGAGGTGATGCCGCCGACGTCATCGGCTCGATCGGTAGCCAGATCGCCGACGAGTCGCCAAGGGCCGGCGCGATCATCTCCGCCCTGAGTGGGTTGGCCGAAGGTGACGCCGACGAAACGATCCGTGAGGCCGGCCAGGCGATTCAGAACCTGCAGCAGCGACTGCGCGAGCGGCGAGAGGCGAATCGAGCCGCCGCCGATGCGGAGGAAACCAGCGGCAGCGGCGACACCGAGGACGGATCGCCGGAAGTCGATTCCGAGCAGCCTGAGCGACCGCCGCGATCGATTCTTGACCGGTTGCGGTTGCGGCGACGCGGTTCCGACTCCGACGACAGCTGACCGCCGAGTTTTCGAATCTCGCCGCGACGGCTTGAAAAGTCAGACGGCCTCGGATTCCCGTTGATTGCCGACCAAGCGATGCAGTCGTACCGACTCGATTTGACGATTCGTCGCCCTGACGATTTCGAACGTGACATCACCGATCGTGATCCGCTGGCCGTCCTCGGGGATGCTGCCGGTGTGATGCAGGATAAAGCCGGCGACGGTCTGGTAATCGTCACTCTCGGGAAGGTTCCAGCCGAGTTGTTCGTTCAAATCATCGATCATCGCTCGACCGTCGGCACGAGCGGTCACGTCATCGATCGCCTTGATCGTCGATTCCTCCTCTTGGTCCGATTCGTCGACGATTTCGCCGACGATCTCCTCCAGCACGTCTTCGATGGTGACGACCCCGGCGGTTTGCCCGAACTCGTCCAAGACGATCGCTAGGTGGCTACGATTATGCAAAAATTCGCGGAGCAGCAATTCGACGTTTTGGTCGACCGAAACGGTCCAGGCAGGACGCATCACGCCACGCAGACAGACGTCGGCGAGTCCTCCGTTGCAGAGGTATTGCATCAAATCCTTGATGTACAACACACCGATGACCTGGTCGAGGGTTTGCTCATAAACCGGTAACCGGGTACGGCCAAAGCGACTCGCCATGTCGAGAATCATCGGCCAATCGGATGAAACCTCCACCGCGATCACGTCGCCCCGCGGCGTCATGATGTGCGCGACGGTGTCTTCGTGCAGGTCCATCACACCTTGGATCATGTCACCGACGGCGGGCCCGAAATAACCTTCACGAGTCCCCGCGGTGACCATCGTGCGGATGTCGTCCTCAAGCTGTTCTTCCTCTTCAAACTCATACAACAGATTGCCCGTCAAGCGACCCGTGATGATCGCCAATAACTCGCCGGGGGCGGCCAACGGCGCCATCAGGAACGACAACAACCGCCAGAATGGCCACGAATAATAGAGCAACGGCGCCGACGCGAACCGCGTCACGGCCGCGGGGAACCACATATGAGTGAACATCATGGTGAGTCCGGCAGCGATGCCCCAGAGCGTCATTTCGGTTCCGATCGGTACCGAGGCAACGCCGATCAACGCCGCGGTACCAGCGACCAAGAACAACACCGTGCCGATCACCCGGAGGTATTCCGACGCGGTAAGCGCGGCTTCGTGGCCATCGATAATCGCCCCGAAACGCTCCCGGCGATGCTTCAGACGACAAAATGCCTCCAGCGACCTGCCGGCGAAACGGTCGAGCAGCTCGGTCCCTAATCCGCCGACCGCTCCCAACACGAATCCGACCGCCGATAGGCAGATCCATCCCGTTGGCGTCATCGTGTGGGTACCGCCTGGTCAGGGCTGTAACGGCGGGCGTCGGCGATCCCAAGCCGAATCAGCACGTCACTTTCGGCCTCCCGCATCCGACGACGTTCGCCGTCGGTGGTGTCTTCAAGGCCACAGATGTGAAGTGTCCCGTGAGTGACATAAAGCAGTAATTCGTGGCTCCAATCCCAGCCCAACTCGGCGGCGGTTCGCCTCGCCGTTGTGAGACTGACTACCAACTCCCCTTCGACGCAATCGCCCTGACGGTGATAAGTAAAACTGATCACATCGGTCGCGTAGTCGTGCTCGAGGTGTCGCCGATTGATTTCACGGATCGTGACGTCATCGGTAACCAGTACCCCGATTTTCCCGGCCGAGATGCCGCGATGTTGAGCCGCCGTACGGACCGCGGATTGCAGCGACGCTAGCAATCGGGGCGATGGGTCAAAATCGTCGAGATCAAAGTCGACGACGATTTCGATTTCGCCGCCGCCGTGGTCGATCCCCGGACCGGAGTCTGTCGGTCGAGGCCAGCGATCCGATTCGTCCTGATGACAATCGGTGCTGACATCAGCGAAGGATTCGGGACACGATCGTGAGGCTGACAGAGGCTTTTTGAGCGGCATATTTCAGGCGGATTGTTGTCCGGGATACTTGACCCGGGCGTGGTAGATCGCGGTCAGTGTCTTGACGAGACTCTTCTTGATTCGGTCGAGCTGTTGAAAGGTCAATCCGCACTCGTCGAATTGGCCGTCGACCATCTTTTTACTCGCGATCGCATCGACCAGGTGCGAAATTCGCGTCGATGTCGGCTCCACAAGTGTTCGGCTGGCGCTCTCAACCGCATCGGCCAACATCAATACGGCGGCCTCCAGCGTCTGTGGCTTCGGTCCAGGGTAACGGAAATCTTTGTCGCTGACCTCTTCACGGTTGGGACTGTTCTCACTCCGCTTCGCCGCTTCACGATAAAAATACTCGACCAGCGTCGTTCCGTGGTGCTGCAGAATGAAATCGATCAACGGTTGAGGCAAATGGTTGCTGCGGGCCAGGTCGGCACCGTCCTTGACGTGCGCGATGATGACCAAGGTACTCATCGCCGGTTGCAACGTGTCGTGCTGGTTGATGCCGTCGCTCTGATTCTCGATGAAGTAGGCCGGCTTGAACATCTTGCCGATGTCATGAAAGTAGGCCCCCACACGGACCAACAATCCGTTGCAGCCGATCTCATCAGCAGCCGCCTCACCGATCGACGCGACATTGATCGAATGGTTGTAGGTGCCGGGCGCCCGTTGGGCCAAACGGCGGAGCAGCGGGTGGCTGGCATCGCCCAATTCCAACAGACTGAGGTCGGTTTGGACGCCAAAACCCTTTTCGACTAATGGCAATAAACCGGTCATCGCTAACGAACCGACGACCACGCTTCCGCCGGCCCAAAACGCCTCGCGACTGAGAACCGCGAGGATCGCCCCCAAACCGCTCGACGGAAGCAGTGGCAACGCATCCGATGTGACTTCGCCGACCGCAAAGATTTCATTGGTGACGACGCCGACACCGACCACCGTCGCCGCAGTGACAATGCCGCTGCCAATCCCGACGTACAACAGGTGGCTGCGGCTGCGGATCCGGCCCAACAACAACACGCTGGAAAGTGCCGCCGCGGCAAGTATCACAAGCGTGGCTGTGTCGGCACCAATAAAGAGCGTCACCGCTAAGCCGATCGCGGCCATGATCAACATCGCTAATTCGCGTCCATAGACCACGGCCGCAACCGTCGATGCCATCGCCAACGGGATCAGCTCGGCCCGCCAGGGGTCTCGCGATGCCCAATAACAGGCCGATACGGTGACCACGATCAATCCCAACAAACGGGCCAGTCGCTCGTTGTCGACCAGCAACGAACGGTCGTCGATGAAATGGATGTAGGCACCACCGAGCAAAAACAACGCAGCGATCATCCCGGCATACGCGGCCAATCGGGCCAATTGGGTCGCCCAGCCGAGCGACCCGGTCAGGCTTTCCCATTCCTTCCGCAACAATTCGATTTGGGGCTGGCCGAGCGGTTGTCCGGCAGGTGCCAACACCGAAGTCCCTCGGCGATAGGTCTTCATCACGTCCTCGACCTGAGCAGCCAATTCTTCCCGCGAACGGCTCGTCAATTCGTCGTCGTAGCGGAGCGTTTCAGGAAGCCGCGCCGATAGCCAACGACTCAACATTTCGGCAACCACCTGGGCCGAATCGGTCTCGAACCGCTGACGAAACTGCTCTTTTAGACGCTGTTCGAACTCGCTTCTAGCTTGGGCGATCCGGACCTGAGACACCTCAACCACCACCGCTTGCTGAGCCTCACCCGGCGGGTAGACGCGAATCACCCGCAGGTCGCCCTGCTCGGCCGAATGCGTCAACGATTGTAACAATCCGGTCTCCATCGCCGGCCGCAACGCCAACTCGACTGCCGCGTCGGTCTGCTGCAGATCGGGATCGCTCGCCAACACCTCCTTGAGGACCCCGAACCGGTCGGCAGCGGTCTCACCCGGGCCCGCCGTCTCGCTGTCCTGATGCAACTCGGCAAACGCACGACGCTCCTCGGGCGTCATCTGATTGAACGATTCGGCCCCAAGCACCAGGAATAATTGATCTTTCAGCTCTTCCCGCTTTTGGACCAATGGTTGATTCTGATTGATATAGTAGGCCAACGCTTCACGCCGCTGCTGCAGCTTCAACGCTTCGGTGGCGGTCGAATCGACCACCTGAAACTCGGCCCGCGATACGAGGTCCCGGAGCGGGTAATCACCGGTGCGGTACGGGAACGGCGGCTCCCACGCGTGACAGACAACCAACATCGCCACGGCGGATATCAGTGCCAAGCTAACTCGCCACCAAAACCCGGGGTCGGCTTCCTCAGTCCACCAGTGCAGCAGATTCGCGTTGGGCAAGCCGAGCGACCGTAATCGCTCTTTGCCGGCTCGCTTGTTCAATGGGGTATTCATCAACACGGTTGACACGTCCCACCAACATGTCCTCCCCGATCGGCCGGAGAACGATCCCGCTACCGACGGTTGACCGCCAGCGGCTGCGGAGGGAAGCGGCAGACCTTAGCTTTCCTGTTGCTCGTAGGCTTCGACGATTCTCTGTACCAAACGGTGCCGAACGATATCGGAGTTCTGAAGTTTCATCACCCCGACACCCTTGATTTTTCCCAGCCGACGAATCGCATCAGCCAGACCACTGGTCACACCTTTGGGAAGGTCCAACTGTGTGGCGTCGCCGCTGACGACCATCTTGCTCCGCTGGCCCATCCGCGTCAAAAACATCTTCATCTGAGCGACGGTCGTGTTCTGGGCCTCGTCCAAAATAATGAAGGCGTCGTTCAGCGTCCGACCCCGCATATAGGCCAACGGGACGACTTCGATCACTTCACGTTCCATCAAGTTGCGAGCCTGGTCAAAGTCGACCATGTCATTCAACGCATCCAACAGCGGCCGCAGGTACGGATTCAGCTTGGCGCGTAAATCACCCGGCAAAAAACCGAGGTTCTCGCCCGCTTCGACCGCCGGACGAACCAACACGATCTTGCGGATCTGCTCGGCCTTGAGCGACTCGACAGCCGTCGCGACGGCCAAAAACGTCTTGCCTGTGCCTGCCGGACCGGTGGCGATCGTCAAATCATGACTCCGGATCAGCTCCACGTACCGCGCCTGCCCCTCGGTCCGCGGCTGAACCTTCCGACCGGCATGGCGGATTTCGACTTCAGGAACGCCGCCCCGAGTCGAAGCGATCGGCTCATCACCAACCCCCTCCTGGGCCGCAGCCTCCTGAATATCCAACGGACTCAACACCCCCTTGAGTCGACTCACCTGACGCAGTCGCTCGAGCACCCGGGTCGTTTGTTGCACCGAATCGGCAGCCCCCGACACCTTGATTTCACCACCTCGATGAGTAATCGCAACGTCGAAAAGCCTCCGGATCGTCCGCAGGTGCTGATCCCGAGCCCCGAACAATGCCAGGATCTCGTCGGGCGAAGTCGCCGCCAAAGTTGCTTCAGTCATTCAGGCCTTTCACGCCCGTGTGTCACCTCGAACTACCCACCGCCTCATTCTATACGTCGAGGGGGCGGGGGAGAAATACTACGCTCCGGCCACCCCGGCCGCCAACGCTAACCAGGCCGGGATCACCGCGGCGATCAACGAATCGGTGACGTCCCAGACCCCCCCCAATCCCGGCAGTGTCCGGCCACTGTCCTTCGCCCCACTCTCGCGTTTAATCAACGATTCCGCTAGGTCACCGACCATCGCTGCTACCGCTAACGCGGTCCCGAACAAGGGCGGTCCCCACAGCGGCGGCGATTCGTTGACGTCCGCCAACCAAGGGATTAATCCGAACAGACAGCCCCAACTGACCAAATTGGCGACGACGATCCCACCGATCGCTCCCTCCCAAGTTTTTCCAGGACTCAAACGAGGGATCAGGCGGTGGCGGCCGCACAGCTTACCGACCGCATAGGCCCCAGCGTCCGACGATTTGGCGACCGCGATCACGCTGATCAACATCGCGATCCCCCAACTTCCCTCGCCGAGATCTCGGATGACTACCAAAATCGCCATCGGGATCCCGACATAACAAGAGACGAACACTCCGCTGAGCGTTCGCGCAAGCGCCTCGCCAGGCCGCCCGCTGTCATACGTCGCCATCTGGCGGACCAACACCCAAAAAATCGCGACAGCGGCCGCCAACACGATCCAGCCAGTCCGGCCGACCGGACAATCGGCCGGATAGGGGTCACCGAATAGTGGCCAGACGATCGGGATGTAGGCGGCGCCAGCAACCAACGCGGCGCCACCGATCGCAGCCACCCGATCGACCGCCAGCCCCGCCGCGGCGATCAGACGGGTCACGTCGATCGCCGTTCCGAACGCAAACGCCAGCAACAGCGGCATCAGCCACAAGCCGCTGGCTCCACCAAGCGGCCAACGGTAATCGAGGACCAACAACGCCACGATGACCGCGATCAAAATCGAGGCACTCAAGAGACGATCACGCAACAACGGAAAGCCTTCCGGCAAATAAAGGTTGTCAGGCCGCGGTTACAAACCGCCAAAACGTCGGTGCCGGACCGCGTAGTCGGCGATCGCCCCACGGTAATCCTCACGCGTGAACTCGGGCCACGCCTTGTCGGTCACCCAAAACTCGGCATAGCTGATCTGCCACAACAGGAAATTGCTGACCCGCATCTCACCACCGGTCCGGATCAACAGGTCGGGATCGGGCAAACCGACCGTATCGAGTTGGCGGGCAACCGTCGCTTCGTCGATCGCCGACGGCGCCAATTCACCACGGACAACCTGCTCGGCCAAGCCTCGCATCGCGGCGGTCAATTCTCCTCGCCCGCCATAATCGATCGCTAGAACTAGCTCGGTTCCGCGGTTGCCGGCCGACATCGCCAACGTCCGGTCCATCTCGGCCAAAACGCCCGCAGGCAACCGGTCGCGACGGCCGATTACCCGCAATCGCATCCCCTGATCCATGATCAGCCGCCGTTCATCGATCAAATACTGCTCCAACAACGCCATCAGGAAATCAAGCTCCTCGCGAGGCCGCTTCCAATTTTCGCTCGAAAGACAGTACAGCGTGACCGCGCGGATTCCTAATTCGACCGACGTCTCACAAACCATCCGCACGGTGTCGACCCCGCGGCGGTGCCCTTCGATCCGTGGCAAACCCTGCTGCTGAGCCCAGCGGCCGTTGCCGTCCATGATGATCGCGATGTGCCGGGGTACAGCCGCCGTCGGGATATCTCCCAGCAAAGGCCCGCCGCTACTCGGTTCCGCCGAATCTCCCGTCACGACCCTTTCACCCCGCCCCTTGCAGCACCGGAAAGCCCGGTGCCTGCCGCGTGAAAATCGTCTGCTTGCGATCCGGACCGACCGACAGAATGCCGACCGGGACGCCGACCAACTCCTCGATTCGCCGCACATAGGCGAGCGCCAACTCAGGGAAGTCGGCTTCGCTGACCACTTCATCGACCGGCGAATCCCAGCCGCTGATCGTTTCATAGATCGGCACACAACGGCGAAGCTTCTCGGCACAACTGGGGACGGAACTGATCCGTTGTCCGTCCAGTTCGTAAGCGACGCAGATCTTCAATTCGTCAAAATGACTCAACACGTCCATCATCATCAGCGACAGATGCGTCACGCCGCTGAGCCGCGCCGTGTAACGGACCGCGACGGCGTCAAACCAGCCGCAGCGTCGAGGCCGTCCGGTCGTCGTCCCGAACTCGCGACCGAGCTGACGGATCTTTTCACCCGTCTGACACGTCAATTCGGTCGGAAACGGGCCGCCCCCGACCCGCGTGCTGTAGGCCTTGCAGACCCCGATCACGGTTTGAATCCAACGCGGTGGGACCCCGGAACCGGCACAAACGCCGACTCCGCTGCTGTTGCTGCTGGTGACGAACGGATAGGTCCCATGATCGATGTCGAGTAACGCTCCCTGCGCACCTTCGAACAACAGCTGACGGCCCTGCTCGCAAGCATCCAGCAACCAGTCGGTGGTGTCGCCGATCATCGGCTTGAGTCGCTCACCCCATGCGGCGCAGAGCGCGACGACGGTCGCCGGAGCGATCGACGCCAAATCGTCCTCGCTGGCCCCCAGCGAAGTCAAGATTTGGACCTTCTGAGCGGCGACCATCGCGATCCGTTCGTCGCGATTCTCCGCTACCAAGTCAGCCACGCGAATCGCGTGGGTACGACCCACTTTGTCGCGATAACAGGGCCCGATACCCCGGTTGGTGGTGCCGATCGATTCGCCGCCAACCTTCTGAGCATTGATCACGCGGTCTTCGATCATGTGCCAAGGCATCACCAAATGCGCCCGCTCACTGACCCGCAGCCGCTCAAAGACCGGTACGCCACGAGCCAGCAAACCGTCGATCTCGTCGATCATCGTCGCCGGGTTGATCACCACGCCGGGCGTGATCACGTTGTCAACGCCACCATGCAATATCCCGCTGGGGATGTGGTGCAGCTTGTAGACCTCCGAGCCGTCGACAACGGTGTGACCCGCGTTGGCACCACCCTGGTAGCGGACGACGATGTCGAAACGCGGGGCGAGCAGGTCGACCAGCTTGCCCTTCGCCTCGTCACCCCACTGCAATCCAATCACACAAGTACCGGTCACCTAGCTGGCTCTCTGAAGAAAACGGTTGAAAACGGATGCCGACGGTCGATCTGACGGCTGAAAAGCCTAAACCCCACCGCTGGTCGTGACAAGAACGGCCTCCCAGAAACGGTGGCCGTGCGATCAGACAGCAACGCTTTGGGGCGCCGACTACTCCAGGATCATGTCATCGACGGTGTGATTGCTGGGAATCATCGGCAACACGTGCTCCTGATACGGGACTTCGACATCCAGCACGAACGGCCCCGGATATTCGATCATCTCCCGCAACGCCGCTTCCAAGTCGGACTTCCGCCGGACCGTCGCCGCCCCACAACCATACCCCTTGGCGATCTGGACAAAGTTCGGATACCGCTCGCCAGCGTATGCGAATCGGTCGGCATCACTCGCCCCGCTCGCTTCCTCGTGGTGGATCGGGCCGAGATACGTGTGGGCGCGGTTGCGCCCCATGAACCGATCCTCCCACTGAACCACCATCCCGAGGTGCTGGTTGTTCAATAACAGCACTTTCACCGGCAATTGCTCACAATGGCAGGTGGCGAGTTCCTGAATGTTCATCTGGAAACTGCCGTCGCCGTCGATGTCGATCACCAGCGAATCGGGATGAGCCGCTTGTACACCCATCGCCGATGGCAAACCAAACCCCATCGTCCCCAAGCCACTGCTGCTGTGCCACGTCCGCGGTCGATTGAATTTGAAAAATTGTGCCGCCCACATCTGGTGCTGGCCGACACCGACCGTGACGTAAGGGTCCATCGAGGCCGTCATTTCGCTCAACGTGCGGATCGCGTGTTGCTGCAAAATCCCGTCAAACGACTCGTCGTAGCGGAACGGGTGCTTCGCCTTCAATTCCTGGCAATGACGCACCCAATCGCCGATCTCCTCCGGCGGTTCGACGATCTGGTTGAGCGCATGCAGGGCTTGGCCAACCTCGCCGCAGACCGAGATGTGCGCCGCCTTGTTCTTATTCAACTCCGAGGCGTCCAGATCGATGTGGATGATCTTGGCGCCCTTGGCGAACGACTCGACGTGGCCGGTCACACGGTCGTCAAAACGGACACCCAACGCGATCAACAGGTCACAATCTCGCACTGCGTAATTCGCATACGCCGAACCGTGCATGCCCAACATGTCGAGCGACAGCGGATTGTCAGCCGGGACCAAGCCCAACCCCATCACCGTCGTGGTGCAGGGGATCCCGGTGATCCGCAAAAACTCACGCAATTGCGGCGCCGAATCGCTGCACATCACCCCGCCACCGGCATAAACCACCGGCCGCTTGGCACGCCGGATCGCCGCGGTGATCTGCTGCAACGCCTCCTCCGGAACCGGCAGACGCTCGGGATGATAGCCCGGCAGGTCCATCGCAACGTCCCAATCGACTTCGGTCGAATCGAGCTGAACGTCCTTCGGCAGGTCGATGATCACCGGCCCCGGACGTCCGGTGCTGGCAATGTGAAACGCCTCCTTCACCACCCGCGCCATGTCGCGGACATCGGTGACCAAATAGTGGTGTTTCGTGATCCCGCGACAAACTTCCACAATCGGCGTTTCTTGAAACGCATCGGTCCCGATAACCGAGGTCGGAACCTGCCCCGTGATACAGACCAACGGGATGCTGTCGAGCTTGGCGTCGGCAATCGCGGTGACCAAATTGGTCGCACCAGGACCACTGGTGGCCATGACCACCCCCACACGGCCCGTGCTGCGAGCATAGCCTTGAGCAGCAAAGCCGCCACCCTGCTCGTGTCGCGGCAGGATCGTGCGGATCGAGTCGCCATGACGAGTGAGCGCTTGGTGGAGCGGCATGCTGCAACCACCGGGGTACGCGAAGATGACTTCGACACCCTGATTGACCAACGATTTCACCAGGATATCGGCTCCGCTCAAAATTTCCGTCTGCTTACCGCCGGCAATCGTGCTCATCGTCTTCAAAGTTCAAGTAAAGGGAAAAAATCATCTTCCGCTAAGGCGATCCGTCGAAACTGACATTTACACCCGCGTCGGAAAACTCCGAATCTAAAAGCCGGATACCACTTAGGCAATGGACAAAAGCCCATCACCGTCGACTTCAGCCCGACTTTTCCGGGCGATCACCCCGATTAATCGACTTTCACGGATTTCGCGGGAATCAGCCAGATGCAGCCCCAATCATGTCGGACAACGATCCCCCAGAGGCGATTCCGCGCTGCTAGGTTCGCTCTCGCCTGCTGGCCATTCCTGCTGTTGCTACTCGCTCAACCCGCCGCGGCCGATACCATGACCGCAGCGGTCGACGACGCGACACTCCGCGACGTCACCTTCGTCGACGCCGATCGTGGTTGGGCCGTCGGAGACCTCGGCGTGATCCTGAAAACCGACGATGGAGGACTGACCTGGTCGCCTCAGCAGTCCGATACCCTCGGCCATCTCGATTCGGTGGCGATGTTCAACAGCAAACGGGGCCTGGTGGTCGGCGGGGCGTACGAACCTCATACCCGGATCGGCCGCGGCATCGTCCTCTGGACCGCTGACGGAGGCGATTCCTGGCAGCCGACCGAATCGATCGGTCTACCACCGCTGACCACGTTGCTGATCGGTCCAGGCGGTACCTGCATCGCCGCCGGTGCCTGGTCGGAGGCCTTGGGGTCGAACATCTTCCGTAGCCTCGATGGCGGCCGACGCTGGGAACCGGTCGAAGCCCTGTCGACCGCCACGATCGTCGCGCTCATCGGTTCAGTTGACGATTATCGCCAGGTCACGGCCTCCGATCACGACGCGAGCCAGATTGCCGCGACAAGCACCCGCTACGACGACGAACTCTGGACGGTCTCCCACGCGTCATCCGAACTCGTTCGCCAGCAACTGCCAAGCGGCCCCCGACAAACGTCGCGGATCTCCTCTTCGATCGTCCGCGGACTCTTCCGACTCGACCAAGATCGCGGCTGGGCTGTCGGAGAATGGGGCTCCGTCTCCGTCACCCGCGATGGCGGTCGGACCTGGAGGACCACACGCGGGGCGGAGCGACGCGTCGCGGTGATGGCGATTTCGAATCAAGGACACCGACTCCCTTGGTCGCTGCTGGCGCTCGAATCCCAGCAATTCCGTCGTCGGGTCGCCCTGGTCACCAACGAAGATGAGCCACTGGTCCGAGAAGCGGCACGACTGCTCGGCCCGACATCGGTCATCCGCTGGTCGTCAACCGATTCCGACAAGCTGTCGGACACCACTGCCGGCTCACGAAAAGCCGTCGCGGGGGACGAAATCGATGCGATCCTAAAGTCCTCGGCTCCGGCCGTGTTGGTCCTCAGCGGCGATCTGTCGCCAACGGCCCATGCGGCTTGGATCGCGGCCGCGGCTCGCCACGGCGTGCCCCGAGTTTTCGAGACCGAAGCCGCTCAGGGATTGGCAATCCGCCAGGCGACCCCGATGACCGCGACCGGCCAACTCGCCGGTGATGTGGCGATCGATGCTTGGATGCTGCTGCAGCCAGGCCAGCTACCGGCCGACGACCTGCGAATCCGCGTTCGTCAGGATTCCACATCGACGAGTCAATCGATCGAAGGAATCGCGGGTTTCCTGGCCAACGATAAACGCTATCTCAGGTCGGCCTCGTTGCCGCCGGTCCGACGTCACTACCAAGTCCTCCAAGCTCGTACCGGCGAGACCGGCTGGGTCCGATCGATCGCCGAGTCGGCGACTCCACTCGATCCTGTTCTCACTCAAGTCGATGCGGCGCTGGCGCGAACTCCGCCGGAAAATCGCCGACGCTTGATCTATCGCCTGATCATCGAGGCAAAACGGCGACAAAATCGCGAACTTTATCGATCGCTGCTGGAGCAGGCCGGTCAATCTTGGCCCAACGAACCGCTGGCACTGGTCTGTGACCTGCATCACCGGCGAATTCAAAGCAGCGAAGAATGGAATCGTGTCGCACGATCGCGACTCGATCTGGCCGCCATTGCCAACGACCGACGCAGCCCGACGGCCGCAGACGTTTCACAGTCGGTGCGCTGGTCTCCATTCGACTCGCCGTCGTCACAAACTCCCGTCCGTGGCATCGTTCGGCCGCTGCCAACCTTTCCCCCAACCCTCGCGTCTCGCTCGTCCGCCGGTGCCATTCCCAACGCCAGCGACGACGTCGATGATTCGCTCGATTCATCATCGGAACCTGACGGCGGCATCGCCCTCGCCTCCGCGACCGAGTCGATTCAAGATCACGAAGGAGATATCCACTGGCAAGCCCATCCGGTGGTCCGCGGACTTCGCCAACGCCGTCGTGACCAAGGCGAACGGACGACGATCGGCCGGATCGTCGCGCCGTGGGTGCGCCAGCGCCCGCTGCTCGATGCCAACCTCGATGAGACCGACTGGCGCGCCGCTATCGATCTGCCACTCGGCGGCGATCGACTCCGCGCCGCGGTCGCGCACGACGCCGACTTCTTTTATGTCGCCTTCGATGGCCCCGCCCTGACTTCCGCCATCGAAAATCGCCCCGCAGACACATCGCCCCGACGTGACCGCCAACGCGACGCCGACCTCGACACCACCGATCGCTATGTCGTCCGCATCGATGTTGACGGAGATTTCTTGACGGCATTCGAATTGGAGTTCGATGCCGACGCAGTGACCCGCGACTCCTGCGACGGCTTCCTCGATTGGCAACCGAAGTGGTTCGTCGCTACCAAGCAGGCCGGCCACCGCCAACGGGCCGAAATCGCGATCCAAAAATCAGACCTGATCGGCCACTTTCAAGATCAACAATCGTCCTGGATGATCTCCATCTCGAGGCGAAACGCCGGCCAAGTGGCGCCAGCGATCGAATTGCCCGATGTCTCTAAACTGCGGATCATCGATTTCGAATAACCCGGCGATCAACGCTTGGTGACGCAACCGTCGTAGTTGAACAACGTGTTGGCGACCGAGGCCACGGCGGCAACCGAGACCGGATCGAGCGTCGTATCGGTTCCGCTGTCGCCGACCGACAACCACCGCTCCGCTTGCTCGGGCGCGGCGGCAAACCGCTTTCGCTGCTGGTCGTAAAGCTGCCTCACAATGGCGGCTTCCTCCGGCGTCGCGAAACGACTGGTGGTCAGCCGGAACAGGTCGCGGAGGATCAACTCGGCAGCGTCACCGTGACGGTGATGGAGTCGCTCCGCTAATGCCCGGGCGGCTTCCCCGAACTGCGGACTGTTGAGGATCACCAAGGCCTGTAGCGGCGTGGTCGTCACTTCACGCTTCATCCGACAGACGTCACGCAACGAAGCATCGAGCGTCGTCAACGCCGGCGCCGGTCCCGTCCGGTTCCAATACGTGTACAGGCTGCGACGGTGCAGCCCACGACCCGCGTCCCGCGACACCGGCTTGAACGAACTCTCGACCTCGTACGGCTTGGCCGGCGGGCCGCCGATGTCGCCGCACAGCAACCCCGATATCGCTAACGCATTGTCCCGCAACATCTCCGCCGGCCAGCGATAATTCGGCGCCCGAGACAACAGCCGGTTCTCCGGGTCGCGATGATCAGGCGGCGCCGAAGCTTGACGATAAGCGGCACTGGTGACCATCAGCCGGATCATCGCCTTGACGTCCCAGTCGTTGCTGACGAACTCGACCGCCAACCAATCGAGCAGTTCCGGATGAGTCGGCGGAGTCCCTTGACTGCCAAAATCCTCCGGCGTCGCGACCAAGCCGTTCCCGAACATCGTTTGCCACAGCCGATTGACCGCCACGCGAGCCGTCAGCGGATGCGCCGGATCGGTCAACCACTTGGCAAAACCAAGGCGATTGTCGGGCAAGTCGGGGTCCCACGGCAAAAGTGCCGCAGGCGTAGCCGCCGCGACCGGTTCGAGCGGCGCGTCGTAGGCGCCGCGGGCCAACAAGAAGGTCGGCCGCGGCTCAGCCATTTCCCGCATCACCATGATTTCCGGCAACCCGTCGACCGCCGTCGACAACGCCGCCCGGGCCGCCCGCAACGATTCGAGCTGTGCCCGATAAGCGTCGTCCACTCTCGTCAAATAAAACTCACGTAGCCCCTCCCGATCAGCCGACTCCGCCGTAGCATCCCCTGGCGAATCGGGCCGCCGCGCCAATACCGCGATCTCCGGCGGCGATAACCTGCGATCGAAGACGTAAAACTCGTCGACGTCGCCTCCGGTCAACCCGCGGTCGCGAAACCGTGCCCCGATCGCGATCTCGTCGCCGCCGCCACCCGTGATGTTCTTCGTCAAGGCGTCGCGAACCACCTCGGTCTCGACCCGCCGGCCATCGACAAAAATCGCCAGCCCGGCCGCCCGACTCGATCCGTCCCACGATACCGCGACATGTTGCCAGGCCTCGAGCGTCAACGGATCACGGGTCCGGATGCTGACCGCGTTGCCAGGCCAAAAATGGATCAGCGAAGCCTGCAAATGACCGTCGATGACCAGCAGTTCATAGCCGCGGCTCGCCGCGTCGGTCCAAGCCCTCGAGCGATGGAAGACGACCGCCCGCTCGCGATGATCCGGGACCCGCAACCAGAGGCCGACGGTGAACGGATCCCAGCGGTTAAAATTACCAACCCCGACGTTGACCGCGTCATCGCCCCCGATCCGGATCGCGTTGCCGACGATGCCTTCGATCGACGTCGTCCCCCGCGGCGGCGTCTCGGCCTCAAAATCGAGGTGAGCGATCTGACCAGCCGGCTCGATCCGGCCCCCGCCACTCGCACGCTGACCCGCCCGAGCCAACCAACGTTCGAATTCCGGCTCACGCTCGACTCGGATCTGCTCCAACCGCCGCTCCTGAGCGTCGACCTCCGACCGCAACGCCTCCATCCGGGTCCGCTGCTCCGCAGTCGGCAGCTTCAAGGTCGGCGTCGGACAAGAGTCGGTAAAGAACGAATAGAGCCCCGCCTCGTCGATGTTGTCGAAAAAACCGGTCAATTGATAGTACTCGGCCTGCGTCAACGGGTCGTACTTGTGATCGTGACAGCGACAACACTCCAGCGTTAAGCCGAGGAATGCCGTCGCCACCGTCTGCGTCCGATCGGCTACATACTCGCTGCGAAACTCCTCCGGAACACTCCCGCCTTCACACTCCTGAGGATGCAAACGGTTGAACGCCGTCGCCAAAATCTGTGATTCCGTCGCCTCGGGTAACAGGTCGCCGGCCAGCTGCTCGGTGATGAACCGGTCGTAACCGATCGCCGAATTGAAGGCGTCGACCACCCAATCGCGATACGGCCAGACGCGGCGATCGCGGTCGACCTGCATCCCGTAACTGTCGCTGTAACGCGCAACGTCCAACCAACCGGCCGTCATCCGCTCACCGAATCGCGGTGAGGCCAACAACGAATCGACCGCCCGCTCGTAAGCGACGGGCGATCGATCGGCCAAAAAGGCGTCAAGCTCTTCCAGCGTCGGCGGCAAACCGGTCAAGTCGAACGACAATCGGCGCAGCAACTGCTCGCGACTCGCCTCCTCCTGTGGCGTTAACCCCTCCGCTTCCATCGCCGCATAAAGAAATCGATCGATCGGATGTTCATCCCATCCCGCGAGATCGACCGGCGGTGGTGATACGCGAACGGGAGCGACAAACGACCAGTGAGATTGGTACTCCGCACCCGCCGCGACCCAGCGACGCAGCAACTGCTTCTGCTCTTCGGACAGCCCCCGACCGCTCGCCGGCGGCGGCATGATCAGCTCCGGATCGTCGCTGAAAATCCGCTCGACCAATTCGCTCGCCGACGCATCGCCGGCAACGAACGCCTGCCCCAATGCTTCCTCCCGCAAGTCCAGCCGCAACCCCGCCTCACGCGTCGCGGCATCGGGACCGTGACAAAAGAAACAGTTCTCCGAAAGGATCGGTCGAATGTCGCGGTTGAAACGGATCGCATCATCGTCCCTTGCCGCGTCAGCTTCGCCGCGAGCCTCACCACCCGCCAACCACACAGCCCCTGTCAACGATACGATCGCCACCGACCACCGAAACAACGCCGCGATGCAAGCGCGAGCCGAACGCACCCATTCGCCCGGCGGAACCACGGTCGCGGTGGGAAAAAGAGAATCACTCACAGACGATCGACCAAACCGATTCTTGCGGCGGTCGAGCAGGCGGCAGATCGACATAGAACTTTCGGGGGACAGCGGAGTCCGGTGCTGGCAGTGGAGGTGCGGGGAGGCGACGGCGGGCGGAGTCAACGAACGACACTCGGCATTGTAACCGATCGCCTCGGTCTCCTCCCCCGAACGATCGCGACCAACGCCGCTGGGCATTTCGACCAATGGTTCTGCTACGACGTTCGCAAACAGCGACCACGCCGACAGCGTCGCAGCCAAGCGACGCCGCTGGCCATTCGTGACTCGACCGTGCGCCACCAACGCCGGCGAGGCTGTGACGCCGCGCTGATCGGATCGCTGCTGGCGGTCGCTCCGCTGCCGGCGATCGCGG
Source organism: Planctomycetaceae bacterium (assembly GCA_007127095.1). Classification (GTDB taxonomy): domain Bacteria; phylum Planctomycetota; class Planctomycetia; order Pirellulales; family Pirellulaceae; genus UBA6163. Next base: position 24,712 of record SKZY01000396.1, read on the forward strand.
ATCTCGCAGCAACGCCCGCCTCGTTCGCATCCGACTCGACGCTCGCGACCGGTTTCTCCGCCGTGGGTGGCGGTTGCAAGCAATCGAGCGGACTGACCACGGTGATGTCTTTCCGGTTCAGCACATGCGTGTAGATCATCGTCGTCGCGATGTCGTTGTGCCCCAGCAATTCCTGAATGGTCCGAATGTCGGTCCCCGAGGCTAATAAATGAGTCGCAAAACTGTGGCGGAAGGTGTGCGAGGTGACGTGCGTCATGACCCCAGCCGCTCGCACCGCTCGCCTCAAGTGGTCAGCAAACGTACTCCAGTGCAAATGGTGCCGATGCCACCGGCCACTTCTCGGATCACGAGAAAACCTCGCCGAAGCGAACAAAAACTGCCATTTGAACTCGCGGTGCGCCGACGGGTACTTGCGGGTCAACGCGTACGGTAGCCAAACCGATGCTTCGCCACTCTCCACGTCCTTTTCATGCAGCACGCCACGCGACCTCACCAAACGTCGCAGCGGCTCGACCAACTGCACAGGCAGTGGCACCAACCGACTCTTGCTCCCTTTCGAATCGTGGATCTCGATCTGCATCCGATCAAATCGAATATCCTTCACCCGCAGCCGCAAACACTCACCGATCCGCATCCCGCATCCGTAGAGCAATTGGGCGATCACCAAGTAAATCCCTCGCAATTCGCCCAACACACCCGTCACCTCCCTTTCGCTCATCACCGTCGGAATCCGCTTCGGCTTCCGCGACCGCAGCGCGTTGATCGTCCCCAAATCACGTTCGAGCACGTGCTCAAACAAGAACAGCAGCCCATAGAACGCCTGGTCCTGCGTCGATTGCGCAACGTCACCATCAACCGCCAAGTCGGTCAAGAACGACTCCACATCCGCCGTGCCGATGCCATCAAAATCGCTGGCGGTCTTCAACCCCCGCTCGCGCATGAACCGGCGAACCCACTTCAAATACGCCTTCTCCGTATTCAGCTTCTTCCGGTTTAATCGCAGTTTCCGCTGCATTCGCTGAATGATATCGGGATCTCGGGGGTCGATCTTGCCCGCGATCTCCTCAATCGGTTCCGGATCGGCCCGATACTTCTCTTGCAGGGCGATTTCCTGCAACTTGGCCCGAATCGGCTCCAACCGTGGCGTCTGTGAGCGGCGAACCCGATTGCGGTACGTGATCAATCCCTCGACGATCCGCAACCGCTTCCATGCCGGTGTGCCCGATTTCAACCTCGACCGCAGATACTCGATCACATCCTGGTCGGTGAACTGCCAACACTCTGGATGCTCAACCCGATGGAAGCGAGCCAGCTTTTCGAACCAGATCCGCGCCCAGCGCTCACCTGTTTCTTCACTCGAGCCCTGTCTCAACGAATCGCTCGTGGTACCAGGCATGACTCCTGCTCCGCATCGAGATTTCCGAAACCGCTCCGTCTGTGAACATCCGTATCCGTCCGGCCGTCAGTCTCCGCCTCGAATCGGGTGAAGTCAACCCCCTCAGGGTTGACACCGGCAAGAAAACCGGAGATAATTGGCAAAATCAGGGCCCACGGACTCCCGTAACTGAGGATAAGTGGGCCAATAACGATTACCCGCGGACCCCATCCGGGGATAATTACAAGTTC
>SKZY01000268.1 GCA_007127095.1 Planctomycetaceae bacterium
GAACTGGTCGCCCCGCTGCGACGGGTTTACGAAGGCCTCTGTTCGCTCGAGGTCGATGCGTTGATCTCCATCGGTGGTGATGACACGCTGAAGACGGCGAACAAACTGAAGCTGTTCCAAGACAACCTACCGGCCGGTTCACGCTGCTTCCCCGTCATCCACCTGCCGAAGACGATCGACAACGATTATTCGGGGATCGACTTCACGTTCGGCTATTTCACTGCGGTCGAGACGTTGGCCGAAGAAATTCGTAATCTCAATTTCGATGCCGCGGCCGGGCGGGCCTATTTCCTCTGCGAAGCGATGGGCCGCAGCGCCGGTTGGCTCGCTTACGGGGCGGCGATCGCGGGTGAAGCGAGCATGGTGATGAGCGTCGAGGATATCGTCGGCGCGTTGGCAGATACCGAAGTCGATCCGGAAACCGGTAAGACTCGCAAAGTGATGGCGCTCGACCGCTTCGTCGATCGGATGGTCGATATGATGCTGGCCCGCGAACGGGAAGGACGTGAGTACGGCACAATCGTAATCGCCGAAGGGTTGGCGGAGTTCTTGCCGTCGAAGGTGCTTTCGGGTGTCGAACGAGACGACCACGGACACATCAACATCTCTTCGATCAACCTCGCCGCACGGTTGTCGGAAATGCTCGGTAAACGCTACACCGAACGGACCGGCCGTACCCGCAAGATCAACGGTTTGCAAATGGGTTATGAGGCTCGTTGTGCCCCGCCCCAAGCATTCGACGTGATCCTCGGCTCGTCGTTGGGCGTCGGTGCCTATCGGGCTTTGGTCGAGAAGAAATTGAACGGCGTGATGGTTTCGGTCAGCGGTCAATTCAACTTGCATTACGTCCCGTTCGAAGAACTGGTCGACAGCGAAACGTTGGTGACCAAAGTACGGTTCATCGAGACCGGCAGCGATTTCCACCGCTTGGCCCGGTTCCTAGAAACCTGCATCGACAGCTGAGCGATCTGCGATCGATCGACTGAGCGTTCAAACAAACGCTCTACCGATCTCTGGGTGACCGATCCCGCCCTCGCTCGATTCTGCCTGGCCAGTGACTGGAACCTGGCCCGGCGCGGTGTTAGCTTGAGGCGACGTCGATCTCGACGTCCGCCAGTCGCTCCCGCCTAGAGAATCACCTATGAATCGTTGCTCGCTGTTCGGTCGGCTATGTTTCAGTCCACTCGCGGTCCCCATCTTGTCGTTGGCCGTGTGGCTAGCCGGCTTCGCACCTCTCGGCGCGGCGGCCGATGATTGGCGCGTTGGGGTCGGGCGGCAAACGATCACTCCCGAACAACCGATGTGGATGTCGGGCTATGGCGGTCGCGATCGTCCCGCCGAGGGGAAGCAGACCGAGTTGTGGGCCAAGGCGATGGCGATCGAGGATGCCGACGAGAACCGACTCGTCCTCGTCACGCTCGATCTCGTCGGCATCGATCGGACGACCGCCACGTCGATCCGGGATGCCGTGGCCGAGCGGTTCGGTTTGTCGCGGTCAAGCTTGGTGCTGTCGACGACGCACACCCATAGTGGCCCGGTCGTTGGCGATAACCTGCGGGCGATGTATTCCCTCGACGGTTCGGCCTGGCAGCTGATCCGAGACTACACCGATCGGCTCGAGAAACAGGTAACCGATGTCGTCGGGCAGGCGTTGGAAGATTTGCGGCCAGCCGAGATCGGCTGGACGGTCGGTCGCGCCCACTTCGCCGTCAACCGTCGAAATAACCCCGAAAAAGAGGTCCCCGCGCTCCGCACCGCCAACCGGCTCGACGGCCCGGTCGATCACGACGTGCCGGTGCTGATCGTTCGCGAACCGGGTAACGACGCAGCCGGCGGTGGCGACGCAGCCGGCCAGGCCTCGAACGGTTCCCGCGCGGACGGTTCCGATGACGCCAAGGGAGAGTCCCAGGGACAGGTGCGTTTGGTCGTTTGTGGGTACGCTTGCCACGCCACGGTCTTGTCGGGTTACCAGTGGGACGCTGACTGGCCCGGATACGCCCAATCGGCGTTGGAGGAGCGTTTTCCGGGTGCCACGGCGATGGTTTGGGTAGGTTGCGGCGCCGACCAGAATCCGTTGCCACGTCGTGACGTCGAGTTGGCTCGGCAATATGGCGGCGAGATCGATCGGGCGGTCGCCGCCGCGCTCGAGCGACCGTCGATTCCACTAGCTGGCACGCTGGCCGCCGAGTACGCCGAGGTGCCGCTGGAGTTCGCCGAATTACCGACTTATGAACAACTCCGACAAACGACGGAATCGTCCAATCGCTACGAGGTGGGGCGGGCGCGGCAATTGTTGGAAACCTGGGATCGCGACGGCTCGCTGGCCAGCGATTACCCGTACCCGATCCAAACTTGGCGACTCGGCGACGGGCCGACCTGGGTTTTTCTCGGTGGCGAAGTCGTGATCGATTACGCGCTGCGACTGAAGCTGGAACTCGGTGCCGGTAAGACCTGGGTGGCCGGGTACTGCAACGATGTGATGGCCTACATCGCCTCGCGGCGAGTGCTGGCTGAAGGCGGCTACGAAGGCGGCGGCTCGATGGTCTATTACGGCCTGCCGAGTCCATGGGCGGAGTCGATCGAAGAGGCGATCGTCGCCGAGTGCCGTCGGCAAGTCGCCAGCCTCGGCGGCCCGCCCGCCGAAGCACCGTTGTCGGTAACGCCGCGCCCCTACCCCGATCACACCGATTTGAGCGTCTACCTTGACGACGATGGACAACCTCGACCGATCACGTCGGCCGCCGATTGGCAACGCCGGCGAGACGACATCGTCGTGGCGATGCAAGCGGTGATGGGGAGGTTGCCGGGTGAAGAGGAACTTGTGCCGTTGGAGGTGATCGAGCGAGGCCGAGACGAGTTTCCCGACTACTCGCGGCTGTTGATCTCCTACCGTGTCGACGAATCCGGCGATGCGACGGCTCATTTGTACCTGCCCCATACCGAGGCTGCGGGAGCGGCACGCCGGCCGGCGGTGTTGGCGCTGCACCCGACATCGGCACTCGGCAAAGGGGTGGTCGCCGGCGAAGGGCCGTTACCGAATCGCGACTACGCCGCCGAATTGGCCCGGCGAGGCTACGTCGTTTTGGCCCCCGATTATCCCTCCTTCGGTGAATTGACCGATTACGACTTTCACACCGATCGCTACCTGTCGGGGACGATGAAGGCGATCGTCAACCATCGCCGCGGTGTCGACCTGCTGGTCGACCGCGACGACGTCGACCCCGAGCGGATCGGCGTCATCGGTCATTCGCTCGGCGGTCACAATTCGATGTTCGTCGGCGTTTTCGACCCGCGGATCAAGGCGGTCGTGTCAAGCTGTGGTTGGGACCCGTTTCATTACTACTACGGCGGAAAATTGGCTGGTTGGGCGAGCGACCGCTACATGCCGCGAATCCGTGAGATCTACGGCCTGGACCCCGACCAAATGCCGTTCGACTTCCCTGAGGTCGCCGCGGCGATCGCGCCCCGAGGCTTCTTTTCCTGCAGCCCGCTGCACGATTCGAACTTCGACGTCGCCGGCGTTCGCCAGTCGGAACCGGCGATCGCCGAGGTCTATCGCCGCCTGGGGGCGGCCGATCGCTTCGTCGTCCGCTACCCCGATTCGGAGCACGACTTCCCGACGGCGACGCGAATGGAAGCCTATGATTTTCTCGACCGGGTGTTATCGGCGTCCAGCGACGATTGAACGAGCCTTAGGATCGAGCGGGAAATAAGTGTCTGACACTTTTTTCCGTAAGCTGCTCAGTCGCGATCGCTCGTCGCCCGCTGGATGTGGCGGACGATCGCCTCCAGTTCGGTCGGTGTCAGCAGCGACTCAAACCCGTCGGGCATCAATGAGATGCCGCTGTTTTTCATCTCGGCGATCCGGCCGCGATTGATCGATACCCGGCTGCCGTCGGCTTTGGCCAGGGTGATCGTATCGCCGACTTCGCTGTCGATCGCCCCGGCGATCAGTTCGTCGCTATCGGTGCGGATCAAGTAGCTTTGAAAGCGTGGTTCAACCGCCGCGTTGGGATCGAGAATCGCCTCGACCAGCGACCGGTCGCGGCGGTCGCTGAGGTTGGCCAAGCTGGGGCCGATCGTTTGTCCGCGTTGATCAGCGATGTGACAATTGCCGCAATGTTTACCGAACAAGGCCTCGCCGATTCCGGCCGAGTCGGGCGTGTTGGGGGCGGACTTAAAACCCGCTAGATAGGAATCGACCAATTCGCCCTTGGTGGAGGTCGCTCCGGACCGATCGATCAAGCGTTGGGCTCGGACCATCATCGAACGCGACCCCGAATGGAGCAGTTGTTGTCGCGACGAAGCCGACAATTCGTTGATCCCGATCTGACCTGACTCCAAGGCCGTCAACAGTTGGCTGAGCCACACCTGACGGGTCAGCATTTGGTGAACACAAACGTCTCGCAGCGACGACGTTAACTGGGGCCATTGTTCGATAACAAAGTCGACGAAGTGCTCGCGATCGATCGCCGCGAGCGCCGCAACCGCCCGTCGCTGGACACTCGCCGGCACGGTTGGCGACAGTAAATCACTCAACAATTGACGTTCGGTTTCGGCGTCGCCGATCCCGCGACCGAACAGTTCCAGAGCCTGACGGCGGACGTTCTCCGGCCGTGATGGATCGGCCGCGATTTCCACCGCTTCCAGATAAATCGGTTCGACCAGTGACATCGCCTCGGCCGGATCGACGCCGGCCCGGGTGAAACTTTGGGCGGTACAGACGGCCAAGCTCAGCCGCGTGTCGATCGCCGCATCATCGGCCGTCGCGGCGAAAGCAGCACGCAGCGGTTCGCTGACGTCGTCTCCACCGGCGATCGCCGTGTCGAGCAGCCCTGACAACAACCGCAGCGTGGCCGGTGTGAACGTCGGCTCCGCCTGATCACGCCGCTCGATCAGGTCGATCAATAACGGTCCGAGGAGCTTACCGGCATGCGGCTTGGCGGAACTGAGGACGGCGGAGGTGACCCAATCATCGATGTCGGGACGTCCGGCGATCGTTGCCAAGGCCTGACCGGCCACCGAACGATCGGTTTGTCCCAATGCCAAAGCCGTCGCGGTAACCACCCTCAAATCGTCATGGGTGGCCAGCGACGCCAACCGGTCGACCAATCGGCTGGCCCTGTCCGCGGCCGCCACACGCGACGCGGCGAGCCTCACCGCGACAAGCAACAAGCCAGGCTCGGAAGCGGTCAAAGCCGAATCGATCAGCGATTCGTCGAGGCGATCGAGGACATCCAGGATCGACAAAGCGTGGACCCGGGCCGTCGCCGGGGCGGGGCCCTTGGCGAGATCGCGGAGCTCTTCGACACAGCCCGCCACGGCCGAAGCGCCGTCGGTTTCCGCCGCCGTGACGCGTTCGATAATCAATCGCTGCGCGGTATCCCGCAGGGGACCGATCGGACTGTGCAACAGGGCGACCGATTCGCTGAGGGACAAGTCCGAAATCGGCCGGTTCGGCGCGACCGTGGCCGAACGCGGCAATACCCGATAGATTCGCCCGCGGTCGTTGCCGGCGGTCAGGTCGAGTTGAGCTTGCCAAGCCGCGGGGATCCATTCGGGATGTTCGATCGTCTGGCGATACATGTCGACCACCCACAACGCACCGTCGGGGCCGATTTCGCAACGCACCGGTCGAAACCAAGGATCGGTCGATGCGAGGAACTCCGCCGCCGTTTCCGTGGCATGACGAGTCGCTCGATAGCTCGCCCCTTGTCGGATCAGAACGGCGCGGTGAACCAGATTGTGGACCGGCTCGCAGACGAACGCCGCAGGGTTGTCGTCGGTATCGAGACCGTCGCCGACGTTGAAGTGGGGCGACCGGGAAACGATCGCGCTGCAAGCGGAAGTGAAGCGATTGGCGGCATAGAGGTCATTGAATCGGACCGCCGATGAGGTGACGGGAAAGACCGGAGGCGCGACCGGCGGGTCAAATAATTGCTGGGCACCGCTGGTGAAAGTGACCGCGGGATTGCGTTTCAACAACGCCGATTCGATCGGGTAATGGAACATCGGGCGGGAATTGTCGTTGCCGAACCATTGCCCCCAATCGTCGCGGCTTCGGACGAACTGGGTCCGCCCCGTGGTCGTCGCGATCCGGCCATCGTCAGGCCAAATCTGCACATCGTGACCGGAGGCGTCGACGACCTCACCGGTCCGCACGCTGGTGATCGCTCCCAGGTTATCGCCGCTGGCGCAGTGCAGCGAATGGTCGAGCCCGTAACTGAATCCGCTGACACGGTGCTGCGGGTTGGCGAGCCGAAATCCGCTGAACAGCGGTTCGACCTGATCGGCGCGACCGTCACCATTGCGGTCGCGAGCGAACAGGATGTCAGGTGCCGCAGTGATCACGACGCCGTCACGCCAAGGATGAACGGCGGTCGGGAAGGAGAGTCCTTCGAGGAACAGCGTCGAGCGGTCGAACTCGCCGTCGCCGGTCGTATCTTCGAGAAACTTGACTCGGCCGCCGCGGTCACCCGTCGGATAATCTCCCATTTCAACCACCCACAACTTACCGTCATGACCGAAGGCGAGGTTGATCGGGTCGGCTAGCAACGGCTCGGCCGCGACCAATTCGATCCGGTACTGATCGCTGCTCAGCCGCATCGTCGACAGAGCGTCGCTGGCGGCGACGGGGGAGCGAGGGCGATCCGATTCGACCAGATCGCGGATCTGGGCGATGAACTCATCCTCGGTACCCGCCGCCCAAGGACCGGGTAGGCCGTAATAGATCGCTGATCGATCGTACTCATACCCCCCCTCACGACGCATCCGCTCGCTGGCAATGTAGCCCAGCACGTCGTTGGCATACGCCGTGACCCACAGCGGTTGGTCCGCGAACTCGCGTTTCAGGCGGAGTGCATAATCGACGACGACTTCGCCACCGAGAAAGATCATCGTCAACCGATCGCCGAACTGCCAGGATTGGATCGGGACGGGATAGGTCGCTGGCAACCGGCCCGCTTCGCGATAGGTTTGCTCGAGTTCGGCCGCATGCCGCTTGGCCTGCGGAGTACCCGATTGCCGCAATTCGAGCACCTCCTCGATCGTCGGCAGCTCGAAGGAAAGCGCGGCGTGATCGAAGTTGGCGGTGATCGAATCGCCGAGCGGACGCATTGCCGCGGCGATCACACGATCGACTTCGTCAGCCAATTCGCCGCCGTGCCTGACCGCGGCTTCGAGACTTCCCCGCGGCTCGGGGTTGGCGTCGGCGCCGCAACCGATCGTCGACAACGCTACGATCCCCGGGTGTCGCGATTCGAGCATCTCCGACGCGAAACCCGACCAATCGCCATTGATGCGGTAATGATCGCCGCCCAGCGTCGTCCCGTGGCAGGCGTAGTTGAAGACCACGGCTCGCAACTCGCCCGCGGGCGTCGTAACCCGCAAGACGTCGGCGGTGTGATCAACCGGGCCGTCGGGCTGCACACCGAATCCGGCCCATCGCCCCTGTTCCAGGACACGGCGATTGGCCGCGAACTTGGCTGCTCCGCTGCCATGATGAAGCGTTCCCGGTTGCAGGTCCTCCACCGCAGTCGTGGCGGCTTCGATCACCGCCTCGACCAATCTTGCTCGGTAGCGAAGACCTGCCGCCCGCTCGGCGTCACTGAGCGGCGTGGTGAAAATGTTCGACAGTTCGCTGACCAAATCGGGGGCGCAGTGCGTGTGCGTACTGGCGATTACCAAGCGTTCGCGGCGGACGCCGAGGTCGACTTCCAATCGCGAAGCGATCTGGCGTGTCAGCGAGCCCGGCAGCCCGATCGTGTCGATCGAGATCAAAAAGTAGGCCTCCCGTCCCGCATCCTCTGCTGACGCCGCGCCGTCGGGCAGCAACGTCAAGCAGCGGACCGACAGCGGCGAATCGACACCCTGGCTCGGCGAATCGCGGTTGCCGTAACCGGCCATCCTGACCGGTTCCTGCGGCGTGATATCGACCTTTGCGATTCCGGCGTGCCAACCCGCGGCGGCCTCCGGGGAGTCGCCCGGAACCGGTTCAGCATCGTTGGCGGCGACATTGTTCGAACCGGCGATCGCAAAGCACAGCGAAAGCAGTATGCCGGACGCGGTGGCAGCGGAAAAAAAAGAACGATTCATAGCGATTCACTCGCGAGCGGAAGGGAACCCACGGTCACCGCGGGACGTATTCAGCCGGGCAGGACAAAGCGGTTCGCGGAAAAACCAGTCTAAGCAGCGGTCCACGGCGGCGAAAGCAATACGGCCGGTTCACGTCGACGGGCTAAAAAACGGTCGCCGGCAACGATTTCGATCGATTTGGTTCGAGAACCGGCGAAGCGGCCTAGCGAGCGAATCGGCGTCGGCACTCGGCCGCAAGGTCGATTAGAGTCACCTTGTCGACTCGGCCGGTCGCGGTACGATCCGCCCAATCGGAAAACTTGAATTGTTGCGGGTCATGTCGGCATCTATAACGTCCGATAAACGACGAAGACCAGGCGTGTAACTGCCGAGAGGGTGAAACACCGGGTCAGACTTGAGACGCCACCGAACGGGGACGTCGGGGCGGAGTTCGAAAAGCGTTACCAATCTGATTCATGATCATTTCGCCCGCTCGAATCAATTCTTCCAAGCGAGATTTGGAAGCCGTTGCTTGGCTGTTTGAGCAGCTTTTGCTCGATAGTGGCAGTCCTGCCGATCGGCTGAAGGTTCGTCGGGCGATCGATGAAGCGGCTTCGGCTTGGCCGCCAGGGGAAGAAGACCGTTGGTGGAAGTGGATTTACGAAACCGGTCGCAGCTTGGGATTGCGCTGCAAGGTCGTCGATTGCACCTTCAACCAACTGCTCGAAATCTCGAAGGAAGGTGGTCAATTGATCACCCGCGTCGGTGAAGACCACCAGTGGAAGGCGATCGACGATCATCGGCGGCGGCATTTTCAACTGCTCTGCCC
>SKZY01000185.1 GCA_007127095.1 Planctomycetaceae bacterium
AAAAAGTCGTCGGCCCCGGCGGCGATGCAATCGCGTTCCAAGGAGCGGCCGTCGGCGCCGGTCATCACGATGATCGGTGCCGTGATGCCGCCCCGTCGCGCCCCATGGACCGACTCTACCCCCTGTGAGTCGGGCAGGTTCAAATCGAGCAGGACGATGTCGAACAGCGATCGACGGTTCGCCTGAATCGCTTCGGCCAGTGTGGTCACCGCCTCGATTTCGACCTGGTGGCGAGTCGCCTGCAACGTCTGCCGGGTCACGATCAATTGGGTCAGGCTGTCTTCGATCATCAACACCCGGAGTCCCGACTGGCGATGCGGTGTAACCCCCAACCTCTCGCCACACGACGCGATCGCTTCAAGCACCTCGTCCATCGTTTGATAGCGGTCCTCCGGATTCAGCCGCGTCATCTTGCCGACGAGTTCGTACAAACAGGGTGGCAGGTCGTCGCGAACCGCTCTCAGGTCCATCATCCCACGGCGGCTGACCAACGACATCGCCCGGTGCCGTTGGGACCTGCCCCGCAAGTGGCTCTGGCCGGTCAACAAGAAGAACAGCGTGCAACCGAGGCTGTAAATGTCACTGCGTCGGTCCGATTCGGTCAGTTCGTCGGCTTGCTCGGGGGCCATGTAGTCGATCGTGCCGATCAGGTGACCGGTGTGCGTGTGCCACGATTCATTCCCGTGCGGTAACGCTTCGATGGCGTCGACGAACCGGGCCAATCCCATGTCGACCAGCTTGATCCGATTGCCGGGACCAAGCATCAGGTTGCCCGGTTTGACGTCGCGATGGATCAGCCCACGCTGGTGCGCATGGGCGAGCGCTCGAGCCGCCTGATTGACGTAATCGATCGCTTCACCAGGTGATAGCGGGCCATGGTCGATCACCCATTCGGCCAGATTGGAACCCTCGACCAACTCCATCACGATATGCAGCTGATTGCCGTGGCGGCCGACCGATCGGGCGACGGCGATGTTGGGATGCGCCAATCCACAAACCGCCTCCATCTCTCGTAAAAAGCGGCGGTGCGCGTTCGAGTCGAGGGCGTCGGTCTGTTCCAACAGCTTCATCGCGAAGCGGTGGCCGGTGACCGGATGGCGTACTCGCAACACGATCGCCATGCCGCCACGGCCGACACGATCGAGGACTTCGTAACCGCCGATCTTGAGCAGTTCAACGAGGCCGACACAGATCAAGACGGCTTGATATCCGGTCAATTTTTCGCTCACGATCAGCCGATTGACGACTTCGGCGGACGTACAACCGGGCGGGGCTTCCAGGTCTGTCAGCGAAATGGTCGACAATCCGGCCCGATTCAGGTTGGCCAGGAACCCCGCCGCCGTCGCGCCGGCCAAGCAGTCCTCCAACAATCCCGCCGTTTCAAAGTCGTAGGTCAGGTGCGAGGCACCGGCCGGATCGCGGGGGAAGACGAATCGGGTCGGACTGTTCCCCAAAGTCGCCTCGGCTTGCCCATTGGACATCCCGGCGAACTCGGACAGCTCTCCGATCCGCGTCGCCGCGCGAGCTGCGTCACGTTCTTCTTCACAGTCCGCATCACGGTCTGCGGGCAGCTCGCCTGCCGCTGCCGATACGCTGGCATTCACCGGCTCGGCGGTTTCCGCACGCGTTGCCGTGTCGGCCAGCATCGGCCGTGGCCCGAGCCAACTCAGCAGGGCGATCGTAGCTACGCTCGTCAGCGTCAATCCGACGAGAATCGCTGCTGGCAGCGGCGACGGAAAAACCCCTATCAGGACCAACCAGGCCGTACCGAGTGCCGCAAAAGAAACCGACCAGCCGAGCCCGCTGCGGCTCTCTGCGGGAGACTGGGCCGCCACCCAGACAAACAATGCCACCACGCATGGCAGGCCGTAGCCGCTGGACGTCAGCATTGAGACACTGATGATGATTCCCAACATCCGCAGTTGGCGGCGATTCATCTGCATTTCCCCCTACGGCCAAGGCCACACGGGTGAGTCCGACCTTTTGGGACCGCTTCACGGCCGAACGACTCTTTCAGCCGCTCGACGCTCGATTCGGTACCGCCGGGTCAACGGTTCGCTCGCCGTCACCGCTTTCGATCACGTTGACACGAGACGCCCCGATGAGCTTGAGTTTAGCCGATTCGCCGGGGGGGTGGGGCGGTCCATAGCCGTTTGATCGCCCCGCTCGTCGCGGATGTTCGGTTCCGGCAAACCGCATCGATCGCTATCATCGCCAGCCGGGAAGACTCCCTGTCGCTCCTGCGTCTCCCCCCAATTCACTTTCCAGCCCCCGGTTCAGCCAGCGATGAGAACAGACGAGTTACGAGAGCAGTATCTGGCATTTTTTGAATCCAAGGGATGCGTCCGGCAACCGAGCGACGTGTTGGTCCCGACCTGGGACCCGTCGGTCCTGTTCACCCCAGCCGGGATGAATCAGTTCAAGGACCATTTCCTAGGCAAGGTGAAACTCGACTTCACCCGGGCCACAACGTGTCAGAAATGCCTCCGTACCGGCGACATCGATAACGTCGGCCGAACGGCCTATCACCACACTTTCTTTGAGATGTTGGGCAACTTCAGCTTCGGCGATTACTTCAAGCGCGAAGCGATCCTCTGGGCCTGGGAGTTCCTGACCGACAAACGTTGGCTCGGTATCGAACCGGGTCGACTCAGCGTGACCGTTTACAAGGACGACGACGAAGCTCGACGGATTTGGGGCGACGAGGTCGGCCTGCCAAACGGTCGGATCGCCGGGATGGAAGAAGACGAGAACTTTTGGCCCGCCAGCGCCCCCAGCCTTGGCCCCGACGGAGTCTGCGGTCCTTGCAGCGAGATCTATTACCATCTCGACGACGGTACCAACGTGGAGATCTGGAACCTCGTCTTCACCCAGTTCAACCGGATCGGCACGCCGCCCAACAACCTGCATCCGTTGCCGAGCAAAAACATCGACACCGGAATGGGGTTGGAACGCTGCGCCAGTGTGCTGCAAGGTGTCCCGACCAACTATCACATCGACATCCTGCGGCCGATCGTCGACGCCGTCGCCGAGGTTACCGGGGTCGCCTACGAATACCAGAGCGAGAACGGACGCCGGCTGCGACGGATCACCGACCACATCCGGGCCTGTACCTTCGCCGTTCATGAAAACGTCTACCCCGGCGCCAACGGGGCCAAATATGTGATCCGGCGACTGATCCGGCGAGCGGTACTGGACGGTCACCAGATGGCGATTCGCGATCCGTTCCTCTATCGCCTCGTCGATGCCGTCGCCGACGCGATGAAGCGACAATATCCCGAGTTATCCGAAACGACCGCCCGGGTCGCCGATGTGATCAAGAGCGAAGAGGAACGCTTCTTGGCGACCATCGATGTCGGCCTCGACCGGATCGAAAGGCTGTTCGACCAAATGCGTGGCGATGGCGTGGCGACCGTCGACGGTGGGCGGGCCGCCGAACTCTACACCAGCTTCGGCGTCCCGCCGGAACTGCTGCAACAGATCGCCGCCGAACACGATTTTTCATTCGATTGGGACGGCTACCGGGCGGCGATGCAGACGCATGCCGAGATCAGCGGCGGCGAACAGGTCAAACTGTTTCAGACCGGTCCGCTCGAGCAGCTCAAGGAGTCGATCCGTGAGACACCGTTCCTCGGCTATGACACGACTTCTTCCACCGCCGAAGTCAAGGGAATCATCCGCGGCGATGGTCACGACGACGAAGACGCCGGCGAAGCGCTGAGTGAAGCCGTCGCCGACCCGGACAATCCGCTACGGCTCGTCCTGTCCCAGACACCCTTCTATGCCGAATCGGGTGGCCAGGTCGGTGACACTGGGACGATTTCGGCCGTCGCGGGCGAGCCGCCGTTCGAGTTCGTGGTCACCGACACGCAGAAACATGCCGGCTTGATCGTCCACCACGGCCGCTTGATTTCGGGCCGCTTGAGCGTTCGGGCAACGTGTCAGGCGGTTGTCGACGTCGCTCGACGTGACGCGCTGCGGCGAGCCCACTCGGCGACCCACATCCTCCACCACGCTCTGCAGAATCACGTCGGCAAACACGCCCAACAGCAGGGCAGCAAGGTCGATGCTGATTGGCTCCGGTTCGACTTTTCCCACCAGCAAGCGCTCAGCGACGAAACGCTGGCCAAGATCGTCTCCGATGTCGCGGACCGGGTCGCCGAGGATGCCGCAGTCGTTTGCCGTACGGTTTCGCTCGCCGATGCCCGGCAGGCCGGGGCGATGATGCTGTTCGGCGAAAAGTATCCCGACCCGGTACGGATGGTCTCGATGGGCGAGTTCAGCCGCGAACTCTGTGGCGGTACCCACCTCGATTCGACCGGGCAAGTCGGCCAATTCGAATTGATCGCCGAAGAGAGCGTTTCAGCCGGCACCCGGCGGGTGATCGCAATGACCGGCGACCGGGCGGCGCAGTATCGCCAACAGATCCTGGATGTCATCGGCCGCGCCTGCCGCTCACTCGGTTCGCCACCCCAGCGTCTGGCCGAAAACGTCGCGGCGCTGGTCGCCGACGTCCGCTCGATCAAAAAGGAGATCGCCGCGGGTAAAGCGGGTCAGCACCCGACGTTCGGTGCCGCGAACTCGACCGCCCAAACCGCGCCTCAGGCGAGCGACTATCTGGTAGCCAAGTCGCAACTCCGCGACGCCGCCAGAACACTCAACGTCGCCCCGGTCGATGTCGCCGAACGGATCGACGCGATGCTGGAAGAACGCACCCGAATGCTCACAGAATTGACCGAGGTCGCTGCCGGCGGCGAGTTGTCGCCTGCCGATTTATTGGCAGAGGGTGAAGCGGTGGGAGACGCGACGTTGGTCGTCACACAAACCGCTGGCGGTAACGCCAACTTGATGCGGGGCTGGATCGATGCGATCCGTAAGACCAGTCCCCGCCCTGTCGCTGTATTGCTGGCCACGATTCATGACGACAAGGTGATCCTGGTCGGCGGACTCAGCCGGGCCCTGGTCGATCGCGGTTTGAGCGCCGGTAAGTGGGTCGGTGACACCGCTCGCGCGGTCGGTGGTGGCGGCGGCGGTCGCCCTGACCTGGCCCAGGCCGGTGGCAAAGATGCTGCCAAATTGCCCTCAGCACTCGCCGCGGCGAAGGAGCAGATGCGGAACTGGATCGGCTGACGCCGCGTCGGCTATGATCGGCTCGATCGATTCAACCCGTCGTCGTCACCGCCGCGCTCCGTTGTCGTTATTTTCAATTTCTTGCCACCGACCGAGGCCCCGCCGAATCGTGACCGACCATCCTTCGACAACGTCCGACCTGTCGCCTGTGGTGACGGACACCACCCCGGCGGTAGCCGCTAACACGGGGCTGGCAAGGCACCATCGGATCGTTTTGCTGACCGACGGTTTTTCTACCCCATTCCTCGCCAAGACCGCGATCAGCTTACTGCGCTATCGCACCGACGATGTCGTCGCGCTGCTCGACGCAACCACGGAGGCCAAGACGACCGCTGAGTTGCTCGGGGTCGGTGGCGACATCCCCGTCGTCCCGCGATTGGCCGATGTCGAGCAGGCCGATGCGTTGTACGTCGGGATCGCCCCTCCGGGCGGCAAACTCCCCGCCGCATGGCGAACGGTGATTATCGAAGCACTGCAACGGGGGATCGATGTCGTCTCGGGATTGCACGACTTTTTGACCGACGATCCCGAATATGTCAATCTGGCCCTGACCGGCGGTGGGTGCCTGGTCGATGTCCGTCGCAACCGCTTGAAAGAGACCGCCAGCGGGCGGGCGTTTCGTCCCGGCTGCGTCCGGATCCATACCGTCGGCCACGACTGCAGCATCGGCAAGATGGTCGCCTCGATCGAGGTCCAGCGAGGTCTCGTCGCCGCCGGTCATGACGCCAAGTTCCTCGCCACCGGGCAAACCGGGATCATGATTTCCGGCGGTGGTATTCCGATCGATTGCGTCGTCTCCGATTTCGTCAACGGCGCCGCCGAGCGGTTGGTCGCCGAAAGCGAAGCACACGATTTTTTACTCGTCGAGGGGCAGGGCAGCCTGACGCACCCAGCCTTTTCGGCTGTCACACTCGGCCTGCTCCACGGCGCCGCCCCCGACGGACTGATTTATTGCTACGAGGCCGGCCGCCGATTTGTGAAGGGGTTCGACGACATCGAGATCCCCGACTTGCAGAAACAAATCGATTTCTTTCTCGCCGCAGCCAACTTCCGTCATCCCTGTCGACTGATCGGTGTGGCGATCAACACCCGCACGCTCAGCGCCGAGCAAGCGGCTGCCGAAATCGCTGAAGCCGAGCAGCGGTTCGGTGTGCCGGCCTGCGACGTTTACCGCGACGGGGCCGACAGGTTGGTCGCCGCTGCGGTCAGTCTCCGTGATCACTTGGTGAAAAACTGATGGAAATCATCCAGCATCGATTGCGGCTGCCGTTGGCCGACCCGTTTACGATCGCCTATCGCTCGATCACCGATCAAGATTCGCTGGTCGTCGAACTCCGTGATGGCGACCTGCGTGGGTTCGGCGAAGTGACCGTCAACGATTATTACGGCCACACCTACGAGTCGATGGCGCGGTCGCTGGCCGCCGCCCAACCCTACCTCGATGCCTACGCCAGCGAGCCGCCGGAGCAGGTTTGGCCACGGATGCTGAAGACGATGCGAGGTGACCGCTTCGCGCTCTCAGCGATCGATATCGCTGCCCACGACTTGTGGGGAAAACGACACAGCCAACCCTGTTGGCAAGCCTGGGGCCTGACCTGGGATGATGTCCCGGTGTCGAGCTACACCATCGGGATCGACACGATCGATCGGATGGCTGAAAAGTTGCAGCGGCGATCGGGGTGGCCGATCTACAAGATCAAGCTCGGTACGCCCGAGGACCTCGAGATCGTGCGTGCCTTGCGGCAACATACCGACGCCACCTTTCGGGTCGACGCCAATTGCGGCTGGACAGTGGAACAGACGGTCGAACGTGCGGTCGAACTGCGGCGTTTGGGGGTCGAGTTCATCGAACAACCGCTCGCCGCCGAGGCTACCGATGAAGAAAAACAGGACCTCTTTCGCCGTTCGGTACTGCCGTTGGTGGCCGACGAGAGTTGTCGGATCGAGTCGGATGTCGCCAGCTGTGTCGGTCGCTTCCACGCCATCAATGTCAAGCTTTGCAAGTGTGGCGGGCTGACACCGGCGGTAGCGATGTTGCGACAGGCCCGTGAACTCGGGCTGCGGACGATGGTCGGCTGCATGGTCGAAACATCGATCGGAATCGCCGCGGCGGCGCAGTTGTTGCCACTTCTCGATTACGCCGATCTCGACGGCGCGTTACTGCTGGCAGCCGACCCAGCCCGAGGACTGACGATCGAACGCGGACGAGTGACCCAACCCTGGCAGCCCGGGTTGGGCGTCGAGTACCCGTAAGCACCGCTCAAGACCCGCAACGCAATGGCGCAAGCCATGCGGCCCCACAACGCAATGGCGCAAGCCACGTGGCCCCACAACGCAATGGCGCAAGCCATGTGGCCTCGTTGTTGGGCGGTGGCTGCGTTCGAGGCGACCAACCCAACCCCTCGATCATTACCCCCCCTCAGAACGGCAACTTTCTTAGGCGATAAGCGTGAAATTGGGTGGGGAAGCCTCGATTTTGGTGATAGCGGGGATTACCTTCCAGAACCTGTTTGGCCATCGTGTATATCGGGACCGATCTGGTATCTTAAGGGAAGGTGTCCGGTCCGTGAGCCGTGACGGAGCCGCGGTTGGCGGACCAGGCACAACGCTCGACAGCTCGCCACCGATGATGTCTGCCTAATCACATTCAATTCCTGCGGTAATCCGCTATGCCAATCCGAGTCCTTTCCGTCGATGACCATGAAGTCGTTCAGTTGGGTCTAGGGGTACTGTTCGAGCAGAGCTCTGTGCGACTGCAGACCACTGCCAAGACTTCCGCCGAGGCATTGCAGGCGCTCGGAAAGCGGCAGCCTGATGTCGTATTGACCGAAACCCTGCTGCCTGACGGAAGCGGGATCGACTTGCTGAAGCAAATCAAGGCAGAGTGGCCCTCGTTGCCGGTCCTCTTTTTCACCGGCAGCGAAAGCCCGAGTTACATGGCTCGAGGTTACGCCTCGGGGGCGGCCGGCTACGTCACGAAGTCGGATCGATTAAACCGCCTGATGGACGTCGTCAGCCTAGTCGCAAGCGGCAAAATGGCTTGGACCGAAGAGCAGTTGAAACAGTTCACTGGCGGCTTGTCGCCCGATCCTGAGAGTTCACTCACGGCACGCGAAGGCGACGTGCTCCAGCTGCTGGCACATGGCCTGACGAATAACGAAATCGCAGCCGTGCTCCAAATCGGTTACGAGACGGTGAAGGAACATGTCCAACACATTTTGAGAAAACTGGGCGTACGCCATCGCACCCAGGCTGCCGTGTGGGCTGTCCGCAAGGAAATGACTCGTTCTGACAAGTAAAATGCTGTCCGGGAAGCCATCGGATACGGCTCGACCCGGCCGACAAATGCCTCCGACCAAGTTCCATCGCCCTATGCCCGTCCAAATCGTCATTCCGGCGCGTTTGGCGTCGACGCGTCTGCCCGAAAAGCTGTTGCTGAGTGTCGGAGGCAAGTCGATTCTGCAATACACTTACGAAGCCGCTCGGCGTTCGAGAATCGCTGTCGGCGTGATCGCCGCGGTCGATGATCCTCGTTTGGCGCATGAGGTCGCCTCGTTTGGTGGCCAAGCCCGCCTGACCAGCCCGGATTGTCAGAGCGGGACCGATCGTATCGCCGAATTGGCTGCCGAGATGCCGGAGGTCGATATTTTCGTCAATGTCCAGGGAGATGAGCCGGAAATCGATCCGGCCGCGATCGACCTGGTCGCTCAGACGCTGATCGACCATCCCGAGGCCGACATGGCAACGGTCGCTCGCCCGATCCGCGACGCCGATGACCTGAATAACCCCAATTGTGTCAAAGTGGTGATCGGCGGGAATCACCGCGCCATCTACTTCAGCCGTGCGGCAGTCCCTTTTCCCCGCGAAGGGCTGACCCCGGCGGTGTTACAGCGTGAGCCACCTGTCTATTGGCATCACATCGGACTCTACGCCTACCGCCGCGACTTTCTGGTGTGGTTCGCGGCGCAGCCGCCGGCTCCGCTCGAGGAGGTCGAAAAACTCGAGCAACTGCGAGCGATCGACGCCGATCGCACGATCGTCGTGGCAAGGGTCGAATCGGCCGCCACAGGGATCGACACGCTGCAAGATTTCCAAGCCTTCGCGGAGCGACACGGCGAAACCTGACCCGTTTTCCTCAGACCTGTCCCTTGATCGTCCGCTGGGCTAGCGGCCAGGCCTGCTCCAGATGTTCCAGATAACGGTCGACATCGAGCAAATCCTCAGCCGATTCGGTGGCGATCTCGATCATCCAACCGCCGTCATAGGTATCGACATTGATCACCGAAGGGTCAGACAGCGCCTCGGCGTTCAGCCCGCTGAGCCGACCGACGGTCGGTGAATAAAGGTCGCTCTCCGCCTTCTTGCTCTCGATCGACCCGAGTTGCTGGCGACGTGAGATCTCGGTCGACGGCTCGACTACCCAATCGAGGAAATAAACATCCTGGAGTAGCCTTACGGCATAGGCGGTCAAGCCGAACCGATAGACTCCAGCAGCGACCTGACGGGCCCACATATGGTTGGTCGTGTATTTCAACTCGGCGGGAAAGACGGCTTCGAACTCGCCCATCATGAACCGCTTGACCGCATCGCCCGCAGCAGCTCCTTCGCTCACGTGTAGCGAACCCCCTGATGCTCGGGCTCGAAGAATGCGGGCAACAACGAATCGGCTCGCATCAAGCCTTCTCGCGTCAGGCGGACCTGGTCGCCGTCGATGACGACAAGCTCGTCCTTGACATGTCCGGCCCAAACATCGGCCCAACGTTGGAGCACATCGACATCAAACTTGTCTCGGAAATAGCTCGCATCGAGATAACCACGCTTGAGCAACAAGATCATCTCGCGGACCAACAATTGATGTTCTGTCGGCACCAACCCTCGGCCTAGCGGCAGTTTTCCACCCTCGACCGCTTCATAATACTTATCCAACTCAGCCAAATTCTGGTAATGGATGCCGCTGACATGGCCAAAACTGGCGATCCCGGTGGCGAGCAGGTCGGCGCCTTGCCAGAGGTTGTCGCGATAGGAAAAGTTTACTTTCTGAGCGTCCTTAACCATCGTGTAAGCGCTGCTGACGCTGTAACCGGCTTGCTCCAATTCGGTAAAGGCGTAATCGACCCAGGCTCGCTTGGTCGGCCAGTCGGCGACCGGCGTGGCGATCTTGTTGCCCAAAATGTCGGCGCTATAAACCGTGTTGAACGGCAATTCCATCTGGTAGATCGTGACACTGTCAGGACTCATGTCGATCGTCTGCCGAATGTTATCCTTCCAATTGTCCCAGCTTTCGCCGACCATCCCCGAAATCAGATCGATGTTGACGTTGGCAAAGCCGGCCGCTCGGATCCAATCCCAAGCGGCGAAAACCTGCTTCGAAAGGTGGGCCCGGCCATTCTCCTCCAGCAATTGGTCACTGAAATTCTCGACCCCCAGGCTCAAGCGTGTCACGCCGAGTTGCTCGCGTAGCGTCTTGACCTTGGTCTCACTGAGCGTCCCCGGTTCGCACTCAAAGGTCACTTCCTCGGCGCCGTCCCAGGTGATGTGTTGGTGGAGTCGGTCTGCCAACGCGGTCAACTGCTTGGGCGACAGGAAGCTCGGCGTGCCGCCACCGAAGTAGACGAACCGGAAGGGCCGTTCGCCCATCACCTCCAGACGCGAAACCATCGAGATCTCCTCACACAACGCGTCGACGTAGCGCTGGACCTCGGCCGCCTTGACATCGGTAAAAACCTTGAAATAGCAGAACTTGCAACGTTTGCGACAAAACGGGATGTGCAGGTAAAGCCCCAACGGCGTACTCACCTGGGGTGGCGAATGGAGCGCCCGCTCGACCTCCGACAAAGCGTCACGATTCCACTGACTGTACGGCGGATAATTGGAAATAAAATAGCTGCCGATCTCGGTCTTCGAGTCGGTGCGTTTGCTTTCGGCTGTACTCATGGCATTTATTTTCGTCGAACGTTCCGGTGCGAGCAGATAAACCTGCTTCCGTGACCAACACGGCCCCAGCCGCCGGCCCCACAACTGTAAACGGAATACTGTGAGCGGAACGGCGCTAGCCGCCGGCCCCACAACCAAGGCCGGCGGCTAGCGCCGTACCGCTCACCGAACCAACGCTGGCTCGTATTGTAACCGCGCTGCTGGGCGAGGATCACCCGGTGCTGACTTACCAAACGCTGGCAGCGTCTTACGGGGCCGCAAAACAACGGACGATCCCACGGCTATCGGCGATCAGCAGCTTGCCATCGACGATCGCCGGACCGCTGGTGAATTGGCCACGGATTTCGAATTGCCAGCGTTCTTCGCCGTCGGCCAGCGACAACCGCGTCAATCGACCGTCGGTCGAAGCGATCCAAACGTCATCTCCGGCGATCACTGGCGAAGCGTCGGCCCGCCGACGCAGCGTGTACCGCCATCGCGGTTCGCCGGTCTCGACGTCGAGCGCATCGACCTGGCGGTTTTGACTGACGACCACCAGCGTGTTTCCCGAAACCGCAGGGCTGGTCCGGTATTCCTGCGGACGATCGGAATCGACATGCCGCCACAGTTCTTGATTTTTTTTCCAATCGATCGCGATCACGGCCCCATCCATGATCGGCAAGAACGCCCGATCACCGAGGATCGCTGGTGTGCTGCCGGTGGGCCCGCCTAGCGGCAGCGGTTCGACCGACGATTTGCCGTCGCCGATCGCCACCGTGTGCAGGTTGCCGTCGCAGCCGCCCAGGAACGTCCGGTCACCGGCGATCGATGGGCTGCACTGAATCTGGTCGCTCGTCTCATACGTCCAGCCGAGCGTTCCGGTCTCCCGTGACAGGCTGTAGAGATTTCCGTCCTGTGACGCGATCAAGACTCGGCCGTCAAAAAAGGCCGCATCGGCTCCGATCTCGCCACCCACATCCTGGGTCCATCGCAACTTACCGGTTTCGGTATCGACGCCGTAGACCTTGCCATCGAGATCACCGATTACCAACAAATCGCCATCGACCGCTGGGCCGCCAGCGAACCCGATATCGGTCGCTAACCTCCAGATCTCTTGTCCATCGGCGGCTGAGAGGGCGTACACCATTCCCGCGATGTCGGCGATGAAGACCCGGTCTCCGACGACCACCGGCGGGGCATCGACCGGCTCGTCAGCGGAAAACTCCCATTTCACGACAAGGTTTTCAGGGAGTCGAACGTCGGTCGAACCGGTCGCTTGGGCGTCACCGCGGCCGAGCGGCCAATCGGCGACAGCCGATCCCGTGGCAACTCCCAGCGTGAGCGTCAACATCGCTAGAACAGGCACAATCGCGTGAATCACCGAGCGGGGGGTGGCAAGGCGCGCGAATCGGTGACCGATGACGGCAATGGTTGTAGGCAATGTGATCATAGCTCGTATTATATACGCCACGGCCAGCCCTGAACGGGCGTGATGGCCATTGCCAGTTTCCCCGCACCGCTTGACTTCATGATTTGTGTAAGCCTCGGACGTACCCGTCACAAGCACATGATCGCCGAACACCGACACTTGGCCGAAAACGGCGTCAAGTTGGTCGAGCTGCGGCTCGATTTCATCGGCCGGGCGGTCAATCTGAAACGACTGATCGGTGACCGACCGACGCCCGTCCTGGTCACGGTTCGACGGCGTGAGGACGGCGGACGTTGGTTGGGTAGCGAGGCCGATCGCCAAATGCTGCTCCGCTCCGCGATCGTCTCGGGCGTTGAATACGTCGACCTCGAAGCCGATATCGCCAGCAGCATCCCCCGGTATGGGAATACCAAACGTGTCATCAGCTTCCACGATTTCGGCGGTACGCCCGATAATCTCGAGGAACTGCACGCGGCGATGGCCGAGGAGGACGCCGACATCGTCAAGATCGCCACGATCGCAAACAGTTTCGACGACAACGTCCGGATGTTGGAATTGGTCAAAAATGCTACCGTGCCGACGATCGGGATCTGTATGGGCGAAATCGGGATGATGACCCGTATCCTGGCCTGTCGGGTCGGTTCACCCTTCACCTACGCCACCTACAGCAACGAACGGAAATTGGCTCCCGGTCAACTGAACTACAAAGTGATGCACGATTTGTATCGCTACGACGAGATTGACGAGCAGACCGAATTGTTCGGCGTCGTCGCCGACCCGGTCGCCCACAGCCACAGCCCGTTGATCCACAACCGCTCGTTCCAACACGCCGGACTCAACGCCCGTTACCTCCCCTTCCGAGTCCCCGAAGACGACCTCAATACGTTCATCAAGGCCTGTCCGGGACTCGGCATTCAAGGGATCAGCATCACGATCCCGCACAAAGAACGGGCGCTCGACTACTGCACCCGTGCCGAGGCGTCGGCAACCGGGATCGGAGCGATCAACACGATGATTTTCGACAACGACGATCGTCTCGGGTTCAACACCGACTACCGTGCGGCGATGGATTGCATCAATGCGGCGTATCAAAAAGATGCCGAAGAGGTCTCGCACCGAGGCCGCCGCGTGCTGGTACTCGGAGCTGGCGGTGTCGCCCGGGCGATCGCTTGGGGGCTGAAACAGCGAGGCGCCGAAGTCACGATCTGCAATCGATCGCGGGAACGTGCGGAATTGCTCGCCCACGAACTCGGCACCCGCGTGATCGGTTGGGACGAACGCAACGCTCAAAAACCACAATTGTTGATCAACGGCACCTCCGTGGGGATGCACCCCGATGTCGATCTGTCGCCGATCGATAAGTCGATGTTGAACAATCTGATGGTCGTCTTCGATACTGTCTACAACCCCGAGAACACGCTGTTGATCAAACAGGCCCGCGAAGCCAAGGCGCGGGTCATCACCGGCGTTGACATGTTCGTCCGCCAAGCGGCCTATCAGTACAAGCTGTTCACCGGCAGCGAGGCACCGGCTCAATTAATGCGTGACGCGATCAAAGAAGCGACCAGCCCGGTCCGGCTAATTCAGTAGGTTGACACGGATGACCGATTCCCACCAAGCGGCGGTGCTCGCCAAGATCACCTATCGCCAGGCGACCCCCGAGGATGCCGATGCGATCCATGCGATCCTCCGACCCTACGTCACCAATCACAAACTGTTCGCCCGTACCGAGGCCGAGGTGATCGAATTGACCCGTCACGGGTTCATCGCCGAAGCCGAAGGTCGCGTCGTCGGCTTTGCCGCCGTCGAGGTTTATAGCCGCAAGCTGGCCGAAGTCCAATCACTGGCCGTCCATGTTGATTATCAAGCCCGCGGCATCGGCCAAGAGCTGGTCGGCCGCTGCGTCCAACGAGCCAAAGAGTTGGGCGTCGTCGAGGTGATGGCGATCAGCAGCAGCGAAGATTTTCTCAAACGTTGCGGCTTCGACTACGCCTTACCCGACCAAAAACGCGCCCTGTTCTACCAACTACAACCCCGCTCACTCGATTGACGCGGCTACGGATCCGCTTAATTCTGTCGCAACTGGGAATTTTGGTCCATGTTTCATTCGGCAACCTGAATTCCGCACTTTGCTGAGGAATCGAATGCAGCGTCTACTGATAATCGGCTTCGAACAAGCAGGGCACTGGATATTGGATGGTCAGCACCTACGGTGCAATCTCACGAAATTCAGGACCAAAGAGAACGTGCTGTATGCCTTCGTGGTCGATCTAGAGGTCAAGTATATCGGCAAAACCACGCAACAGCTTTATAAGCGGATGTATGGGTACATGAAGCCTGGAGCATTGCAGACTACCAATATCCGAGGCCACGAGTCGATCCGAGAGTGCTTGCAGTCAGATGCTGCGGTGGATGTCTATGTCTTGCCCGATAACGGCCTCATGCACTATGGTGACTTTCATATCAATCTGGCTGCCGGTCTTGAAGACAGCCTGATCGCGACAATCAAGCCTGATTGGAACGGTGGTAAACTCAGCCCGAAAGCGATCGCGGCCGAGACGGAAGAGTGCGACGCTGCTGAGTTCCCTGTTCCCTTTCCGGCGTCGTATTCATTTGAGTTCAGATTACAGCCTACCTATTTTTCAAGGGGCTTTTTCAATGTCGCCAAGGAACATTCGGACAAACTCGGCGAGGATGGTCAGCAGATCGAAATCTATTGTGGCGACTTGCCCACACCGCTGACAGCTGTGATAAACCGTCAATCCAACGGGAATGGAACGCCTCGGATTCTCGGCGGTGTTCAACTCCGCAACTGGATTCAGTCGGTGTTCACTGCGGGTGATAGCGTGTTGGTCGACGTTTATTCGCCCGTCAGCATTCGACTGTCGAGAGCGGGCATTGCTACGAACGCTAATTGATGGCGAACCTGGACGGTTCATTCCGGTCCCGCGTAGACGGTCCGGCATTCAATCCTGTAGCGACGCGCCCAGCGGGACCAGTGGATTGAAACGATCGACGGGTTCACCGGCCGACCAGGCGATGCCGCGAAATATTAGGATGCGGTACAGCGGGTCATCGAAGGTCCAAGAGTAATGACCGGGGACCGAGACAAAGACGCGGCCGCGGTCGGGTTCGACGGTCCAGAACAGTGGGCGCGGATGCCCCGACTCGCTGGCTGACGCGAGTTCCCGGATGCCAGACGCATCCCCCTGCAGCGACCAATAGCTTTCATCGTGCAGCCGAACCGTGGCAAAGTTCCTCGCGATCGGGTGCCGCGAATCGGCCGCAAAGTGCAATTGCAGCGGGCCGTGCCGGTAGCGTGTGTGCGCGGCGTCCGAAGCGAGTCCGATCCGGTTGGCAAACTGTGGCGCCTCCGAACCGCCCTCAATCGCCCAGTGGATATAGACCAATCCGCCGCCACGCGCCAGATGCGCGTCGATCGCGGCGGCCCGCTGCTGATTCCATGCCCCTTTCTGATAGAAGACGATCGTATCAACCGCTAGCAACTGCTCCGGCTCAGGCCACTCCATCGCAGTGTCCACCGATACACCCGGTGCCGCGGCAAGCAACTCGCTCCACGCCTCCAACCACGCCGGATAATCATGTTCACCCGGACCATGATCTTTTGCTCCGGCAACCAACAGAAGTCGCAGTGGCCTGATATCGGGCGTGGGAGCGCTGTCGGTGTTGAAACGCGGATCCGAACCCTCCAGCACAGCGCTGACTTCGCTGCGAGCCCGCGGCGGCGGCGCCGGTAGGGGAGAATCGGCGGGCATCCGCGGCGGCTGACGCAACAGGTATGCCAGCAAATCGCCATCCGCATTGAAGGCCATCCCGATCGTGAAGCGAACGCCGGTGCAGAGTGTGGAGCGACTGGAGAGGTCGGGCTCGATCCGCTGGATCGTGCCACGTTCGCTGGATAAGTCGAAATGCGATACGCCGGCTTCGTCCAGCAGGTAAGCATTGTTGTAGGCGGCCGTTCCTAATCCGAAATAGATCGCACCATCGCTCGGATCGATCGCAACACCGACTGCATCGACATTTTGCGGGATCTCTTTCCAACCGCTGGCGATGATGCGCTCGGTGTCCGCCACACCGTCACCGTCGGTATCAAGAATCGCGGAAACCTTGCCTTTAGACGCGACGACAACGCCGCTTGCCGTACTTTCACCGCCGGTCGCAGCAGTCAACAACGGGTGTTCCGGCGGGATCACCGCCATCCCGATCGGACCCCGCAAGCGGCCACGACTTTCGAAGAACAATTCCTTACGGTCTTCCAACTGGTCGCCGTCGGTGTCGCTCAGCAACCAGATATCACCGCTGTACGCCAACGCATACAGTTTTCCATCGCGTCGGTACTTCAGACTGTTGATATTGGTCAACTCGATCGGCAACTCCCGAACTTCGAATCCAGGCACCAGCATTTGCACGGTCGGCGATTCTGCGACCGCCACCGCGGCGAGCAAGCTGCACCACAACACCGACAAGGCACCGCCGAGTCTTCGTAAAATCCCCTTCATCTCTTGATCGCCTCCATTCGGCAGCTACTGACGCGCCGAAACATAGCCCCACCGACTCCCCACGAAAGCCCCAAGCGAAAGTAAAGCCCGGGTCCCTTCACTGCTTAAACGGGAGTCGATGCCGCTGCGCCGGGCTGCTGTTGGTGTTGTTGCATGACCGACATGAACGCATCCTCGAGGTCCGATTGCAATTCACGAAATTGGCTGATCGGTAATCCGGCCGACATCAGCCCGGCCAGCAACTCGCTCAGTTCGATGTCGGTCTTCGTCGTCTCGAATCGCAGAATCGCTTCGGCAGGGGCCGGTGTCACCGTTTCTGCTTCGCCGAGTCGCTGACCCAGTTGGTCGGCGGCGGCGGCGATATCGGCACCTGACAATAATTGGATCTCCATCGTCCGCCGTTGGTTCAGACTCCGCATGATCTCGGTCAACGAACCGGCAGCTCTCAAGCGGCCCTGAGTGATGATCGCGACCTGATCACAGATCCGGGCCAATTCGGGCAAAATGTGGCTAGTGACGATCAACGTTTTTCCGGAAGCCGCCAGACGCAACAACAATTCTCGCATCTCGATCCGGGCTTGGGGGTCGAGTCCGTTGGCCGGTTCGTCAAAAATCAACACCTCGGGATCGTGCAACAGCGTCCGCGCGATTCCGACTCGCTGCTGCATCCCGTGGCTGAGACTTTCCACATAGCGATCTTGCATGTAACTGCTGTTGGTGATCTCCAAAACCTCGGCGATCCGTTTGACCCGGTCGCGTTTGGCGATCCCGAAAGTCGCCCCGAAAAAGTCGAGATATTCACGGACCCGCATATTGTCGTAGGAGCCGAACCCGTCGGGCATGTAGCCGACCAACCGCTTGATCCGGTTCGATTCACGCGAACAGTCGGCCCCTGCGATCCGTGCGGTCCCTGACGTCGGACGGGCCAACCCGACCAGAATCTTGATCGTCGTCGTCTTGCCGGCCCCGTTGGGGCCGATGAATCCCAAGATCTGTCCGCGGTGAACGGTCAGGTTCAGCCCTTCCAACGCCACGAACTCACCGTAGCGTTTGCCGAGTTCCGTGACTTCGACCACCGGGTCATCGCCCGCCGCAAGCTGACTCATCATCGCTCTTCCTCTGATTCGCTTGGCTGTGTCACACCGTTGATCGTCACTCGGGTCGAACTGATCGTCCATTCGATCAACGCCGCCCCCGGTTGCTGCGGCTCGGCGCCCAATTCGCCGACCACGAAATCGAACAACAACCCGCCATTCGAATCCAACTCCAACCCCGCACGATCGCTGATCGTCACTTCGAACACCCCCGAAGGATTCGAAAAACGGCCGACCGATGTCCGTTTTCCGTCTCGAATCGAAAAAACTTCCAATACCCGAGAAGGGATATTGCAGTCGATCGACAGCTCGGCCGATTCGACCCGCAGCGGTAGCACCACTTCGGGGACTTGGAATCGCAGTCGCACGTCGGACGACCGTGTATTTCCCGGATTCCAACTCTCGGTCTGGTTATCAAACGCCGGCGATTGCCCCGCCTCGCCGGTGACGGAACGGGTGCGGATCAGCGGTGATGGTATTGAAACCGTTCGTTCGGGCGGCGTCCGCAATAATTCCAATGGGATCGACACCAAGGAGCTTGAAATCCGCTCGACGGCCTGGGCGGACGTCAATCCAGCTGCCGCGTCGCCGGTCCAAGCCACCAGCGTCGGTTGCCGAATCTCGCCCCGCTCCCGCTCTCGGTCCCGCTGTCGATCCCACCACCGACGGAACAATCGTTGACGCCGCAACTGCTCGTCATCGACCAAGACCGTATTACCGAACTGGCCGACCGAGAGACGATCGGTCTCACCGCTGGTGAAGCTGCCATCGGGTCGCAGGTTGACCGCCATCAGCGGTGAATTCGGAAACACCAGTAAACCGTCACTGAGCGTCGGTCGACCGCCGGACTCTCGGCCATCGCGGCTCGCTTGATCGGCTTTTGTTGGTGTTGGGGCGAGGCCGGCGATATCGACGATCCCTTGCAGCCCATCGGCACCGATCGATGCCCGGGCATGAACGGGCGTACTCGCTGTTCCGACCGTGTCGCTGCGAATCAGCGTCACGCCGGGAGAAAGCGTCGTCCCGTCCCACTTCCAGTTGCCCGCGTCATCCCAAATGAATTCGCGAATTTTTCCGCTCAAATCAGACATCCGTGGGTCGATGCGGGTATCAACGGCACGAAAATCGGCAAGGTACTGATCCGGCTGGAATACCGCGACGGCGCCGGTGGACGAAAAACCGCCAGTCGCGGGAGAGACTTCGATCAACCGCAGTTCGGCGATCGTCGGTTCGATTTCACCCCGGTAGAATAGTCCTAAGCCGAGCAACCATGAAGTCGCGATCAACGCCGAACCGACGGCCCACCAAGACAATCGTTCCAATTGATGACGGAGTACCAGCCAGAGCCCGCCAGCGAGGATCACGGCGCAAAACATCCCCAAGATTCCCAACACCGTACCGCGGCTCGGGATGCGATAGCCGATCCGATCCGTCACATATCCGGCGATCACCTCGGTATCGAGTTCATCCGCTTCGTCGACCGCAAAGAATCGATCGGACAACTCGTCGAGCGGTTCCAAGGCACGAAAATCGGTGTAAGCCAGCGGGTTCGAATTGTCGTATTGCGCGTCACTCGGGTCGTGTGGCCGCATCCAACCATGAGCGTCCAGCAGAGTGACCAGTACTCGGCCCCGTCCATAGGGAAACTCGACGGCCACCGGCCACTCGTCGACCGAAAACCGAACCGTACCGCCTTCGACGAAGGCACGGATCAATTCGACCGGTTGCTCACGGGCGAGTTCGGGATAGAGCATTCCTGATTGTGGTTCTTGGATCCGAAAGCTGGTCAGCGGCACACGGTCGACGACGGCAATCTCCAAGGCCGATCCGAACAACGTCCGCAATGTCTCGATATCGGTCCGATTGAGCTGAATCCACATTCGGCCGCCCTCGGAAACCCAGCCTCGCAAAGCCGCCGCCGCGCCGGGCTCGTCCGCCAACCGCTTCCCAGCAACGACGATATGACGCACCGAATCCCAACCCTCGATCGCTGCTGGCAAAAGTCGATCGCCCGGCAGGATCAGCGTGCGAGTGAACCCGCGGGCCTCCCGCATCGCCAGTACGGCCTCGTAGCCGGCATCCTTTTCAGCTGAACCGCCGAGCAGTTCATCGGTGATGCTATCGTCGATAAAAGCCGTCGCACCGTCGGACGCGACCGGTACTAAACCGCCACTTCCCAGTGAATTGGATAGCCTACCGCCAGAAACGACCCGCCGAACGACTTCAAACTGCGTCTCTCCTTCGATTTCCGTCGGCAGATAGAGCGGAATCGTGGTGGTCCGCACGGAACGCGCCGGTATCCAAACGTCACGGCCGAACCGCAAATCGGGTATCGGCTTCAAATTAACCGTCGCTCGCACCGTCGCCGCCGAATCGGATCGATTGGCGACCACGATCTTCACCAATCCCCACCGCCCTGGCGATAACGACTTTAACCCCGTCGGTGATCCGAGCGTCAGCACTTCAACGCCGTCATCCGCCCGCACCGGCGGTTGCGGGCACGCCAACACCGCCAGCGAACAGGCCAGCACCATGCCGAAAAGTCGACTGGTATGTCCGCAACCCGAAACTCGACGGCCAGCGGCAGACGTAAAGCGGAACAAGTCGGATTTCCCATTGCGGATGCGAAGGAGCAGGGGAGCGAACGACGACATCAACGTCCGCGACCTGAGGCCCGACTATAGCGGATCCGACAGCCGATCGGCACGGTCTCACGCGTTTCGACCTGGTCACCCGCCAAGACCGCCGCGACCGCGTCAGCGACATAGCGAGTGCCGACCGATTTCCCATCGGGGCTATCGTCAAGCGACCCCATGTAGACGACTCGCCCCTCGGAATCGAGCACGAAGAACTCGGGCGTCTTGATCGCACCAAAATCGCGAGCGATCTGCTGCGACGGATCGTGCAAGTAGGGAAAGGGAAACGACTTGACCTGGGCCCGCGTCTTCATCGCCGGCAGCAAATCGTCGTCGATTAAGTTGACATTGATCGCGACCACTTTGACCGCATCGCCAGGAAACTGCTTGGCCAAAGCGATCAAGCGGTCCTCCACGTCGACCGCATAGGGACAACTGTTGCAAGTGAATGCGACCACGACGCAATCGGCGCCAGCCACATCGTCCCATGAGTGCCGCTCGCCGTCGACGCCTTCCAGCGATTCCCAACGCGGAGCCGCGTCGCCAATGCTCAGCACCGCATTGAACTCGCCGCCGCCAACATCGCCGAGGAACGTCGACAACACCAGTCCGACCGACAAGAGTGCGACACGATACGGCGTCCAAGGCCGCGGAAACGATTGAGAATGCATAACCGGCTCGGAAATGGGGCAGGACAAAGCGTTCAGTCGCTTCACAGTTTAACACCCACAAGCCGCTCCCGAAATCAGACGCGACCAGACCCGGCGTCGATGCCGACCGCCTGACTGATATGGCTGAATCCGTCTCGGTGCAGCAGTTCGACCAACGACCGGTTGATCTGGCGCACTACGCCGGGACCTTCGTAAACCAATGCTGTGTAAAGCTGTAGTGCCGAGGCGCCCAAGCGAATCTTTCGGTAGGCATCTTCGGCGTTGAAAATGCCACCGACACCGATGATCACATACCGTCGTCGGTTGATCAGCGACGCCAATCGCGCGATGCAGCGGTCGATGAGCGGTCCGACCGGAGCGCCGGAGACCGCGCCGGGCATCGCTCCCAAGTCGCCGATCGGGCCGGTCCACTGCAGAGCCGGCGGTTTGCCCGGAGACAGGTTAAAGAGAAAACCGCGGACGAAGTCAAAAGGCTCGACCTCGGCCAGAATCCGCCGCAATTCTTCGAGGTCGTCGTTTGGGGCGAGCTTGAGAAAAACGGGACAAGCGATCGATAGCGTCGCCAATCGCTCCAGCAACCGGCCGATGTTGCCGGTTGCGGCAAAGAAGTCCTTGCCACCAGACGCATTGGGACAGCTGAGGTTCAGCGTCAGGTAGTCGGCCCACGGTGCCAACGTCGCGACGCTGTGGCAATAGTCATCGAGAATCTCATCGTCCCCGGCAGCTGCCGCCCCCGGACCATCGTTCGTCTTCACAATATTGGCTCCGATCGGAATCCGCCGCTGACGAGCAGCCAATCGTCGGGCGACCATTCCAGCACCGTCGTTGGGCAACCCGTAGTTGACGACGATCGCTCGCTGATCGGGCAGGCGAAACAGACGCGGTTTGGGGTTACCGATCGAAGGCCGCGCCGAAATCGAGCCGATTTCGGCGAAACCGAAGCCGAGGTGGCCGAGCATGCCGAGCGCCCGGCCGCTCTTGTCCCAACCGGCCGCCAACCCGATCGGGTTGGCCAGAGGCAGCCCCGCCAACTCGCTCCGCAAGCACTCGTTACTCGCGTCTTCGAACATCTGCGAGGCCAGCCAACGCAATGGCGCCAGCCTGCCCGTCCAACGACAGCACTCGACGGTCGCCGCATGGGCCAGTTCGGGATCGAGCCGAAACAACAACGGGCGTAAACAGTGACGATAAATCAATCGAATGGACCGTTAGCTTGGGAAATTCCCGAATCGAACAGATCAGGAACAGTCTGGTAATCCATGAGTGGACGAAGGACTGGCGGACTCTTGGTCAGCGGATTACAAAGATCGCCCATTGCCAGGTTGCCCCCACTTGGTCGCGCAACCACTTGATCGCGGATGTGCGGTCACGAGACCGCGACAGCGGTTTCCACACTCCCCCAGTCTTTTGCTGTCCCGCATGATTGATCCCGAGTTTGCGTCTAGCCTCTCGAAATATGGTTACGATTTGCCGAGCGAGCAAGCCGAACGCCTCGAAACCTACGTCCGTTCGGTCTGGAAATGGAACGAGCAGATCAACATGACGCGTCACACGACGTGGGACCTGTTCGTCGGCCGGGACCTGCGGGATTGCTTGCGACTGTCCGAATTGATCGTCACCGGTGAAGACGTCTTGGATCTGGGAAGCGGTGCGGGCGTCCCGGGGATTCCGCTGGCGATCCTGCGGTCGGACGTGAAGGTGTCGTTGGCCGAATCGGTCGGCAAGCGGGCCAAGATTCTCGACGAGATGGTGACCGACCTCGAATTGCCGATCGCTGTTTACGCGGCTCGCGGCGAGGAGCTGCTGGAAGATTTCCGCTTCACCACCGTCGTTTGCCGGGCTGTTGGCTCCTTGCGGAAACTCTGCCAATGGGTCGAACCGCATTGGTCGTCGATCGACCGCATGTTGGCGATCAAGGGGCCGAAATGGGTTGAGGAACGTGGTGAGGCGAGACACCACGGCGCGATGAACGGATTGCAAGTCCGTGTCGCCGACTCCTATCCGCTCGGTGACGACGATCCCGGCGAAGGCGTGATTCTGCAGATTTGGCCAAAAGGACGCCAGTTGGCCGGGCAGGAATGAACCACACCTTCCGGCGAGCAGCCGGAAGGTGGGTTCGCAGCGCGTTTCAAATGCGACGCGACGGTCGCAGGAACTTTACGCCAGACCCGGCAGTCGACCGTTGCTGTCGCCGAGCACGTCGGTCGGCGTACCCATCGCGTCGAGCATCGACAAGAACAGGTTGCTCATCGGCGTATCGGCTTCGTATTGCAATCGCCGCCCGGTTTGAATTTGCCCGCCGGCCCCGCCGGCGAGAATGATCGGCAGGTCGTGGTGGGTGTGGCGATTGCCGTCGCCCAGCGCGCTGCCGTAGAGGACCATCGAATTATCGAGCAGCGTGCCGTCGCCATCATCGACCGAATCGAGCTTCTCGAGGAAGTACGCGTATTGCTCGACCAGGTAACGGTCGATTTTCTCGATCTTGGCGACCGTCTCGGGATCGTTGCGGTGGTGGCTGAGCCCGTGGTGAGCTTCTTTCACACCGACTTCGCTGTAGCTGCGATTGCCGCCTGCGTTGTCGAGCATGAAGGTCGCGACACGGGTAGCATCGGTTTGGAAGGCGACGACCATCAGGTCGAACATCAACCGGGCATGTTCACGAAACGCTTCGACTCGGCCATAGGGGACTTCCAGGTCGGGCAACGCCTCGCGGTCCTGCTGTTCGGCCCGCTCGATCCGCATCTCCAGCTCACGAACGCCACTGAAGTACTCATCCAGCTTACGGCGATCGGTATCACCGACCTTGCTGATCAACTTCTTGGCGTCGTGCGAGACGACATCGAGAATGCTCCGCCGCACTTCATTACGTTCCCGCCGTTCGTGGGTGTCGCCCGATCCGAACAATCGTTCGAAAGCGAGCCTCGGGATCGTCTCCTTCGCCATCGGCGTGGTTTCGTTGCGCCAGGAGATGTTCGACGAATAGGCACAGCTATATCCGGAATCGCAGCTGCCGGCGTTGCGGCTGCCCACCAGTCCCAACTCGATCGATGCCAAGCGTGTCTGGCCTTGTAGCTGCTCGGCACATACCTGGTCCACGGAGACACCGAGGCTTACGCGGCTGGACGTCTTCAGCGGGCGAGCCGCAGTCAAGTAAGTCGCCGCAGCACGGGCGTGGTCGCCAGCGCCGTCCTTCTTGGCTCGGCCATTGTCCTGAGCCAAGCCGTCGATCACATTCAGTTTCGACTTCATCGCCGCCAGAGGCGACAGCGTTTCAGACAGTTGCCAATCTTCGCCGACCCCTTCGCATTGCCACTTCGGTTGGATCACACCGTTGGGGACGAACAACATCGCCATCCGCACCGGTCGCTTCGACTCATCGGTCGGCGCGGCGTACGCGCTTCGAGACAGCGGCATCATCGCTTCGAGACAGGGCAGCCCCATTACGGCACCACTGCCTCGCAGCAACGTCCTACGGCTGAGGCTGCGGCCCCAAAGGTTGCCGCCGGAGATCGTTTTTCGGGCGTCATTGTGAGTCATGGCTGGCTCCTGGTTCTGCTTGAAAGTACTGGAACGGACGGCTGGCGACGACCCGCTTGAGCAGGTCGGCCAGACGGAAATCGTCGGCTTCACTTTCGCCGGCGATTTGCTCGGTGATACAGCGATCGGCGGGAGACAATTCCCGGCCGAGCGCGAAGGCGAGGAGTTTCTCGGTGGCGGTCATCGCGAACCTCGAAGACTCCGATTTTCGTAAGGTTTCGGCGAGCTCTTTACCGCCGTTGAAGCTGCGACCGCCGGGCAATTCGCCCGAAGCGTCGACACCGTCGCCGCCGCGGTAATTGCCGATCGCGTCGAAATCTTCGAAGCCGAAGCCGAGTTGATCCATCACACGATGGCACGACGCACACGACGGGTTCGCCCGGTGAATCGCCAATTGCTCGCGGACACTTAAATGAGCCGTCGCCTCTTCATTCGCTTCTAGCTCGGGGACATTCGGTGGCGGTTCGGGTGGCGGCGTGCCGAGCACACTTTCGAGAATCCATTTACCCCGCAGCACGGGACTGGTCCGCGTCGGATAGCTGGTCAACGTCAGCACACTGGCATGTGTCAGGATTCCCCGCCGCGGGCTATCGACCAGATCGACTCGGACGAATTCCTCGTCAGCCGCATCCGCGGGGCGATCGAGCCCGTAGTAGTCTGCCAATCGCGCATCGACATAGGTGTAATCGGCATCGAGCAGTTCGCCGACCGGCCGATTGTTCCGCAGAACATCCATGAACAGCCGCTCGGTCTCGCCGATCATCGATTCGACCAATTCCGGGCTGTAGGTTGGAAACAACGCCGGGTCACGTGGCATGCCATCCAAATTACGCAAGCCCAGCCACTGGGCCGCGAACTGTTGGGATAGAGATTTTGAGCGATCATCGGCGAGCATGCGGTCGATCTGCCGCGACAGGACTTCCGCATCTTTTAACTTGCCGTCTTTCGCCAACTTGAGTAACTCTTCGTCTGGCAAGCTGCTCCAGAGAAAATACGACAACCGGGTCGCCAATTGAAAATCGGTCAGGCGATACTCGCCCTGCTCATCAGGCTCGATGCCTGGGGCGGGCAGTTCGACCCGGAACAGGAAGCGTGGCGAAACCAGCATTCCGGTGATCGCGTCTTGTAAACCACGGTGAAACGAAGCCCCCCGGTCGGTGGCCGCTTTGACCAAGCCGGCGTAGCGATCGACCGTATCCTCATCGACCGGGCCGCGGAACGCACGTTCGAGCAGCGGCTTCAAGCAAACCTTGGCCGATCGTTCGACTTCGGTGTAGCGATCACCGCGTCGGTTCGGCACCCGTTTGACAATTTCCGACTGACTCGGAGGCAGGGCTTCTTTGGGAAAATCACTCGGACCGTCGATCGACAATTTGCGGAACACGAAGTCCATCGATTCCCAATCGATCTCACGGTTGACCTCCAACGACTTTTCGAACAGCTCTCGCCCCTCGGCCAGCGCAGCTTCATCCAGCCGGTCGATGCCGTCGAAGCGGGAGAGGCTGCTGAGGTCGAGTTCCTTGATGTCTTCGGGCAAGCCTTCGACCGTGGCCACAATCAACCGGGTCTGGCCGGCTGGGAACTCATGGCTGAAGGAGGACGATTGATTGCCACCGTCGTCGGCGTGCCGGAAGGCATCGGCGAACAACGGCTTACCCTCGGCATCGTAGACCGCGACACCCTGAGGAGCCCGCTCTTTGCTAGCCGCCGTACCGGTCAACCGGACCCGGTAGACGCCCGGCAGATCGAGTTCAAACTCGACCCATGCAAACGATTCGGAGGGAAACAACCGGCCGTAAAACGATTCGGTATGCCCCTCACCGACGATCGCGATCCGTTCGCCGCTCATCTCGAGCGTTTGCTTCTTTAGCGAATTGGGATCGAACAAGACCGCCGCAGCGACCTTCTCAGCCGCGTCGACGTACTTTTCGAGCAACATCGGCGGCATCGCCAAAACGTCGGCGTTATTGTCGAAACCGCCCCCAACTTCGTCGGAAGGAAAATCGGCGGTCACGTCGAGATCGACACCGAAGAGATCACGGATCGAGTGATTGTATTCGACTCGGTTCAGCCGGCGGGCCGTGACCCGTCCGGCCTTTGGCCGCAGATCACACGTGACGTTAAAGACGGCATTGTCCAGCGCATCGCCCAACGTTCGTCGTTCTTCGTCCGAGGGCAGCGCCGCGTCGTCCGGAGGCATCGCCCCAAAACGGACCATCTGCAGCACCCGATTCCACAAATCGGGATTCGCCTCGGCATGCGACAGTTCTTCGAACGGCGAAAGGTCGAGTTCCGCTTCCTGATAATCGGCGTTGTGGCAATCGATGCAGTAGGTCTGTAACAGCTGCCAACCCTCGCCCTGCCACTTCGCAACCCGAGCGTCATCAGCCTGGGCTGACAGCGTGAACGAGCCGAGTGCCACTAAGATGGGCATCAGAAGACGGCAGGAGTAAACGATCATGAAAGCAAATCGGCTGGCGGGGACGGGACGCTGGCAAATCGGTCGCCGGTCCGGTCGGAGGTGGGAAGGTCAGGGCGGGACAGAGCGACGTTTTTCAACGCCACTTGCAACCGCTTCATTGTACGGGTGCGAGGCTCGCAATACAACCGAAACGGAGCGTTCCCTGAGCCATTGCCTCGTCACGACGCCCCTGAATGATTAGATCGGGTCGCGGAATGCCGGCTATCCAGCCTTTCCGTCTTCGACAGACGCGACCGCCACGCAAGGGAGGGGGGTACGATGTGCGGTCAATGCGATAAAAACGGTGCAAAATCGCTCGATTGACCGGGACCTGTGCTAGCGATTTGCGAACGATCTCGATACGCTAGATCGCCCGATTTTAGTCGGTTAGTCGGCCGAGCGGATGGCCGATCGATCGATGTGGATAGCTTGGCCGGCGGTGACGTGTTGTTGGTACCCGAGATCCCTGAGTCGTACATTCATGCAGCCCGCAGGCATTC
Organism: Planctomycetaceae bacterium; assembly: GCA_007127095.1. Classification (GTDB taxonomy): domain Bacteria; phylum Planctomycetota; class Planctomycetia; order Pirellulales; family Pirellulaceae; genus UBA6163. The sequence goes on from SKZY01000185.1 coordinate 27,892, forward strand.
GTCCGCAATCGGACCCCGACGACTCAAGCTGTGCCGACGCTGGCGAACCCGAGGAAACGATCGATGAGAAGATCGAGCGGTGTCAGCGGATCGTCGAACACCGGTTTACCGATCTGAGCCTGCTGCAATCCGCACTGACCCACGCTTCGGGTGCGGCGCATCGGCTCGGCAACAACGAACGGTTGGAGTTCCTCGGCGATAGCGTGCTGGGAATGGTGGTATGCCAATGGTTGTACGAGGAATATCCCGAGTACAGCGAAGGCGACTTAACGAAAATCAAATCGGCGGTCGTCAGCCGCCGGGCCTGCGGAAAGGTCGCTTGCGAACTCGGCTTGGACGATTGCCTGATCGTCGGCAAAGGGATCATCCGCGGCCGGGGGTTTCCGAAGTCGCTCGTCAGCGACGTCTTCGAAGCGGTGGTCGCGGCGTTATTTTTGGACGCTGGACTCGACGTCGTCCACAGTCGACTGCGGAAATGGCTCGCCAGCGAAGTTCGAACGGCGATCGAAGGGCGGGGCAGCGGGAATTACAAGTCGCTGCTCCAACAATACGCCCAACGCGAACGATCGAGCACGCCCTTTTATCGCCTGGTGACCGAATCGGGCCCCGATCATCGCAAACGGTTTCGCGTGTCGGCCGTGATCGCCGGCGAAGAGTTTCAACCGGCTTGGGGCAACAACAAAAAGGACGCCGAACAACATGCGGCGGCCAATGCGTTGGCGATCCTGCATCAGGAACCACCTCCCTTCGACTGATCAGCGACGCGACCGGGCGACCGCCGGGTTCAACGGCTGATCGTCGGGTTGCAGTTCGGCGTAGATTCCGACTAAGTCTTCAGCGGGGCCTTGGTCACCGTAGAGCAGCATTGACGAGCCGGCGAAGTACCGCTCGTCGAACAGTCGGATCGATTCACCGGCCGACCGCGAGACGGTTTGACGCCCCACCCCCGTACTCATCACGTCGTGCGTGCCACGAAATACGGTTGCTAATTCTTCGGGCAGCGCCGTCCCGATCCGACTGACCCCGCCGGCATGACGGACGATCGTGGTGATTTTCCAGCGGTCGTCGCGCGGGTCCTTCAAAACACGAACGGTGATCAACGACTCGCCCTCAGGAACCCGCTGGGCCGCGAACCACTCGGGGGCTTGCTTCGCCTGGCCCCAAACCGCGCTATACGCCACCCGATATGCCGCGCCCTTGGGGACCCGAATCCGCGATTGCCAAACGAGCGGTTCGGTCGAAGCGACGCGGACCGCGGCGATCTCATCGGCGTCGCTGGCCTCAAGGTACCCGACCTCGTCACGCAGCCGAGCGAGTTCAGCCTCCGCCGACCGCATGCGGATGAAGTTGCCGACATAGGTGATTGTCAACACGATCGTGGCCATCAGGATCAGCAGCCCGCGAATCGTGATTTGAGGTCGGGTCAAGGTTGACCTCCTCGATTCGTCGCGCCGGCGGCAAGCGAATCGCTCAGGCGGACTGATTCGCGATCTCCGCTAGCCACATAATTCCTGATCGCCGACGACGGTGTTTCGCCGTTTCGCAGACAATCGATCAACCCGTTCCCGGCCGAAAATGCCGCCATTCCGCGTGGCGAGGCGGATGCGGCGGAATCGATTAACGCCACCATCGCGGTCGCACCGAGCGAATCGAAATAGGCAAAAAAGCCGTCCGGGCGGCCAAAACCGAGCCCACCGGAAAGCGCCAATTCGATCGCGTCAAACGACTCGACCACACCACTACGAAGAATCTCGGCCGCCTCGATCCACATCGGGATCGCCAGCCAGCCGGTCACTTCTTGCTCGGTCCACTGCCGCTGATCACGAGCATACTTGTCGACCACGTCGGCAGCCTGCGGGGCCAGACGGTCGTCGGCGATCAAAAAACCGCCGCCGAATGCGGTCCCCAATCGTCCCGCTTTGATCATCCCCGAAAGGATCGGCGCGGGGTCGATCCGTTTGGGAAAGTGTCGCCAAAAGACTCGCCCCGAATCGAATGCGGTGCGGATTCCGATCAAGTCGATCAAACGCAGCGGTGAAAACGGCATCCCGAAGCCGGTCGCGGCAACGCCGAGCATCTCGGCCGTGACCCCGCGGCCGAGCAATAACAACGCCTGATTGAGGTACGGCGCCAGCAACCGATTGACGACGAAACCAGGGCTGTCGCGTGTCTGCAACGAACGCTTGCCGAGTGCGATCGCCAAATCCTGGCAACGCCTGACGGTCGTCGCGGCTGTCAACATCACCTCCGACCCAAACGACCCGCTGGTCGCGCCGATCTCACCCGGCGAGCGTGCGGGCTGCGCCGTGCGTGCAATCAATTCCACCAATGGCCGCTGCGCGACAGGCATGAAGAAGTGCATCCCCAAGCAATGCGGGTGCTCGGGGATCGCTGAAAAAACTTCAGCCACGCTGAGGTTCGATGTGTTCGTGGCCAAGATGCAGGAGTGACCCAGTGTCGTCGCTGCCATCGCGAAGAACCGCTGTTTGAGCTCCAGTTTTTCGGAGATCGATTCGATCAAAATGGGTGGAGGCCCGGAGCCTCCATGACCGTGACCGAAGCGATGGGCAACCAACCCAGGCAGCGGGCTGGCGGTCGCGGCGCCGGCAACCGCCGGATGCTCAGCGGCGATCTCGGCGACCGCCCGCACCACGGCGTCGGGGGCGGTGTCCATCAGGATCGCGTCGAAGCCGTGCGACAAGCAGTCGGCCAGGATCGCCCGACCGACCACGCCGGCACCGGCCAACGCGATCGGGCCGGTACGAAACGCCGCTAAGTCAGGATCGGGCAACTCGGTCGTGGGTTTCAGATTCATTGCATTATGGTAAACCAAGGTCAGCCCCCGTGGCACGACCCGCCGGCCGGTCGAGAATCGCCCGATTCGCTCGACGTCCCTTCAATCTCTGACATTGTTACCCACGTTTTCGCCATGTTGATAACCACGCTACTTTCGGCGATGCCGAGCGATCGCCCGCTGGCTTCGATACGTTCACAAGCGTGGCCGCTGGCGTTCACTCTGTTGTTGAGTGTCGCGACGGGAGGTTGTTCGCGACAGCCTGTGGAGTCCGCAGCGACCGCGGATTCTGACTCGTCCGCGGAGGTCGCGAGCGGGCCTGTCGAAGTGATCATCCGGTCGGCCGATGGTGAGTATCGACACCGGTTCGAGGACGTCGCCGCGGGAACGACACTCGCCGAGGTCATGTCGCGGGTCGACGAACCGGTGGTCAAGATCGTCGGTTCTGGCGCCACCACCTTCGTCGAATCGATCGGCGAATCGGGGACGACCGGCGGAACCGGCTGGAGTTACAGCGTCGACGGTGAATGGGGTGATCGAAGTATCGGCGTTTATCCGTTGACGCCTCCGGCAGAGGTGGTTTGGACCCACGGAACGTTCGCCGAAAACGCCCCTTAGTCGACCCTGCCCAGTTTGATCGCGATTGGATAGACTCTGGCGGAACGATCACCGCAGTTTCTCACTTTTAACCCCACTCGACCCCGTCCATGTCTGCCCCTGCCGACGCGACGTCCAGCCCGCGAACGATGCTGGACAAAATCTGGGATTCACACGTTGTCCATGCCGAGTCGGGTCAGCCTGCGATCCTGTATGTCGACCTGCACCTCGTCCATGAGGTAACCAGCCCGCAAGCGTTTGAAGGGCTGCGGCTTAACGGACGGCAGGTCCGCCGCGCCGAGCGGACGATCGCGACGCCCGATCACAATGTCCCGACCAGCGACCGATCGTTGCCGATCGCTGACCCGATCAGCCGTAAGCAGATCGAAACGCTGCGTGAGAATTGTCAGCAGTTCGGCATCCGACTGTTCGATATCGGCGACGTGCGGCAGGGAATCGTCCACGTCATCGGTCCCGAGAACGGATATACCCAACCCGGGATGACGATCGTCTGCGGCGACAGCCACACCGCGACTCATGGCGCATTCGGGGCGCTCGCCTTCGGGATCGGGACCAGCGAGGTCGAACATGTGCTGGCGACGCAGACGCTGTTGCAGTTTAAGCCGCAGACCTTCGAGTTGCGGGTCGACGGAAAACTGCCTCCGGGCGTCACCGCGAAGGACATGATCCTCTACCTGATCGGCAAACTCGGAACCGCCGGCGGGACCGGTTATGTCTTGGAGTACGCCGGTGACTGCGTCAGCGCGTTGTCGATGGAAGAACGGATGACGGTCTGCAACATGTCGATCGAGGCCGGCGCTCGGGCCGGCATGATCGCCCCCGACGAGATCACTTTTGACTACCTGCGCGGTAAACCCGAAGCACCCCAAGGGGCCGCTTTCGATGCCGCCGTAGAATGTTGGCGGCAGTTGCCGAGCGATCCCGGCGCCCGTTTCGACCGCTCGCTCGCCTTTCGAGGTGAAGAGATTCAGCCGCAAGTCACTTGGGGTACGAATCCAGGCCAGGTGCTGGGGATCGGCGACCAGGTTCCGTCACCGGCCGATTTTTCCGATGCGACCGAACGCAAATCGACCGAATCGGCGTTGCAGTACATGGGGCTGACCGCCGGCACACCGCTCCGCGAGGTGACGCTCGATCGCGTCTTCATCGGCAGTTGCACCAACGCCCGGATCGAAGACCTGAGAGCCGCTGCGGCGGTCGCCAAAGGCTATCGAGTCGCCGGTACGGTCAACGCGATGGTCGTGCCGGGCAGCGGCCAGGTCAAACGCCAAGCCGAGCAGGAAGGCCTCGACCGGGTCTTCATCGAGGCCGGTTTCGATTGGCGCGAAGCCGGTTGCAGCATGTGTCTGGCGATGAATCCCGACAAGTTGGCGCCGGGCGAGCGTTGTGCCAGTACCAGTAACCGCAATTTTGAAGGCCGCCAGGGCAAGGGCGGCCGGACCCATCTGGTCAGTCCGGCGATGGCGGCGGCCGCAGCCATCGAGGGGCATTTCGTCGACATCCGCGATTGGGACTACAAGTCATGAAATCTTTCACCGTGCATTCCGGCTTGGTCGCGACGATGGATCGTGCCAACGTCGATACCGACCAGATCATCCCCAAGCAGTTCCTCAAGCGGATCGAGCGGACCGGATTCGGCCAATTCCTCTTTTTCGATTGGCGGTTCGCCGAAGACGGGACGACTCCCAACCCCGACTTCGAGTTGAATCAGCCGCAGACTCGAGGCGCTTCGATCTTGGTCGCCCGCAAGAACTTCGGCAGCGGCAGCAGCCGGGAACACGCCGTCTGGGCGCTGGACGATTACGGGTTCCGCTGCGTGATCGCCCCCTCGTTCGCCGACATCTTCTTTAACAACAGCTTCAAGAACGGCTTTCTGCCGATCGTCTTGCCCGCCGACCAAGTCGACGAATTGTTCGCCCGTGCGAAGAAGCATTCGCCGTATCGATTGACGGTCGACCTCGAGCAACAACGGGTATCCGATGAACACGGGTTCGCTTGCGGGTTCGAGATCGACCCGTCGCGTCGACACAACCTCTTGAACGGATTGGACGACATCGCCCAAACGCTGTTGCACGAGGAGCAGATCACCGCGTTTGAGAACCGTCGCGACGCGGCCGCTGCCGGTGTTTGATCGGTCGGCCAGTTTTTCCTGTGTCGCCGAGTTTCCATTTGTCCGTCCGCACAAGCCGAGTGAGACGACGTGTCGTCGCTGATCATCGCCTGCCTGTTGGTCGGCGGACTGCTCGCCATCGGTCAACGTCTGCGTGACGGCTTCGCGGTCTTTGAGCGGATTTACATCCCGGCGTCGGTGATCGCCGGCACGGTCGGACTGGCGGTTGTGCAAACGGCTGATCTTCTGTCGCCGCCGCCGCTGATCGCCTTGCCGTTGGACCTGGCTGCCGCTTCACTGCGTGACTGGCCGGGCGTGCTGATCGCCGTCGTTTTCGCGGCGATGCTGTTGCAACGGTCGTCGGGCGCGATGCGACTCGGGTTTCGGGCGACCGGCAGCGAAGCGCTGATGGTTTGGATCATCGCTTTGGGCCAAACCGCGATCGGCGTAACTCTGACTTGGTTAATCATTCAACCTCTGTACCCGAGTCTTCCCAATGCCTTCGGGATGCTGATCGAAACCGGGTTCGCTGGTGGGCACGGCACCGCCGCGGCGATGGGCCAGGTCTTTGTGACCCCCGCGATCGACTTCCCGTCAGGACGCGATCTCGGCATGCTGATGGCGACCGTGGGACTCGTCTATGGCACCATCTCAGGAATTTTTTGGATCAATTTCGTATTCCGGTCTCGTTGGTCAGGTTACGGCGGCTCGGCGGTTCTGGCAGCCAGCGATGCGAGTTCGTCTCATGGCCCTGAAGCGGCCGATGAAACCGGGCCGCCCCACTCAACGAAAGCGGCAGAGGAAACATGGTTGATCCGTTATCCACGTCAATTCGCTTGGATCGCGGCCGCTTTTCTGATCGGTAGCGGCGGTCAATGGCTGGTCGGCGAATCGGCGCGGTGGTGGGACTCAATCGTGGTCGCCACCGACACGGCTGCCGATTCGGCCTCTGCGGAGCCGACCGCCGGCACGCCAACCGAACGCAACCGGACCGAGACCGTGGACGATTCGTCGATGAGCGGTCGGTTACGAATGGCTTCGTTGGTCGGCAGCTTTCCGCTGTTCATCTACACGCTGTTCGGCGGTTGGTTGGTCAGCCGGGCTTTGATGCTGTTCGGTCGGCCCCACTGGATGGACGGGGTCGCTTCGGGCCGGATCAGCACCTGGGCGATGGACCTGTTGGTGGTCGCCGCGATCACGACACTCAACCTCGAAGCGGTCGCCGCGCTGTTGTTCCCGGTGACCGTGCTGTTTGTCGGTGGGTCGTTGTGGTCGGCGGTCTGTCTGCTGATCTTGTCGCCGCGGATTCTGCCCCGCTCCCACTGGTTCGAACTCGGTTTGATCAACTATGGGATGAGCACCGGAACGACGGCGACGGGGTTCGTCCTGCTGCGTCTGGTCGATCCGCAACTACGGTCCGACGCCGCTAAGCATTACGCCTTAGCCGCACCGCTGTCGGCCCCCTTCGTCGGCGGTGGGTTGGTGACGATCGGGCTACCGTTGTTGTTCTTATCGAAAATCCCGATCGGCATCTCGGCGATCACGCTATGTCTGATCGTGGCGATCTTGATCGGTCTGGCGATGCGGATCGGTCGATCTTCAATGCCGGTCACTAGAAACGCGACTGTCGATTGATCAGGTATTCGGTCAACGCCTTGTCGAACGGCATCTCGGTGCTGAGCGGGACGTAATCGATCTGCAGTTTTCCGCATCCCTCTCGATAGGCCGTGCGAAAGGCGTCGAGTTCGGACAGGTATTCGTCTCGGAAGCCGCCGGCGTCGACTTGAAATAGTTCACCGGTTTCGGGGTCCTCAAACTCGACCGGACCGCTGAACGGGAAGTCGACTTCGGCCTGATCGAGGACGTGAAAGACGATCACGTCATGCCCACCGTGCCGTAGACGGGCCAATGCGGAGAGGGTCGTTGCCGGGTCGCCCAGCAGGTCCGAGAACAGCATGATCAAACTGGTATGGCGGAGCATCGCCGCGACCCGCGTCAAACAGCCCGGCAAATCGGTCTCACCTGAGGGCGTCATTTTCGAAAGGTGGGCCAGGACGTCGGCGAAATGCCCCCGCCGACTCCGCGGCGGCAGGCTGGCGTTGACTCGGTCGGTGAAGGTGATCAGCCCGACCGGGTCCTGCTGCATCGTCATCAGATAACAGAGCGATGCGGCGAGGCAGACCGAGTATTCGAACTTGGTCATCTGCTGAGACCCCGTAAATCCCATCGACTGGCTCAGGTCCATCACCAAAAAACCGGTCAGGTTGGTCTCCGCCTCGAATCGCTTGACGTAGTACTTATCGGTTTTCGCGTAGACCAACCAATCGATCAATTTTGGGTCGTCGCCGCGGTGATAGCGGCGATGTTCACTGAACTGAACCGAAAAGCCGTGAAACGGACTGCTATGAAGCCCTTGCAGAAAGCCACGCACGATCATCCGCGCCCGCAGGTCGAGGCGTTTGATCTGATTGAGCGATTCGGGAGAGAGTTGCGTCGCCAACGGTTGCGGAGCCAGAGCTGAGGGGAGCGTTCGGTGCGGGAAGGTTCAAGCGTCGTTCGACAAGCCGAGCCAAGTTTCGAAGCGACCCTGTTTTAAATCGCCGGGCATTGTATCGGCTGCCGCTACGTCCAGCGCGAGCGCCGCGACATAGCCGTCGGCCGGCGCAAACGCGATGAACCGCCAGGCGTCGCCATCACCGAGCGACGGCTTCAGCATCCGGACCCGGGGACGCTCCGCGTCGATATCGTAAAACGCAAAGTCGGCCAGCGGCAGCGTCAGTCCGGTGCCGATCGCTTTGATCAAGGCCTCCTTGAGCGTCCAGACCCGCAAAAAAGCGAGTCTTTGACGGTCCGGGTCGCGATGGTCGAAGACGTACTCGACCTCCGCTGTGGCGAAGTAACGCTCGGCCAGCATGACGTCGGTCCGACGCGACAGACGCTCGACATCGACTCCGATTTCTCCGCAGCGACCACCGGCGAACAACACCAATCCGTCGGTGTGGCTGACGTTGAATGGCCGAGCGACCTCGCCCGGGGCGACGACATACGGCTTGCCATGCGGAGCCGGTTCGAAAACGACCGATCGTGGATCGACGGCCGAACCGCGGGTCAGTAGTCGCCGCGCCATACCGCGACCGACGACGTGCTGATTACGCGCCGTCGCGACCCGGAACCGATCGGCTCGACGACACTCCGACTCGGTCAGCCAAAGCTGACAACGCGACTCGAGTTCGCCTGGCGTATCGCGAGCCGCTGCCGCGGTCCAAACCTCGATTTCGCTCTGCAATCGCGGCCTCCGTTGCTCGCCCAGGATCGGTCGTCAGTCGCTGCCAGGTCCGTGCTACAGCTCGCTGGCGAACTGCTTCCACTGGTTCTCGATCGTCCCGACCTCGCCAACGCCCTGGTGTAGCACCACACGGTATTTCAAGCGGATCGATTCGCCCTTCTTGATCCGCACGCCATCGGTCTGCTCACCCCCGACAAAGTGAAATTCGCCGAACGGGTTCGCCGCGAACAGACCGTACGAACGAACGTGCCAGCGCGAAGGATGGCCGAAACTTTCCGGATGCTCGAGGATCGTGATCCCGACCGTCTCGCCTTCGACCGGGCCGGTGTAATCGACCCAGCGAGATCGCTTGCCCCAGGTCTCTTTGTCCTCGTCGCCCTGGGCATTGATGATCGTTCCGCCCAACTTCCGATCGACCATCATCGAATCGGGAATCCGAATCCCGAAGGAGCCTTCTTTGGTGTCGCCGAAATGGACCTCATCAGCGACCGCGGTCAACACGATTTCGAAGTCGATCATCCGCCGCTTGGCATCGGACCGGACATCGATCCGTTTCTTCTCGGACAACAGCACCTCGCCGTCGGGCGTCTTCCAATCGGCGGTGGCGGTGAACGAACCGACCCCGTCTTTGACCTCGCTGGAGGTGACTTCACGGTGATGAATCTCGCCGCTGCCGGACCCTTCCGACCAAAAATCGATATCGTTGACTTCACCGTGAGTCATCCACATCGACCGTTGGTGAATGTGGTCGGTCGTGCCGCCCTCGGGAGCAGGCTTCATCGGGTAATCCCGCGACATCGATTCGCCGCCGGGGCCGACCAACGGGTAGATGATCGGCTTCTTGCCGCTGCGAAACAGATAGCTAAACGCCAGCTGATCGCCGTCATGCAACTCGAGCGATTCATCGCTTTGGACCCATTTCAATTCGGCCGCAGGCGACGGGGTAGTCACCAGCAGAGCCGGAAATCCGAAGCAAATCACGGCGAACAGGGCGGGCAGAAACACCGGCCCTCGGTTGGTCAATCGGAATCGCATCTTCGTGTTCTTTGAGGTAGGGGGACGGTTCAGGTAGGATCGGCCGGTCGCCCGCAGGCCAGGCCGTCACCGTTTCGACCAGGATACTTGCCAGCGACCGGTGAAGAAAGCAGCATGAAATCGATGGCACCGAACGATCGGCAAGAAAATCATGTCCGTAAACGATCAGCTCAAGTCATTGCTCGGCCTGCTCGCGATGTTGACGCTGTGGCCGCATCCGGTCGCGGCGACCGATCCGCTCCGTACGGCCTTGGTCGTCAACGGCGATGCGATCGATTCGTTGACGATCGCTAACCATTACGCCGCGCTGCGTGCCATCCCCGACCTCGGGATCATCGTGCTGGACGATGTCCCGGACACGCCTTCCTGCGACGTTGAACAGTTTCGTCGCCAGATCCTCCGGCCGTTGATCGAGGAACTCGACCGTCGTGGCCTCGGCCGCCAAACCGATCTGATCGCTTACTCCGCCGGCTTTCCCACCGCGATCGATATCCGGTCGGACCTCGATCAGGTAACCGAGCGAGACCGTTGGTTCACCCCCGTGGCGTCGCTGAACGGATTGACGACGCTCTATCAGTTGGTACTCGCCGAAAACCCCGGCTACGCGTCACCGGCGGCGAACCATTACGCCCGCCGTGATACGAAAGCATTGTTGGCCAACCCGTTTCTGGGCAGCGACCGCGGTGAGTGGCAGCAGGCGCTTGCTGACGCGGAAGCCGGAAGGTTCGACGCGGCGATCACGGCCGGCCAGGCTCTGTTGAAAAAACATCCGGCACAGTGGCCGCTGCTGTTGCGAATCGCCGAATGGCTGGCCCAGGCCGATCGTTCCGAAGACGCCATTAAGGCGCTAAAGAGACTGGCCGACGCCCGTGTCATCGACCGTGACCGGTTGCAGCCCGACGAAGTCTGGGAATCGCTCGCCGCGCTCCCTGAATACGTTCAACTGCTCGACCAGCTGCCAGCGTTGTTACCGGCGAGAATGCCGCCGGTCGCGTTTTCCGCTCGAACCACCTACGCCACCAACGGCCTGCCGCTGGGTGACGCCGACCAGGGAATCCGCCACCTGCTGTCGATCGTTTTAGCAGTCACCCATGGGCGTGGCACCACGGTCGATGAGGCGATAGCGATCTTGCGGCGAGCCGTTTCCGCTGACGCTCGCGGTGAATCCGCGGAATTCTTTTTCAGCGATTCCGACGACGTCCGCTCCACGACCCGCAAGCCGCTCGTGCCGTTGGCCGCAGAGATCCTCCGCAGCCTCGGGCATCAAGTGACGATCGACCCGGCGCGACTTCCCCGCGATCGTGACCGTTTAATGGGCGCGATGCTGGGGTCGGCCAACTACGATTGGCCCGCCGCGGGAAACACGATCCTACCCGGCGGAATCGTCGAAAACCTGACCAGCACCAGTGGCGTGCTCCACCGTGACAACGCACAGACGCCGATGACTGAGCTGCTGCTGGCCGGTGCAGCCGGCACCAGCGGGACGGTCACCGAGCCCTACGCATTGCCATTCAAGTTCCCCACGCCATTGTTGTATCCCTACTATGCCGCCGGGTGTACCTTGGCCGAAGCCTTCCATTTGGCCGTCGAATCGCCGTACCAACTATTGATCGTCGGTGATCCGCTCTGTCGACCATTCGGCGACAAACAGAGCGAAACGTTCAGTCTGCGATTGACCGAAGATGACGAGTCCGTTCGGATTCGTGTCGAATTTTGGAGGGGGCCGCGAGTCGCCGCCCAACGAGTGCAGCAGTACGAGGTCTTTCTCGACGGCAAACTCGTCCACGTCGTCCCGCCGGTCGCCCAGATCACGATCCCTCACCAAGAGATCCCGCCGGGCGAGCATGAGTTGCGAATCGCGGCGGTCAGCCGCCACCCGCTACGAATGAAGACGATCGAATCGGTCCGACTGACGGGCCGCAGCGAGGTCGCGGTCCCGACGCTCGAATGGACACTCCGCCCCGCAGCGGAAAGCAGCGGCAGGCCGGAAATCGTCGCCACGGTATCGACGCCGACGAAGCCTGCAACCGATCGGGAGGAGTCTTCCGCCGAGCCGGCGGATCAGGAGGCTACGGACGCGGATACAGAACCACCGCCAAAGGATGCCACATCGACCGCAGGCGGGAATCGTCGGGTCGCGATCCGCCATCTCGGTCGACGGATCGTTGAAAGCGACGGCGATGCTGCGACCTTCACGATCCCGATTTCACGAACCGGAACCGGACCGGTCAGGGTGACGCCCGAACGGTTTCAAGGCGGCAGCTGGATACTCGGGAAACCCGTTACGATCGACGTACCGAGCGATTGAACCTCCGCTATCAACTCGGCGACGCGGTCGGATTACCGACCGTGGTCGACTTACCAACCGCGGTCATCGTCGGGTGCGTCGGATTCGGGGTCACCGCACCAGGCGTTCAATTTCGCCAACACGGCATCACGCCCGTGAAGCCCGGTCCAGACCGAATCATCGACGTCGAGCCGAATCTCGTATTGGCCCTCCCGCGTGCAGTCGGGCTCACCGCAAAAATGGGGCAAATCAGCGACCCATACGATGCGGTACAGCGGAACGTGCTTGTCATCTACCAGGACGATCGGGGAATCCATGAAACGGCATCGGTTCTTGAGAAAGTAATCGGACATCCGGCACCATGTGGCCGGCGCAACGGGTGGCGGAGGTCAGCCGAGTTCGCCGCTGCGATTGGCCGCTGCGGCGACGGCATCGATCAAAGCTGCCCGAAAGCCATTTTGTTCCAACGCACGCAGTCCGGCAATGGTCGTTCCGCCCGGACTTGCCACCGCGTCCTTGAGTTCGCCGGGGTGCCGTCCGGATTGCTCGATCATCGCGGTCGACCCGAGGACGGTTTGAGTTGCCAACCGCATCGCGATGTCACGTGGCAGGCCGGCCAACACGCCTCCGTCGGCGAGTGCTTCAATCATCACACAGACGTAAGCCGGGCCGCTGCCGCTAAGCCCCGTGACTGCATCCATCTGCTTTTCGGCGACCTCGATCGCCAACCCGACCGCTGACAAGACACGATCGGCCAACTCGCGATCAAGGTCGGTCGCACCCGTCGCACAGCAGTACGCGGACGCCCCTTGGCCAACCAGACACGGTGTATTGGGCATCACACGGATGATGCGGTCGGTGGCGAACCAATCGGTCAGTCGGTCGAGCTTGATCCCGGCGGCCACCGACAGGATCAAACGTCCGCCCCACCGCCCCGCGGCCTGTCCAGCGGCGGTCGCTACCGTATCCGGTTTGACCGCGATGATGACGGTTGCGGCGGCTTCGACCGCCGCGACGATATCGCTGTCGACACGGCATGCGGGGTGCCGATCGGACCACCAAGCGACCGCAGCGGGGTGCGGCTCGACGACATGGACATCCGTCGCCACCACCTGGCCGGCAGCGATCAATCCGTCCACCAACGCCTGCCCCATCCGTCCGCCGCCGATCAAGGCGAGCTTACCGATCGGGACCGCAGCGGGTTCGGCGGATCGAGAATTTCGGTTCATCATCGGTTCTCGCAAAGGAGTGACTGGCCGCGGCGACCGCCTCACGCAGTCGCTGTCGGATCATGCGACGCTCGCGGAGCCGAACGTCAGTCGGCATCATGGTCAGATAGCCCGGTTTTTGGCGAGTAGCGACTGTCGTTTTTGTTCGCATCGGTCTGGTCGAGGGCGTCGCTGGCTTCATCACGGCCGGGCGGTTGCGGCAGCTAAATTGCCGTCAAGCGGCAGTTCGGGCCGTTGCGGCGCCACTTGAATGCCGTCTTGACGCTCGTTAGCATCGTCGTCAAGTACTCATCAAGTCATCGTCTCGCCGTCATCGCCTCCTTCTCGGAAATCAATCATGGAAACCGACTCGCCTGAACCGAACGTTCCGAACGAAAAAGCTGCGGCGAGTAAAACCGCAACGGGAGATTCCGCGGCCGGCGTCTCGGGTGTCGGTGCGGCGAATGCCCTGCCGACCCACAGCGGCGGTGAATCGTCGTTGTCCGCCCCGCGATTGATCGCCGCGATGGCGATCGCTTGTCTGATCGGTTGGGGCGGTGTCGTCGCGTCACCACAGTGGGCCGAAGTTCCCGAAGACATGTTGACGATCGATATGTACAGTCCGGCTGCCGAACAAGAGCGGCTGGCGGCCAAGGAGCGAGAGATTTACTGGAAAAACAGTCTCGCCCATTTTTTGGTGCTCGGTTTCGGTTTCGGTACCGTCCCGTTAGTCCTGTCGCTGGGCGGACGCCGGGTCGGCGTTGCCGCCGTGGCCGGGATTGCCAGCGGCCTGGTTTCAGGAGCGGCGGCATTTTTCGTTGGTTGGAAGTTGCGGGAATACATCGATTCGGGCGCGGAATTGCCGCTGCTGGGTAACGCACAAGAAGGGATGTCGGGCGATATCCTCGTTTTCATCGTGGCCGGCATCCTGGTCTCGATTCCCGTCTTGGTCGGTGTCCTGTTGAGCACTGCCCCTGGGGCAGGCGGCAAAGCGATCGCCGTCCCGTTAGCCGCCGTGCTGGCCGGGCTGCTCTTTCCGATCGTCGCTTCGATCGTATTGCCCAACCTCAACACCAAGCAGTTTCCGATCATGTTTCCTTCGTTGCTGGCGATCTGGCTCGGTTTGCTGGCGGTCTTGCTCGTCTTGCTGATCATCACCACCGGGGACAGAAAGCGTGGCGCAGCACAGCCCGAACCCAGCGAGGCGTGATCGCGTCACCCACCGAGCGCGCGGAACGCTCAGCCGCTTTGCCGTTCTGTTCGCCGTCATTTCGTTGCCGGTTACCGCTTGCCGGCAACCGGCAAGCGATGAGTTAGCGGACGGCTCGGACGCATTGCAAACCCCGCTGATCAGCGAATCGGTCGATGACGTGGACGACGACGTGAACGAATGGTTCACCGATGTCACCGCGGCGACGGGTGTCGATTTTTCGTTCCGCAGCGGACGTTCGGCGGATGAGTACGCGATCCTCGAATCGCTCGGCGGCGGAGTGGCCGCCTTTGACTACGACCTCGATGGGGCGATCGACTTGATGTTTGCCGGCGGTGGCGAGTTGGCCGACCGGCGGATCAGCGGCGCTGCCTGTGGTCTGTTCCGCAACCTCGGCGACTTTGACTTCGCCGCCGTGACGACCGCGGCCGGATGCGAGGCCGCCAACCATTACAATCATGGTATTTTCCCGGCCGACTTCGATGGCGACGGCTTTCCCGATCTGGCGATCAGTGGGTTTGGCGGCGTGCAGCTGTTTCGCAATCAAGGCGACGGTACGTTCCAACGATTCGATACTTGGCAGACCCACTCGAGTCACCCGTGGAGTACGAGTCTGGCCTGGGCCGATTACGACGCTGATGGCCATCTCGATTGCTACGTCACTCATTACGTCGATTGGTCCTGGGACAACCACCCCCGCTGTTCCGGACCGCCCGGCGTACCGCGTGAAGTCTGCCCGCCACGTGAGTTTCGGGGCATTTCCGATGCGATCTATTTTGGTGATGGCCAAGGCGGATTTCGCCGCCAAGATCAACAGGTCGGATTAGCTGCTGAAGGCAAGGGTTTGGGCGTCGTCGCCGCCGATCTCGACCTCGATGGGTCGATCGATCTCTATGTCGCCAACGATACGACCGACAACTTCTTTTACATCAATGACGGCCACGGTCGTTTCCAGGAACGGGCGTTGTTGGCCGGCGTCTCAGGCGATCCGACCGGAGTGAACACCGGCAGCATGGGTGTCGCTGTCGGCGATTTCGACGGCGATGGGCTGCCCGATATCTGGGTGGCGAACTTTGAACGCGAGTTGTTCGCACTCTATCGCAACGACGGCCAGAATCTGTTCTCGCACGTCAGTCGCCGAGCCGGTATCGGCGGTGTCGAAGGATTGTACGTCGGCTTCGGTACCGTGATGGTCGACATCGATTTCGATGGCCATCGTGACTTGGTCGTCGCCAACGGTCATGTCTCTTACCACTCATCACAAACGCCATTTCGACAATTGCCGTTGTTGCTGCACAATCAAGGCGACGGGCGGTTCGAGCGGGCGTCACCCGGCGGTTACTTTGCTCAATCGCATTCCGGACGCGGTTTGATACACGCCGACTTGAATAATGATGGCAGTTGGGATTTGGTCGTTTCGCATCTCGAAGAACCGGTCGCGATCCTCCGCGGGTCGCCGGTGCCTCACGACCGCTGGGCACTCGTGCGACTGGTCGGCAGCGTTGCCAACCGTGACGCCGTCGGCGCGACATTGCACTACAGTCACCCTGACGGTGAGCAAGTCGAACTGATCTGTGGCGGTGGCAGCTATTTGTCTCACAGCGATCGGCGAGTCCGTTTGCTGGTGACCGATCCCCAGCATCGTCCGGAGACGGTCGAAGTCCGCTGGCCATCGGGTAGCCGAGAAAGCTTTCCCTATCCCGCCGACGCAACGTCGGTAACATGGGTGGAAGGTCAGGCCGAGTCCGTTGCTGCCGCTGGTGAGAGTCGATGATGGTTTCCCTGCGTGAATGCGATCCGCATACCGCTTCGGGCTTGCGCCGCGAAAATGCCAGCACGGTTTGGAGTCGGGCCGGCGTTCAGATCATGTTGCTCACTTTGGGTACGGTCGGTTGGGGGTGTGGGTCGAAAAGCGACCACGCCGCGTCGCCACCGACACAGCAAACGACCGAACCAACGGCAGCGTCCGACCGTCCGCATGGCGCCGTCGGCAACGAAACGGAGGCGGCTAAAAGCGATCTTGCGGCCGAAGAGACGAAGCCGTCTGGTTCGGTAACCGCTGCCGATGACGGCGATCGTCCGACTCGGGTCGCCGCCCCGCATCCGATCGATGGACTCGCCGAAGGCCAGAAATACCGTGCCGCGATCCGAGCGCTCGACGCCGGCGAATTTGCGACCGCGGAGCGATATCGTGACGAACTGAAGGATCATCCCCAATTCTCGGTGTTGGCCGACGCGATCGCAGGTTTCGCGCTGGTTAAACGTGGCCAACCCGAAGAGGCGATCCGGATCGCGGAGCAGATTTCACGAGTCCCGGTGATGCAGACCGAAGCCTACCTGCTGGCCGGTGAAGCCTTTCACGCCCAAGGGATGTGGGCCGACGCCATCGCCGCCTTTCGCGGGGCGCTGTCGACCCACGCCGATTGCCTCCGGGCACATCGCTGGCTCGGGGCGACGCTGTACGACACCGGCGCGATGCGGACGGCGGTTGAGCATTTCCGTACCGTGGCCGATTTTGATCCCGACGACTTCCGCACGCTGCGACTCGCCGGATTGATCCACTATGACTATCAACAATACGACGAAGCGATCAAGGATTATCGGCGTTTGCTCAGCAGACCGATGCCGATCGAGATCGAGATCGCCATCCGGCTCGAACTGGCAGATTCACTGCGCGAGTTGCGAGATTACTCGGCCGCGTTGGAAGTCTTGCGCGATTGTCCGGCTGGTGCGGAAGCCGACGTCGCCGCTTTGGAAGCCGTTTGTCATGAATCGGCCGGTGACGAAGACGAAGCCTTGAAATCGGCCAACGAAGCGATCGAAATCGAACCGCTCCACCGCCGTGGCAATTTGGTGATCGGCCGCATCCGTCTCGGTCGACGCCAATGGCAAGACGCGATCGAGCCGCTGCAAATCGTAGTGGAAGCTGACCCGTCGGCGCATGAGCCGCGGTTCCTACTCGGCCGTGCTTTGCTTCAGTCGGGCCAGCAGGAAAGCGGAGAAGCCGAGTTACAACGTTCCACGGAACTGAAGGAATTGACCTTGGAACTCGCCGAATTGCACCACCGAGCGATCGCCGAACCGGACAATGCCGAACTGCGATTGCAAATGGGACGCTTGGCAGAACAACTCGGCCGCGAGCGATCGGCACTCAGCTGGTACCGTGCCGCCCAGGGACTCGATCCCGAACTCGCCGAAGCCGCCGCCGCAGTGACCCGGCTCGCGTCGCTAGCAGACTGATCCTTCGGTTGACTAGTCGGTTGACTGGTCGGTTGGTTGACCGGCAGCTTCACCGCAGCTTACATTTTCGGCGTCCGGCTTCTAGGCTGATTGCCGCGGCGATCGTCCAGCAGCACAAGTCAGTCGTTCCGACCGCTTTTGTCCTTCCGTTACTCGCGTCGGGAAAAGCCACCATGCAGCGTGCCGTTACTTCGCTCCTGATCCTCAGCTTGGGGCTATCGGTCGAGTGGTCGCTGATCGGTGGGCAGGTGGCCCAGCGATGTGAAGCCGCCGAACCACCGACGATCGAAATCGAGGCGAGCGCTGACCTGGCCCGATCGATCGAACCGTTGATCGCTGGACACCGAGGCGAGGTCGCGGTCGCGATTAAGCACCTCGGGTCGGGGGTCGGCTTCGTCCACCGTGGCGATGTGCCGATGCCGACGGCCAGTCTGATCAAGCTGGCCGTGTTGGTGACGGTTTACGACCAACTCGAATCGGGCCGGTTGCGTGCCGACCAATTGCTGGAACTGACCGAGGAAGACAAGGTCCCCGGCTCGGGAATCCTAACCACGCAGTTCTCCGCTGGAACCCAGATCACGCTGCGTGACGCGATCCGATTGATGATCGCCTATTCGGATAACACCGCGACCAATCTCGTCGTCGAGGCGATCGGCTTGCCGGCAACCGCCGACCAGATGGTCCGACTCGGTTTCCCGAACACCAAGTTGCACAGCCTGGTCTATCGCCGCGACACCTCGATTTTCCCAGAACGCAGCCAGCAATTCGGTCTGGGCAGCACCACTGCGTTGGAAACCGTCGCGCTATTGGAGGCGATCGATGGCGGAACGTTGCTCAGCCGCCAGGCCTGCGACGAGATGCTCGATCATCTCTACGCCTGCGAAGATCGGAGCAAGTTAGTTCGCTTACTGCCACCCAAAGTCAAGGTTGCACACAAGTCGGGCTACGTGTCGAAAACTCGGGTTGATGCCGGACTGATCGATGGCCCGCAAGGGCGGATCGCGATCTGTGTGCTGACCGATAAAAATGCCGACGTCAGTTCGGCCGATGACAACGAAGCTTCGTTGCTGATCGGTAAAATCGCGGCGCACGCGTATCGGCATTTCTATCCCGATTCGGCAACCGCCGATCCGCCGAATGCACTGCTCGGCCTAGCTCGGTCGGCCAGCGGACCGCTGGTCGAGTCGCTGCAGCGATTGCTGAATCGCAACCTGTTACCGTCACCCGAATTAGCCGTCGACGGCGACTTCGGCCCGGCGACCGAAGCGGCATTGCTGAAGTATCAAAAATCGTTAGCCGTGGCTGCTACCGGCAAGATCGATCAGGCGACCTTGCGGGCGATGGCAACGGCCGTCACCGACCTTGGTCAACGCGACTCGGCGGGGACGGACAGTGAGCCTACCCCGATCACGATTGCCGAGGACTTCACCGGGCCGCCCGTGGTCAGTTGTCGCGCTTGGGCGATCGGCGATGCCTCAACCGGCGCCCTGCTGTTCGAGCAAAAAGCGAACGAACGTCTCGACAATGCCAGCACGACCAAACTGATGACCGCTTGGCTGGTTGCCAAGTTGGCACAAGATGCCCCCGAAGTCTGGGACGAAACGATCGAGTTTTCTCGCCGCGCCGATGACACTGCTGGCTCGACGGCGGGGCTGATAGTTGGCGAAAAAATACGTGTCGGCGATCTGATCTACGGACTGTTGCTCCCGTCCGGAAATGATGCGGCGGTCGCGATCGCCGAACACTTCGGCGATCGACTGACGCCCACCGATTCGAACCCTGCCGATTCGGAGTTAGGCGAAACCGAGTCGGACGAAACGACCGAATCGAACCGACAGGCGATCGCCTCCTACGAAGCCTTCGTCGCGGCAATGAACGATGAAGCTACCCTACTGGGACTGACGCAAACCGGATTTCGCAATCCTCATGGATTGACCGCCGAAGGGCATCACAGCAGCGCTGCCGACCTGTTCCAGCTGGCTAACCTCGTGTTACGAGACCCCAAGTTGGCCGAAGTAACTGCGACTCACAGCTACCGAGCCGACGTCACCAAACCCGACGGGACCACACGCCAGGTCACCTGGAAAAACACCAACCGACTGCTCTCGATCGCAGGTTACGGCGGTGGCAAAACGGGAACGACAACCGCCGCGGGGGCCTGTTTGGTTGCCAGTGGAAACCATCAAGGGAGTCATCTGATCGTCGTCGTGCTGGGGGCCAGTGGGTCGGCGGCCCGCTATGCCGATGCCCGCAATCTGTTCCGCTGGGCGTGGCGGCAAACCGTCACGTCCGGAGAGTGACATGAGCCATCCCTATGGAATGCTCAGCCTGCTGCCGCCGGTCGTCGCGATCCTCTTGGCGATCGCGACCCGCAAAGCGATCTTCGCTCTCTTGGCAGGGTTGTTATGCGGCTCGCTGATTACCCGTCGCGGCGACCCGATCGGTGCCATCTATGACTTGTTGGAAGTCCATCTCTGGCCCACGTTGATCGACCCCGGCAAATTACGTGTGTTCTGCTTCACCTTGCTGATGGGTGGGCTGGTCGGGCTGGTGATCCGCTGTGGCGGCATGCGCGGCTTGGTCGCTTCGATCTCGCCGCTGGCCCGCTCTCGCCGCGGTGGCCAGCTAACGACTTGGGCGATGGGATTACTCGTCTTTTTCGACGATTACGCCAATACACTGCTGCTCGGCAATACGATGCGGCCGGTCTGTGACCGGTTGCGGATCTCACGAGAGAAACTCGCCTATGTCGTCGACTCGACCGCCGCACCGGTAGCCGGACTGGCGCTGCTATCGACCTGGGTCGCCGTCGAACTCGATTACATCCGTGAAGGTCTCGCCACGATCGGCAACCCTACCGGCTTCTCGGCGGTCGAACTCTTCGTCGCCAGTATCCCCTACCGGTTTTATGTGCTCGGTTCGTTATTGATGGTCCCACTGGTGGCGTTTCTGGGCAGAGACTTTGGCCCCATGCTGGCCGCCGAACGACGACGACTTGAAGGCGATTCCGATTCATCACCGGCCGAGCCGACCGCGGCCGCCCGGAGCGGATCGCCCGCTGGACCGCTCATCTCGCACTGGAGCAATGCTGGCATCCCGATTTTGGTTACCTTGGGCGTGGTGATGTGGTTGCTCTACCTGACCGGCTTGTCTGCCCTCGGCGACCAACTGTCAAGCGATGACGGCGGTGGCGAACGTCCGCCACTGCGTGAAATCATCGGGGCTGCCGATTCGTCGGTGGCGTTACAGTACGGTTCGTTGGTCGGATTGCTGGTCGGGATCGTCCTGTGCCGGTTCCATAAACTACTCAGCTACGGCGAAATGGTCGATGCGATCGGTCGAGGCGCAGCGCTCGTCCTGCCAGCGATCGCGATCCTTTGGTTCGCTTCGGCCTTATCGCGGATGACCAGTGATCAACCGGTCGCGGGTCGGACGAGCGTTGGGATCGTTGAAACCACCGCTGTTTCCTCTCAGGACCATTCCCCGCGGAACGGGAACTCCGATCCGGCACAGCAAGCCAACGAAAGTGACTTTTTTCCGTTTCAGGACCATCGCCTCTACACCGGCGACTATCTGAAACGGTTGGTCGTCGGTGAAGACGAATCGAGCAGCCGCGATGTCGGTACGACGTTGCGACTGCTGCCGACGGTCACGTTCATGCTGGCCGGTGTGGTGGCTTTCTGTACCGGGACGAGTTTCGGCACGATGGGGATGTTGATCCCCTTGGTAGTGACGTTGTCGCATTCGTTGCTGTCCCAACAAGGGATCGGCATGACGGCCGACCACCCGCTGCTGTTGGCAAGTCTCGGCGGTGTCCTCGCCGGGGCCGTGTTCGGTGACCATTGTTCGCCGATCTCCGATACGACCGTGTTGTCGTCACAGGCCTGTGGATGCGACCACATCGCCCATGTGATCACGCAATTACCCTATGCGGTGGCGGTGGCTTCGGTGGCGATCTTGCTCGGTACACTGCCGGTCGGCTGGGGTGTGTCACCAACGGTTTTGCTACCGTTGCAGGCGTTGACCTTGTGGTTGATCGTCCGCTACGTCGGCCAACCGGTCAGCCACCCAGCGATCAGCGGGAAGGAAGATTTCCAAGCAATCCGGAGTACTGATGAGCATTGAGCAATTGACCGCTTCGCAGCGGAAAATCATGACCGAGCAGGGCGAAGTCCTCGGCAGCAGCTACGGATGGCCCGGGGGCCAATACTGCGCGATCCACACCGATCGCGGTATCATCGGTTGCGGGCTCTACGATTGCGGTGTCGCAACCCACTTCGGGATCGCGGTTGCCATCGCCCGTGGCACGCCCGAACAGCCGCTGAGAGAGCCCGAAGACCTGCTCTCAGCCCGCGTCGCCGACGTCAGCGAAGCAGCGTCCGCGATGGGGATCGAAGTCGGCATGACGGGCCAAGACGCCCTGCGGCGGATGCTTGAGCCCAATTGAGCTGCGGCGATCACTCAGCCCCGACCGTTCGCCGCGCCAACTCGCCCGCCACCCGGGTTCGTTCTTCGGGCGTATCATGCAACAGCCTCAACCCGGTTTCGCCCGCGGCGGCAAACAGGATCTGTTCGTACTCTTCGTCGGTGATCAATCCCTTGGCACGGAACATGGCGATTTCTGCAAGGTGATCGATCCGGTCGGGCCGCGGCGAAGCGAGCAACGAATCGATCCGTGAGGCAGCGTGACGGGGCGCCAGCGGCGGCATCGGCTGCAGCGCCGCCTGTTCATCGAGAGCCGCAAAAGCGGGTTGAATCAACTCATTCAAAACGGCCGTCAGGTCTCGCCTTTGTCCGGCTACCAAGACATCGCGTTTGCTGATCGATTTGGATACGCCCACAGCCCTCTCGGTCACGCAGTTGATCACTCTCAACCGAGCGTCGTATTGGGAATCGTCGGTGTGGGTTTCCTTCACGATGATGTCAAAATGAAACAGCACCGCGATCTCGTCGCGGCGGCATTTTTCCAATGTCTCCTTCAGCGAACCGATACCGACAAAATCGACACCGGGAATCCACATGTAGGGCTCCTCGATCGATTCGCTAACGTTCGTATCGCTGGCCAACATCTTTTCAGCGATCGAGGTTCCGCGGCTCTCCAGATCGGTCAGCACCGTACCGAAAAGGCCGGAATTGACTCGCCGTGTCAGCTCAGCCTTCAACAATTCGGCGAGTAAACCCAAGTGACGGTCGAGAATCTCGTCAGCCATCACTTTGGTATCGACCAACTGTCGGACCGGTTCCTCGGCGGCCGCGGCCCGTCGCCCACCGGGCATGCCCAGTCCCCCGTCAGCCGACATCATCATCTCATCGGACATCTCGCCAGCAGCCCCCCCCGCCGCAAGCATCCCGGATTCCATCTCTTCGAAACCCGCACTGCCCGACTCCATCGAGCCACCCGACTCCATCGAGCCGCCGCTGGCACGATTCGAGGCACCGCCACGCCCGCGTGCCATCGCACGCCCCCGCCGCGGACCGGCCGGTTCGGGTGGTTCCATCCCTTCCCGAATCGGCTGTGGGTCATCGACAAACTCGTCGGCGATCCGTGCCTCGACCGATACGCCGATCCGCTGGACCCAAGCCGGACGCCGCATCAGTGGGCTGTAACGAACCGCTTCGATGGCCGCCGCAGCCGATTCGGGCTCGGCGATCAGGTGGGCATGAAAATAGGCCATCGCTTGACGCTGGTCGCCTCGAGCCGCCGCGAACGCCGCTTGTTCGAGGAGTGTCGGGCGAAACCGCATCGCTTCGCCACCCAAGGGACGGTTCAAGAACTCCGCGATCGGGTTGGTATAGCTCCCGGCCACACCCAACATCATCCCTTGAAGTCCTGGCGTCGGCTTCTGCTGCGGGCGACCGTAACCGGGCCCGGGCATCATCCCGCCGCTGGAGTCACCTCCGCCATATTCGTCGTATTCGGCGCCGCCACCGAGTTCGATATCGCCGGCCGCCCCCGGAGTGGACATCATGCCTGATGAGGAAGGTACCCCGCCTGATGAATCGCTCGGCGTCGTCGCGCCCGCACTGCTGGAATCACCCATAGCCGCTGACTGGCTCTGAGCGGCTGCCGAATTGGCCGAGTTTTCGACCGAAATTCCGATCGAATTGGCGACACCACCTCCTTGGCCGGACGCTGATGTGACCCCGAAAACGATCAGCATGCCCAATACGGCATGCCGTCGACCAAGGAGGAGCGCGGCGGCAGAGGATAAGACGAGTGGATTGAACATCAGCGACGACTCCCAATTCGACGGGGCGTGGCGGCGATTCGACCAACGTCGAACGCCAAATCATTCAGCAATTCTATCCGATCGCTGAGCCACGAAGGGTTAAAATCAAATTGTTACGCGGGATTTAACGCTTTTTCGGAACTCGCAACGTTTTTCGGGTTTCCAAGTCAAGGTTAAATCTGAGTTCCCAACGCGACCTTTCGACATTCGCCGTTCGCCCGCCGGGGGCCGCGGCGTAGAATCAGCATGTCCGTGTGAAGCACGACGCTGCCGATGCGTCGGCTATCGCCCGGCGATTTCTGCGACTGATATTTTGCAACGATGAAACACCGAAAACCGAAGCCAAAAGCCGAGCGATCCAGGGAGAGTGTGCGACGCCGACTCGGTCTGGAAACCCTCTGCGAGCGTCGAGTGTTGGCTGCGGTCAGCGGCGTCGTGTTCGATGATGTCGATTCCTCGTGGCGGCCAGACGCTGGCGAGACTGCCCTGAGCGACCGTCTGGTGTTCGTCGACGCGAACGATAACGGGTTACCCGATGACGGCGAGCCCTTCGCCCTGACCGACGTCGACGGCTCTTTCTCGTTGACCGAACTCGGTGGCGACGAGCAGATCGTGCGGCTGTTCTCTGCCGCAGAATCTCAACGCCAACACTTCGTCGTCCGCCCCGAGATCGATCCCGACCCGATCGCGCTGTCGACCGCCGCCAACGGTGATGCGAGCTTTTCTCGCGACGGAAACTCGATCTTGCTGTTGACCGATGCGGCCGTGATCCTGGTCGACTTGGCCGAGCGATCGACCGTCACAACCGACCTGGAGGCCACTCCCCGCGCCGCGGTCGCGCTCGACGATGACCGGTGGCTGATTTTGGCCAGCGACGATCAGGGGAATCACGCGTTCCTACTCTCGGCTTCGGGTGAATTGCTGCCAACCGACCTGTTCGCCGACGACGAATCGGCGCTACCGCAAGGGTTCGACGGTTGGGCAGATCTGGTGATCGATCGCCAGGGCGACGGTCTGATTCTGCCGCGATCAGGTGACGAGGCTTCGGTTCCGCTGTATCGAATCTCGACCGCCGAATCGGGACAATCCTCGGCGGCAGCGACGGCTACCGAGGTGGTCCCGGGCGCCCAACTGTTCGCCGGCGAGATCACGTCAGTGATCGCCGAACCGCTCGGTGACGATGCGTTCGATGTGACCCTTTGGAGCAACGCCACCGGCAGCCCGGTCGGCGACGGTGCGGTGACGATCGACGGCTCCCAAGCGGTACTCGGTTACAGCGATTCGCTGAATCTGCTGTTCGTCTCGCTCACATCGTCCGATTCCTCCCCCACGCCGCAGTCGATCCTGGTACTCGATGCCGCCGCCCAGTTCGCCCCTTTGATGACGATCGATGGGCTCGACGACAGCGTGGCGATCGATCTCGGTCGCGGTGTCATCTTTTCTTATTCGACGACCGAAAATCGGCTGCGAGCGATCGACGCGATTTCGTCGCAAACGATCGCCGATTGGGACCTCGAATTGCCGGCGCCGGAGTTGTCCGAGCCAGCGCCGCGACTGCTGATCGCGCCCGGCGGTGATCAGCTGGTGATGCTGATGTCGACCGGAGTCGTTACCGTGCCGTTGCGGTCACCCGACGCCCACCGCATTCAGGTCGATGGCAGTCGTCCCTTGTACCCGTTGCGGTTTGCGGTTCGCGTCTCCGGCGATAATTCGCCGCCCCATTGGACCGAACCGCTCGAATTTACGGTCACTCAAGGCGATCCGTTGACGCTCGCCGAGGGTACGCTATTGTCCGCCGCGGGCGATGACGATGGCGACCCGTTTGTCGTTTTGAGAGCTTCCGATCCGCTCAACGGCCAGGCCAGCGTGACGCCCGGTGGAGCGATGTCGTACGTTCCCGATCCAGAATTCATCGGCACCGATTCCTTTGAACTGCTGTTGCACGACGGTCGTGGCGTTTCGCTTCCTCAGTCGGTGCAAATCAACGTCATCCCAGCCGTGGTTCCCGACCCCGTAATCGTCATCGAGCTCCAATCACTGCCCGAAAATGCTCCCGCCGGGTTCATCCTCGGCACCGTCGAAACGATCGGCCTGGGTGACGGTCCGGTGGTGATCCTGGTCGATGATCCGCGTTTCGAGGTCGTCGACCAACAGATCGTCGTTGTCGAGGGTGCCGTGTTCGACTCGGAACAAGAATTCCAGATCTCGACCACCATCACGGCGTCGAACCAAGCCGGTGACCTTGCCGCCTCGTCGACCTTTACGATCGGAGTACTCGATCCAGTCGAGCCGATCGAAGACATCCAGCCGCGGTCGGCAGAGGTGCTTGAAAACGTTGCCGGAGAACGGATCGCCGAACTTTTTGTGATCGATCACGATAGTGAGCAAACGTTCAGCCTGACGGTTGATGACGATCGCTTCGAGATCGTCGATCGCAACCTTCAGCTCAAGCCGGGCGTCTCGCTCGATTATGAAGAATCGCCGACCGTGATCGTCCACATCACGGCGACCGGCACGGTCGTCGGCGATACCTTGACTGTGCCTTTCGAAGTTTTTGTGATCGACCAGCCCGAACAGGCCGGCTCGATCACGGCCGGCGATCTGAGTGTCACCGAATTTGTCTCGGGCGATGTTGCCGGAATGATTCGCGTCGACGGGAACCCGTTGCGCGATAGCTACATCGCCTCGGTCGACGATTCGCGGTTCGAAGTGGTCAACGGCGCATTGAAATTGAGAGCTGGCCATTACCTCGACCGCAGCGACCAGCAGGATGCGTTGGTGGTGGTCACCGTCCAAGATACTTTCCAGGTGTTCCCCGCGGTTTCGCAATCATTCCTGGTCGAGGTGTTGGCCAATGAGAACCCGTTTCACAACCCCGACAACCCGTTCGATGTGAACGGTGACGGAGCGGTCACGCCACTCGACGCGCTGCTGATCCTCAACGCGTTGCAACAGAACGGCGGCGGCGGTCCGATCTCCCAATTCCCCCCGCCGGGACGCTATTGGGACGTCAACGGTGATGGCATGATCTCGCCGCTGGACGCCCTGTTGATCCTGAACTTCATCAACCAACAGAATCGCCCGCCCATCGTTGGCGAACCCGAAGTGTCGCCACCCCCGACCGAGCCGCCGATCGTCGATCCGCCCCCGCTCAGTCCGCCCGGTACCGACGAATCCCGAGTTGAACCGCCGCTGGCCGAAGCCGAATCCGACGTCGGGCTGTCTCCGCAAAGCACTTCACGGTCCGCCATCCCGCTGGCGGACGATGTCGACGCCTTCGCCGCCCAATTGGCACGTTCGGACGAATCGCCGACCGACGATCGACGCTCCTTTGCCGCTGCCGATTCCTTCCGACAAACGGACCTCGCAGCGGACCGTTGGCGACGCGAATCGGCCCGGATGATCGACTCCTGGGCAACCGACCTGCAAACGCTCCGACGCCATCTGATCGCTAGATTGACCGAAAACGACTGGGACGCTTTAATCGCCCAGGCCGACAACCTCCGCCACGAGGGTCTGGCCAGAAACTGGTTGCCGCAGATCGAAGCCGCGTTGACGCGGCTCAATCGCCTCTAAGGAACGGAATTACCGAGCAAGGTGACCTCGACCTGGTGATCTTGACGATCGTCGTTCATGCGAATCGAATCGTCGGGTTGTTCGATACCGTCGATCAAAACTTTCTGTGTCGTCCACCCCGGAGCGGGTTGTAAGACGGTGATATGGTAGACGGTTTCCCGGTACCGGTAGTGCAGCTTAAACGACTTCCAATCGGCCGGTAGGCACGGGGCGAAACGGAGACGATCGACTTCAAGTTGCAAGCCCAGCAGCGACTCGATCATCAGTCGATACATCCAACTGGCCGATCCGGTATACCAAGTCCATCCGCCACGTCCGATGTGCGGAGCGACGGCGTATACGTCGGCGGCGACAACATACGGTTCGACCTTATATGTAGCGATTTGGCTAGGCGTCGAGCCGTGATGGATCGGATGGATCATCGAGAATAATTCCCAGGCCCGGTGATGATCGCCCAATTCGGCGAATGCCATGACCGTCCAAATCGCCGCATGCGTGTACTGCCCACCGTTTTCGCGAACGCCGGGGACGTATCCTTTGATATAACCTGGATTCTGGTGCGATTTGTCGAATGGCGGGTCGAACAATTGGATCAGCGAACTGTTGCGGCGGACCAGTCGTTGATCGACTGCCTCCATCGCCCGGCGAATCCGTTCTGGACTTCCGGCCCCAGATAGTACCGACCAGCTTTGAGCGATCGAATCGATCTGGCATTCGGAACGGGTAGCCGAACCGAGCGGTTCACCATTGTCGAAATAGGCGCGTCGATACCAGTCACCATCCCAAGCATTCTGCTCGATGTTCTCTCGAAGTCGCTCCGCTTCACGGTGGCAACGTTCGGCAAACTCGTGATCGCCACGCGATTCCGCCAACGCAGAAAAGCGTTGTAGGTTCTCATATAAAAAGAAGGCCAGCCAGACACTCTCGCCTTGACCATCCTGACCGACAAGATTCATCCCGTCATTCCAGTCACCACACCCGATCAGTGGTAGTCCATTCCGGCCGAACGAAAGGCCATTGGTGATGGCCCGGACGCAGTGCTCGTAGAGCGATTCTGTCTCGGTCGACTTCGCCGGCAGATCGTAGTACGCCTCCTCACCCGCTTGAAGCTCTCGACCCGACAGGAAGGGGACCAACTCATCCAGTATGCCCACGTCTCCGGTGGCCGTGACGTAGCGGCAAGTCACCAACGGCAGCCAGAGGAAATCGTCCGAGAAATGCGTGCGGACACCACGCCCTTGCGGTGGATGCCACCAGTGCTGAACATCGCCTTCGGAAAACTGACGCCCCGCGGACCGCAACAAATGCTCACGAACCAGCTGTGGCTCGGCATGCACCAATGCCGCGACGTCTTGCAGTTGGTCGCGAAATCCGAACGCGCCACCCGATTGATAGTACCCAGTTCGTGCCCAATAACGACACGCGAGCGTCTGGTAAAGCAGCCACCCGTTGGCCATGATGTTGACACTCGGATCAGGGGTTTCGACGTGGATCGCTCCCAACGTTCGATTCCAGCTGTTCCACACCGCGTCCAAAGCATTTCTGGCCGGCTCGACCCCTCGGAATCGTTGAACCAGTCGCCGAACCTCATCAGTATCATGGGCCGCGCCCATTGTGAAAACCACTTCGCGGTCCCGACCGTCGGGTAGCTCGAACGACGTCTGCATGGCCGCACAAGGATCCAGGCCTGCCCCAACCTTGCCTGACAGACGCGTACGTCCCATCGCCACCGGCCGTCCCACCGCCCCATGGCGACCGAGAAACTCAGTCCGGTCTCCGGTCAGGCTACGAGAGGGATCGTTCACGTCCAAAAACGCGATGCGGTCAGAAAACTCGATACTAAACGGGTTGCGGGCTAGCAACGCTCCACACCCCGGATCGACTTCGGTGACAACGTGCATCGATCCGCCGGTACGCGACTCGCCGAGAACCCATTCACAATACGCGGTCGCCGAGAGTCTTCGTGACCGTCCCGACCGGTTGCGTATCTTAAGAACGGAAAACTTGATCGGCGCATCGATCGCCACATAAACCCACAATTCAGACGAAATGCCGTTCTCGCAATGTTCGAAAACGCTGTATCCGAATCCATGCCGGCAGACATACGGCGATTGACCTGAAACCGGCAACGGAGTCGGTGACCAATATTCACCACTCTCTTCGTCTCGCAGATACAACGCTTCGCCACTCTGATCACTGACCGGGTCGTTATACCAGGGCGTAAGGCGAAACTCGTGCGCATTTTCACTCCAACAATACGCTCCTCCACTTTCGGAAATGACAGTCCCGAAACCGGAATTGGCGATCACATTGACCCACGGGGCGGGGGTCACCTGGCCGCGGCCGATCCGGATCACGTACTCACGGCCGTCAGCGGTGAAACCTCCCAGCCCGTTCCAGAAGACGAGGTCGTCGCGTAGCGACTCGCGGCTGGCGATGGTCTCGAAGCGATGACCGACGGGTACCAGTTTCGGAACCCTTAAATCGGGAGGCAGCCGCCGATCGAGTTGTTCAGACAACGAACCTTCCGTATCGACGATCACCGCCCGGGCAACCGTTTGAAGCAACGTCCGATCATCGTCCGACATCTGCTCGGCTCGGCGGACGAAGACCCCTCCGGGATGGTCGAGTGTTTGAGCTTCGGGACCGGCGGAGATCAATCCGACGATCGCGTCTTGTAATATCTGTCGATAGCCCTCGGGCCCTTCGTTCCAGATCACCAGGTCAACACCCAACCCCTTCAGTCTCCAAAAAGCATGAGCCTGAACGAGTTGCTGGACGATAAAAATATTGTCGTGGTCGCTGATCCGGACCAAGACGATTGGTAGGTCTCCCGAGATTCCGTGCCCCCACAGACCAGATTGGCCGAGCCGGTTTCGCTTCAAAATCGACGTGTTCGCTCGCAACGCCGGATTCGCATACACCACGGACCCCGCCAGTCGCCCGAACAGCTGGGCATCCGCTTCGCTGGCATTCAATTGACGAAGTACGACCTGAGCATGTGTCCAAGCCATGTCGAAAAGCCGGTCCGCGAGGTGTCGATCACGATACTTATCGATCAATTCCTCAGCCGATTCGCGTGTCTCCGCCACACCCGTGACCAGGTCCACGCTCACCGTCTCATCAGGCATCAGCGTCAATTCGAGCCGGATGGCGACGATCGGATCGAGCACGGAACCGGCACTGTTGGAAAGCTTCCCGCGGCGACTCATCGCCTCCGGATTCGCCACCGAGCGACAGCGACCGACAAACTTCAACCTGTCGGTCTCGTAGGAGGTCTCTCCGGTCGTAGCTCCGACGACAGCGATCAGATGCAACATCCAAGGCGGCTTTTCTTGGTCCGACCGCGGGCGTCGCGTACACAAAATCGCCTGTCGTGAATCGAGAATTTCCGTCTGCACGAACAGATTGGAAAAGGCAGGGTGTGTCCGATCCGCCGCCGCCGGGGCGAGTACTACCTCGGCATAGCTCGTCAACTCGATCGTGCGAGGAAGGTGGGAATGATTCGTGAACGTGCTGCGACGAATCTCGATATCATCTTCCGGGGAGACCGCGATCTCGGTGTGGATCGCTATCTCACTGTCACTTCGTCGAAACTCGGCTCGAGCCTGTGAGAAGATCGCTTCATATCGCTTCGTTGCCCGCAAGGTCGGCTGGTGTGTCGTCGACCAAACCTCTTCACTCTCTAAGTCGCGGACATAGCAGAAGGAGCCAAAATTATCTCGCGTGGTGTCTTCCCGCCACCGTGTCACCGCGATCCCCTTCCAGGAACTATAGCCGCCGCCCGCACCTGTCACCATCACATGGTAGCGTCCGTTGGAGAGTAGGTGTACCTCCGGCACCGCTGTGTCAGGTGTCTTGTAGACCCGAAGCAATGTGACTCGCTCGTCGGACGGGGTGCGATCGCCTGTGACCTCGGCGGAATGCGGATAGATCGGAGCAAACTCTGGGATCCTTTCCTGCAATAAAAGCTCGGTGGCTTGAAGCTGCGGGTCCATCTGAAAACGACGCTGCATCGGACGGCCCAACAGCAAGTACGCCAGTGACAGAAAACTCATTCCCTGATGGTGCGCCATGTACGACTGCACAACCGCACTAACCTGTCCCCGTGGTACCCTAGACCGGGTAAAGTCGGCGGCCTCATAAAAACCGTAACGCCCCAGCCAGCCATAACCAGCCATCAACTGTAAATTCGCACAGGCCCGCTCCGGACTTACCATTAAAGCCATGGCGGTGGCATATGGGGCAACCACCAAATCATCCACCAGTCCGCGTTTGAAGCCGAGTCCCGGGACGCCGAACGCCCGATACTGAAAGTTCAATTGGGCGTCGGTCAAATTGTAGCCCGATTCGGAGATTCCCCATGGGACACCTCGCTGGGCCCCATATTCGATATGCCTGTCGACAACCGCGTGATACGTTTCATCGAGTAACGTATTCTCATAGGTCGGCATGACCAACAATGGCATCAAGTACTCGAACATCGATCCGCTCCAGGAGAGCAGGGTCGGACGCCCGTTGGATGTGGTCAGCAGACGCCCCAGTGCGAACCAATGTTCCTGATCCAAATGCCCCTGGGCGATCGCGACGAAACTTGCCAGACGTGCTTCGGAGGCCAAAAGGTCGTAAAAACTGGGGTCTCGGCGACGCTGACTGACGTTGAAACCGATGGCTAGCAGACGTCGCGACCGATCATACAGGAAATCATACTCGACATCAGCCAATTCTCCGCACTGCAACACCAGACGCTCGATAGCTACCATCCGCTGCCTGGCATGCTGGGCGGCAGTGCACAAGAGTTGACGCAGTTCGCTAATCCAACGCTCGGTAGCGTCTGGGACACTCCCCACAGTCTCCTGGATGTTGTCGCCAGCTCGATGAACCCTCGGCAAAAAACGCTCGATATCGGCGATCTGCTTCATCGTCGCGGTCGCATTCAGTTCGCCGACTAGCCCCTCGAGTGCATCCACCACTTTTTCAGACTCACTGCTCGCTTCACCCATCGGCCCCACCGGGCGAGATGGGTGTGCCAACCAGGGAGCCATCCACGACAAATCCTCCAGATGATCGTCACATTGATTTTCCAGGTCTCGTAGCCATGTGAAAAGCTCAGGTTCGTCATGGTCAGGTGGACCGATCG
>SKZY01000386.1 GCA_007127095.1 Planctomycetaceae bacterium
CACCCGAGCCAGCTGATCCGCCTGAACCAGCTGATTCACCTGCACCGACCGAGTCAGCGGAGCCTACGGATTTGCCTGAGACGACCGAGTCACCTGGCGAGCCTGCGGATTCACCCGAACAGTAAACGAGCGAAGGGTATTGAGCTTGATGCCTTTTGGGCTCCGTCTGAAGTCGGTAATCACAAATCATCAATGATTTTTTTGATTCCGTCGACGAGCACTTGGAAGCTGTGTGACCGATTCGAACCGTCGAGAGACAGATGAGGTGCGATGGCTCTCGACCCGGAAACTTTCTGGTATGCAGTCAGGCGAATCAGCTCCTCTGCAGGGTTCGCAATTCGGTCCGGTTGACGGTATTTCGCCTTATGCTGATGCCTCGATAGCCCAGGAATCTCAAGCCCTGCTTCAACCGCCGCTAGATCTCCCAGATAGAAGCTTTCGAGTTCGTGGCAGGCGATTCGTACGAGAGCACCGGGCTGGCCGGCATTTGCCATTTTTGCAGCGAGAGCTTGTTTGATGTTGTGGCAGTCGCCACTGTCCTTGTCGCGAATGACCACGAAGGCGGTGTCGGGTATGCGCCACCCACGGACGCGACGCTCGACACGTTTGTCCAGGTCTTGTTTGCCTTCAAAGACGACGTATCTGGCAATAATGCCGTTCGGCAAAATCTGTGGCAGGATGCCTTTAAGCATTTCCTCGGCTGAGGGCTCTTCGAGCAGGAAAACCAGGTGCTTCATTGCGGGTCCACCCCTTCAAAGAAGCCTTCTTTCCAGAGATAGCCCATTTGGTCGCCATCGGCCATATAAGTGGCCACCTGTTTATTTTCACGAGCTCGATTCACCTGAGTGTAGCCATCGTTCTTGACGAGCCAAAAAACCTCATCCAGGCGGACAGCATTTAAAAAATCAGGCGAATGTGTAGACACGAAGACTTGCCCGCCGCGATTCGCATAGCTTCGAAATTCTTCTGCCAACTCCCACAATAACTGCGGATACAACTGGTTTTCCGGTTCTTCGACACACAGTAGCGGATGGGGCGACGGATCGTACAGCAGCACCAGGTACGCAAACATTTTGATTGTGCCATCGGAAACGTATCTGTCGATGAAGGGGTCTTTGAAGGAGCCGTCCTGGAATTTTAGTAGTAGTCGCCCGTCGGCGGTCGGTTCCGGCTGGATGTTGCCGATGCCCGGTACCCGTGATTTCATCGCGGCGATGGCTTTTTTGAAAATCTTTGGATGGTTTTCGTAGAGATGGTTTGCAACAAGCTGAAGGTTGTCACCCGAGTCTGATAGGTGATCTGAGTAGCCCGCTATGTCCTTGCTGCCGCGGGCCATGTTGATGTGAAAGTCTGAGATGTGCCAATTTTCGATCAGTTGACGGAAGGCGTTTGCGGCCTTGAATCGCGTAAACTGACCAATGCCTTTGATCGCCAGCATGTCAGGGCTGTTGAGAACCTGTTCTTCACGGTCCAGTTCGTCCTCGGTTTTGTCAAAATCCTCTTCATTTGTGATGGCGTAGCCACTTCCCCTGGTAAAGTCGAGAAAATGGTACGGCGACCCGTGTCGGCCACGTTTGTAGCGGAGCACTTCTCGCTCGATGCACGGCTTCCCGGCAAGATTTCGGATTTCCAATAGATAGGTCACCAATCGATCGGCACCGGTGATCGTTAAGCGAAATTGAAGCTCGATCGAAATTGATTCGCTTTCACACCCTCGCGATACGACTTCGCGAAACCCGCCGCGACTCTGCAATGCACGAGTGACGTTGTAGGTTAGGCAGTCCTTCAGGAAGCCGAAGACATCGAAGAGAGTGGATTTGCCGGCGCTATTGGCCCCCACGATTACGCAGAATTGGGGGACCTCACTCATTTCGACATTGCGAAACGCACGGAAATTTTTAAGGCGAAGAGTTTCGATGCGCATATGTCACTTCCGATTTGTGTGTTGGTTTCCGGAGCTATCCTGTTCTCTTGGCGGATGTAATCAGTATAGTTTGTGCGGACTTGATGAACCCGGCTGGTTGGATGCGGAATTCACCATGCCGACCGAGACGCAGCTTCAGGCCGTAAACAAGATCGACCGCGTATTGCGGTACGAGGTCGAGAACCGTAGCGATTCAACAATCAGCTTTCCCCGGTCGGCTGCCGAAGCCGAACGTGCCCGGCGAAAGAACGAGCGGCGTAAAGCTCAGCGGAGAGCTCGTAGGAGCATGGAGTGATCCGAGTCAGTCCGGCGTAAACCGCTTTGTCGTTCTCCGCGGTCGCTGCGGTAATGTCGGTTTCAACGACGTCAACGTCCCGTTCGGGATGTCGAATCGATTCGGCTGACTTGGGGCGTTGAGTGGTATCTTTCGGCGGCTTGTCGAACCGCCGCCGCGAACCTCTGACGGGTCGGTTCGGATACCTGCGGCAATCGACGGGCGAGTTCTTCTAACCCGCTCGGGTTGCGGCGAGCATTGGTCCCGAGTTGATCGATGAACCGAGCGGTTTCGGCAAAGTTGCCGTCGGCGGTACGGCCGATCAGCGGGCCGAAGGTGCGGAGGATCAGATCGGCGGCGATCTGTTCGATCTGGATGAAGCAGTCGAGGGTCCCTTCGACGACCGTATTGCCCAGGGCGTCGGTGCGGTAGGTCGATCGGAGCACAAAAACGCCCTTACCGTTGATCGGATTCGCGACGAGTTTGCCCTCGTAGAATCCGTCCGCGACATAGACATGGACCGCAGCATCACCGTAGACGAGATCGACCGTGCAGTCGGTCCCCGAACCGTCGACGGCCCGCAATTGGTAGGTGTCGAGCCGCTGTGTTTGAATCTGCGTGATTTCCATCAAGTCCCAAATCCCGACCAGGACTTCGGGATTGCGGACGATGAACAGGAACAGATCGGCGTCACACTCGATCGTTTGTTGACTGAGGTGGCGGTAGAGCGTGGTGCGACTGGTGACCGCCGTGATCCGCTGTTGCGCCGCCGGCGTCAACCGACTCATCGGGATCGCGGTGATCGCTTCCTGACGCTTTGATACGGGAGTGTCGCCGCCTGCAGGCCCGTTCGTCCCGCCGCCGGTCTGCGCACGAGCGGGATCGCTCGTCGCGGCAAGGCAGACATACAGGATCACGGCCCACGGAGCGAGGATCGCGAATCGAGACTGACGATACGGCATGACGGGTCCGTCAAGTGTTACGTCCGACCGATGGCCCCCCACCCGTCGCGTTTTCGAACTCACTGATAAGACTCTTAAATCGGCAGCGCGACACCGGCTTGTTGACCCAATCCTGATATCACGACCGAGATCGATTATCCGCCTGGCCAGAATGCGCCTTGAAGCCGCAGCGGCAAAACGGCTATGTCAGGGTAGGTCGCTGCGGTCGGCGATCCGTTTCGGTACGCAGAGGAACCCCAGCGATGCAACTCAAACTACCCTCCCTGATCGGCCTGTTGGTCGTGGTGACCTGGTCGTCGGTTCGGCCGGCGATGGCACAAACCCAGGAGGAATCGACGATCCGCGCTGCTGAGTTGGTACTCAGCCAGACGATGGCGTCTCCGCTGAACCGAATCCCCCAGGCGATGATGGCTAATGCTCACGGCGTAGCGATCATTCCCAACGTGATCAAAGGCGGTTTCATCGTCGGTGCCCGACATGGCCGTGGCGTTCTGATGGTCCGGCAACCCGACGGGGTCTGGAATACACCGGTGTTCATCACACTGACCGGAGGCAACATCGGTTGGCAGATCGGCGTGCAATCGTCGGATATCGTGCTGGTGTTCCGCACGGCGAAAAGCGTTCAAGGTGTTCTGAACGGTCGACTGACCATCGGCGCCGACGCCGCGGCCGCTGCCGGACCGGTCGGCCGCCAGGCCGCTGTGGCGACCGATGGCCACTTGCAGGCCGAAATCTATGCTTATTCGCGGAGCCGTGGCTTGTTCGCCGGCGTCTCGGTCGATGGGTCGGTGGTGCGGGTCGACCACAGCGCGACCAACATTTTCTACGGCGGATCGGTGGCCGGCCAACCGGCCGAGATTCCGCCATCCGCATTGCGATTGACCCAAGCCGTCGCCAACTATGCCCAAGGTTTCGGCCCGGCCGCTGGCGACACGCAGCCAGCGCGGCCACTCGATACCGAGCCTGGTGATGCCGTAGCCAGCGGCCCGGACGCCATTCGTGATCGATTGCGGCAGGCCGCCCCCGGGCTATTCGAATCGCTCGACGAGTCGTGGCGAGAATTCCTCAGCCTACCCGAAGCGGTCTTGGCCGGCTCCGATCACCCCACCGCCGCAACGCTGGCAGCCGCTGTCGAAAACTTTGACAGCGTGGCCGCCAACCCGCAGTTCCAAGCATTGACCGGTCGCGCCGACTTCCAGACCGTCCACGGGCTGCTGAGGAAGTATCAACAATCGCTCACCGCCACAGCGCCCGTGATCAACCTGCCTCCTCCTCCGGCAGCCAATCCGTCATCGGATTCGTCGCTGTTGCCGCCGCGGTGATCGATCGTCGGCATCAGAAAATCGTCTGCAGTTGACCGCGGAACAACACGCCACTCGCCCCGGCGTCGTAGCCGGTGCGGATTTGCTGGGCCGGCGACCGGACCACGTGGGTGACATCGAAACAGAATCGCCAGTTCTCGGAACCGCGGACGTACCAATTCAGTCCTCCGGCGTATTCGCCGCCGTTACCGAACTCACCGAATACGTGCGAGGTGCGGGAGAACAACTCGACTTGGCGGGGAATGACAAAGCGACCACCCTGCAGACAAAAACCGTGATCGAACAGTCCCTGGCGTGAATCGGGTAACCCGCCTGTGGCTCGGATGTCATACAGCCAGCGACAGAAATACTCGCCGGTAATGCCCCAGCCCCGATGCTTGAACCCGGCATCCCACGTGGCTAACAGGATCGAGTAATCGGTCACCGAGACTCCCGGACCGAGTGCCCCCGGTTCCGTCAGGTCGGTACCGTCCGATAGCCGGATGAATGTCTCTTCCGGGGCCGATGTGTCGAACTGGCGTCCCGATTGGCGAGAACTGGTCAGGCTGGCTCCCAAACGGATTAGCGGCTCGGTGTGTGGATGAAGGTCGGAGTGCAGTCCGCCATATTCGCCCCATGGTTCCCACCAGACGTTGCCGCCGTAGACGAAATTGTCGTCTAGGTCGCGGAATCCTGCGGAAGCCGTGTTGAAACCGTTGCCGACGATCGCCTGGTATTTCAGCCCCTCGCGGGGCTCGCCGGTCGCCCAGACCCCCGTCGTGATGCTGGGCCGAAAGAAGGTCGTTGCGAGCGAACGGTCGGGGCTGAGCGAATACATCGATGTCAGCAACCATTCCCGCCCGCCGGGCACCTTGCCTTTGCCGAAATGGAGTTCGAAAGAGCGGTGCAGCCGGTACTTGAGCCAGGCCAGCAAGATCGTCACCCGGTCGTCGCCAAGTGACCCGTAGTCGAGGTTGAGGTAGTAGTTGAGGTCGGGATCGAGCGCGTGTCCCGAGAAAATCACGCGTCCTCGATTGATGTCGAACGCATTCCGTGTCGCGATCGGTAGTGTCGTGCCGGTCGCGTCGGTCCACTCCGATTCTGAGCGGGCGAAGCCGGTGTATCGGAATTGACTCTGCAGGTTGATCCGCAGGCTAAACGGTGCTTCGTCGCCCGCAGCGGAGTCGAACAGCAGGCCGCGGTCGTAGCTGACGCGATATTCGTCGCGGTCCGACCGCGGATCGTTTGGTGGCGGTAACAGCAGCGAATCGGCCATCACGGTCGGGTACGCCGACTCGATCATCGGGGGTAGCCGCTCCGCCAGCGGCTCTTCGGTGGCCGCCGGCACGGCAGACAATAATGTCACGGTCACCGCCGCTACCCGCCGCGACCGCTTCCCGACCGCTCGACGCATCGCACTGACAAATCCGTTGCCGATCATCGCAAAACCGGTACGGTTGACCGCAAAACGAGTGCCCGAAATGCTTCGCTCGGTGTCATGCAACAGTGATTCCCCTGGCGGATTGATCGGCGGGCCGGTCATGGCAACATGAGCGAACTTGCGGATCGTCCGGCCTCCGCTTAGGTTGAATGGTCGATCGGCAACCGGAATCGGCCTGTCGTGTTGATGTAATTTACTCCCGAGGTGGACTCGATGAAGCTGCCGATTTCGCCGCCGTTGGGCCGATTGATCGTCATTTGGATCGGTGTCAGCGGGGTGATTGCCGGCGGTACTGCGGCGGCGGAGAAGCCGATCGATTTCCGCCGCGACGTTCAACCGATCCTGTCGCGGAGTTGCTTCACCTGCCACGGCCCCGATGAAGGAACCCGCGAGACCGACCTGCGGTTCGATTACCCCGAATCGTTGTTCGGTGAACTCGACAGCGGCACCCGGGCCGTCGTCCCTGGTGAGCCTCAGAAGAGTGAGTTGCTGGCGCGGATCACCAACGATGACGCGTCGCTGAGAATGCCGCCCGAGGGTGGTCAACCGCTGACCGCCGACCAGGTCGATACGATCCGCGACTGGATTCAACAGGGGGCGGCCTATTCCGGTCATTGGGCATTTCAGCCGCCGGTCAGCCCCGTCGTGCCGTCCGTTCAAGATACGGCTTGGCCACAGAACGCCATCGATCACTTCGTACTCGCCCGACTCGAATCGGACGGCGTGCTCCCTTCACCACCGGCCGATCGACCGACCTTGCTGCGGCGGTTGTCGTTCGACCTGCGAGGTATCCCGCCGACGCCCGAGGAAGCCGACCGGTTTGTCGCTGACCGTTCGCCCGACGCCTACCAGCGGTTGGTGGAGCGGATGTTGGCTGCTCCCCAATTCGGTGAACGTTGGGGCAAACACTGGCTCGACTTGGCCCGCTATGCCGACAGCGACGGTTACCTCGGTGATAAGCTTCGCCCTCACGCGCACCTCTATCGTGATTGGGTGATCGACGCCATCAATCGGGACTTGTCGTTGGACCGATTCACGATCGAGCAGCTCGCCGGCGATCTGTTGCCCGACGCTACGCTCGATCAAAAAATCGCCACCGGTTTTCACCGCAACGCGATGAAAAACACCGAAGCCGGCGCCGACCGCGAGCTGGACCGCGTCAATCGTACCGTCAACTACGTCAGCACGACCGGTACCGTTTGGCTGGGAATGACGATCGGTTGCGCCGAATGCCATACCCACAAATACGACCCGATCAGCCATCACGAGTTCTATCGGCTGTACGCGTTTTTCGACAATGTCGAAGACCGTGACCTGGCGGTCCCCAACGCTGCGGAGGCTGCCGAATACGAAAAAACGGCTTCGAAAACGGCCTCTTCGACGACGAGTAAGGCGGCGACGATGGCGGAAGCTGGCGGTGACCAGCGGCGGACCACGCGGGTTCATTTGCGCGGCGATTTTCGCAGCCCGGGTGATCAGGTCGGACCCGGCACTCCCGAAATTCTGCACCCGCTGAACCAGCGAGGCGAGCATCCTGACCGGCTCGATCTAGCCCATTGGTTGATCGACCCGGCCAATCCGTTGACCCACCGCACGACGGTCAATCGGATCTGGAAACACCTCTTCGGCAGCGGTTTGGTCGCCACCCCGGATAATTTCGGGATCACCGGCGAATCGCCGTCGCACCCCGAACTGCTCGATTACCTCGCTCTGGAATTGGTCCGTCGCGGTTGGAGCCGCAAAGCGATCATCCGACTGATCGTCCATTCGGCGACCTACCAACAGCAGTCGCATGCCCGCCCCGAACTCCGCGACACCGACCCTCAGAATCGATCGCTGGCGAGACAAAATCGGTTTCGACTCGAGGCCGAAGTGGTCCGTGACGCGGCGTTGTCAGTCGGGGGGCTGCTGAATTGTCGCATCGGCGGCCCTAGCATCCGGCCGCCACTCGACGCCCGGGTGACGAATTACAGTCGCAACACGGCCTGGCCGGTCAGTCCTGGGGCCGAGAAGTATCGCCGTGGTCTATATGTCCTGTTCCGTCGCAACACACCGTATTCGATGCTGATCACCTTCGACGCGCCCGACACCAGTGTCGCCTGTGCCCAGCGGGAGCGGACCCATTCGCCGCTGCAGGCATTGACGTTGCTCAACGATCCGGTATTCCACGAGTGCGCTCAAGGATTCGGTCGCGATTTGATGCGACTCGCTGGCGACGAGCCGATCGATTGGGTTATCGCCGCGTTCCGTCGCGCACTGACCCGGTTGCCGACTGAGGCCGAGCTGGAGCGGCTGATCGCACTCTACGATCAGCAACGGCAGGCCTTTGCCGAATTGCCGCCGTCGGAACTGCTCAGCCTGATCGGCGAACCGTTGGCCGACCCGGGCGATCACACCGGCCTCGCTGACCAGGCGGCGCGGCTGATCGTGGCCCGCAGCCTGATCAATGTCAACGAGTTCATCACACGAGAATGATCCCGATGCCCCGCCCACGTCGCTCCCTGAACAACGAACGTCGCCGCTTCCTGACTCAAGGTTTGCACGGCGCCGGCACGGTGGCGTTGGCCAACCTGTTGGCCGCCGATGGGCTGTTGCCCGCGGCCGAGCCGTCGGCCGTCGCTAACCCGCTCGCCCCCCGTCCGCCCCACTTCGCCCCGCGGGCGAAGAACTGCATCTATATCTATCTCGAGGGCGGACCGAGTCAGATGGATCTGTTCGACCCCAAACCGATCCTGAACCGGCTCGACGGCGAACCGTTGCCCGAATCGTTGTGGGAAAAGATGCAGTTCGCGTTTCTGGAAAAGGAGACCGCGCGGTTGATGGGGACGCCGCGAAAGTTTGCCCCGCATGGTGAGTGTGGGATGGAGCTCTCCGATCTGTTGCCGCACCTGGCGACCTGCGTCGATGACATCGCCTTGATCCGGTCGATGACGACCGACCAGTTCAATCACGTCCCCGCCCAACTGTTGATGAATTGTGGGTCGGCGCTCGCCGGACGGCCGAGTTTCGGTTCTTGGCTCAGTTACGGCCTCGGCAGCGAATCGGAGGACCTGCCGGCGTTCGTCACGATGGTCACGGTCGGCCGCGGCGTCCCCGGCGGCTCGGCCAGTTGGTCGAGCGGTTTCTTGCCGTCGATCTATTCGGGCGTGCTGTTCGGCAGCGGCGATGAACCGGTGCAGAACCTCAGCAATCCGGCCGGGATCAGCCCGTTGACCCAGCGGGCGAACATCACAGCGGTCAACGATCTGAACCGTTTCAAGATGGATCAGGTCGGTGACGCCGAACTCGCCAGCCGGATCAACTCCTACGAATTGGCCTTTCGGATGCAGACCGCCGCGCCCGAGTTGGTCGACCTGTCCGACGAGACCCAGGCGACGCTCGATATGTACGGCGTCGACCGCGACGAGCCACCGATCAAGAGCAATCTCGGTGGTTCTGGGCTGTTCGGCCCCTTCGCGCGGAATTGTCTGCTGGCCCGGCGGATGATCGAACGCGGTGTTCGCGTGGTCAACGTGATCCATGCGTCTTGGGACCACCACAGCAACCTCGACAAACAGTTGACCCACAATTCGCTGATGGCCGACCAGCCGATCGCAGCGCTGCTCAAGGACCTCAAGCAACGGGGGTTGCTCGATGACACGCTGGTCGTTTGCGGGTCGGAGTTCGGCCGCACGCCGTTGGGCGAAAACCGGGCCGGCGGTGCCAAGGTGACCGGCCGCGACCATCACCCCAATTCGTTCAGCATGTGGCTCGCCGGCGGTGGCGTGAAGGGCGGCCAGGTGATCGGCGAAACCGATGACGTCGGTTGGAACGTCGCCCGAGATCCCGTCCACGTTCATGACCTGCACGCCACCGTGCTGCACCTGTTTGGGCTCGATCACACCCGGTTAACCTACCGTTTCCAAGGCCGCGACTTCCGGCTCACCGATGTCCATGGCCAGATCGTCAAACCGTTGATCGGTTGATGACCGCCGCCCGATTTTGGTCCATCGTCGGCCCAGCGTCGACTCGATCCCCTTGCTCGCACCCTCGTCCGTCCGAAGTAGAAAAGGTCTTTCGATGCGAATGTCGATAGCGTTGTTGTCGGTGTGCCTACCGATCCTGTTTGCCGGCCAATCGTTTGCCGACGATTGGCCCCAGTGGATGGGGCCGACCGGTGATGGCGTCTATTACGAAACGGGGTTGGTCGAGTCGATCCCGGCTGCGGGGTTGGACGTGAAATGGCGAGCCGAGATCGCCGGTGGTTACGCCGGCCCCGCGGTGGCGGCCGGACGGGTTTACCTGTTCGATTATGTCAAGGATTCCGGCGACGCGTTCAACGATCCCGGACGGCGGGCCGAGTTGGTCGGAGCCGAACGCGTCACCTGTTTCGATGCCGAATCGGGCGAACGGGTATGGCGATTTCAGTACGATTGCCCCTACAGCATCTCCTATCCGGCCGGGCCGCGTTGTACCCCGACGGTCGATATCGAAGGTCCCGCCGATGACGGCCGGGTCTATACGCTCGGCAGCGAAGGCGATCTGCACTGCCTCAACGCCACCAACGGCGAACCGATTTGGAAGCGGAGTTTCCAAGCCGATTATGGCGCCGCTGTACCGATTTGGGGTTTTTCCGCCCATCCGTTGGTGTTCGGCGATCTGGTCTACTGCATGGTCGGCGGCCCCGAGCAGACCGTGGTCGCATTCGACAAGCGGACCGGCGAGCAGCGTTGGAAAGCGCTCTCGGCGTCGGCCGTCGGTTACTGTCCCCCGTCGATCGTCCGCGCCGGCGGGACCGACCAACTCGTCGTTTGGCATGCCGATGCCATCGAGGGGCTCGACCCGGTAAGCGGCGAAGGTTTTTGGAAACTGCCGATTCAGCCCGATTTCGAGATGGCGATCACCCGCCCGCAACGCGACGGGAATCGGATGTATGCCAGCGCCATCCGCTCCGCCAGTGTGATGTTCGAACTCGCCACCGACCGACCGGCGATTCGCGAATTGTGGCGTGGTGAACCCCGCTCGGTGGTCAATTGTGCCAACAGTACCCCGATCTTCCATCAGGGAGTGATTTACGGGACCGATTGCAACGAGGGGTCGCTGATCGCTGTCGACGGTGAAACCGCGACTCAACTCTGGAAGACGTTTGCCCCGACCCAGCCTGAGGAACGGCGTTTCGTCCGCCACGGCACCGCCTTTCTGACCCGTGTATCCGATACCGACCGGTACTTCTTGATGAGCGAAACCGGTGAACTGATCATCGCCCGGTTGACCCCCGCGGGTTACGAAGAGCTCGGCCGTCAGAAGATTTTGGAGCCGACCGGCGAGGCGTTCGGACGCGATGTTGTCTGGAGCCATCCGGCTTACAGCGGTCGGACCGTCTTCGCTCGCAACGACAAAGAGCTGGTAGCCGTTTCGCTCGCCCGATGACACTGCCACGACACCGCGCTTTGGCGATCCTCGATGAATGCACCGGCGATCACATCTGGTCGCCGCAGCACTGCGCCGATCGCGGCCTGCCGAACGACTGGGTAACTCGACTCGGCGACGCCCATGAGTCGGGGTTTCGCGACGATTCCGAGACGATCTACACCGATCGGGGCGTGACGAATCAGTATCACGGGATCCGCGATGTCGACCTGGCCGTACGGATCGGCCGCGAACTCGGCGTCGACGTCGACCGGATCCTGTTCACTCAGACAACCCGCGTCGCCATCGTCGCGGCGATCAAAGAAGCGGTGATCGACGATCTTTGACCGCGTTGCACCATCGCGAACTCAGTCGGGCGAGGCGAGCGCCGTCCGTTTTTCGGCGATCAGCTTGAGCAGGGCGAGTTGGGGTTTGACGAACTTGT
The DNA here is from genome assembly GCA_007127095.1 of Planctomycetaceae bacterium. Classification (GTDB taxonomy): domain Bacteria; phylum Planctomycetota; class Planctomycetia; order Pirellulales; family Pirellulaceae; genus UBA6163. Next base: position 11,736 of record SKZY01000386.1, read on the forward strand.
CGAGGCCTTCACGCATCAGCGTTTCGTGCATGGCGTCGATGTCGATACGTTCATCGAGTTCTTTTTGGACGGCGTCCGGCGGCATCACGTCGACTCGCCGGGTGAATGTTCGGCCGCTCTCATCGACCGCCCGGTTCGTTTCGGGCGGGTTCGTTTGGATGTCGCTGCCGGCCAAAGCCTCGACGTATTTCCACGGCAGGTCGGTCGGCTTCTTCGTCCCCGTACTGGCGAAGATCAGCTCTTGTTCGAGCGGCAGGTCGTGTTCGGCCCAAAAATCGCGGTTCGCGGTCCACAGACGTTTGGCGTTCAGGATGCCCAGCATCCCTTGGGCTTGGTCTGACAGGTCGGGCAGGTGCTGTTCGGTATAGACGTCAATCCGCGAGATGAAAATGCTGTAAACGCTCTTGAAGGTCGACAGGTCATCGCGCCGTTGAGCCCCGCGCCAGATCGCGTCTCGGGCTCGGAGGTATTGGTCGGCGGTGAAGATCAGGGTTACGTTCAGCGTGATCCCTTCGGCCGCCATCGTTTCCAGGGCGTTGAGTCCGGCGGGGGTGGCCGGAACCTTGATCATTCGATTGGTGTGACCTTGCGACCACCGCTTGCCGAGTTCGACGTAACGTTTACGGATTGCGTCGAGAGAGAGACCGGCGTCGGGCGCTTCGAGCAGCGGGTCGAGTTCGAAGCTAACCCAACCGGCGTTCCCTTTCGTTTGTTCGTGGATCGAACGCAGTTTCTCTTGGGCGTCTCGGACGAGACCGTCGGTCAGGTCCCAGGCGATCGCTTCGTCGTCCTTCCCGTCAGCGAGCAACCGTTCGAGCGTCGCATCGAGCCCTCCGCGTTTGACGATATCGGCAATGATCGCCGGGTTGCTCGTCGCTCCGACGGCGCCGAACCCCAGGTTTTTGTCGACTTCGATGGGGTCGACCGAGTCGAGATAGAGCTTCGTACCGGATTCGATCAGTGAACGGAGTGAGGCGGACATGGCGTTCTCGGAAAAGGGGTTGAGAGAATCGAATTCTTGTCAGAATCTCTCTGGAAGGTCAACCTGGTTGGGCCACAGCCTGTAAGTGGAGAGACTTCACCGACAACTTGCTCGACTGACCGAGCTGGGATCACGGAATTCTGGGACCAGGATTGGTCTTGCTGGCGATGGTGCCGAACGGATAAAAGCGTTCGTGGCAGGGACGCCACAGTGAGACAAGGAGTCGACGATGACAACGGAAATTGCCCCCAAGACGGTTGCCGAGTTGGTCCGTGGGTTGGACCAGGTGGCGGTGATCGGAGACCCGGAGGTGCGTTGCGGCGATGCGCTTCCGCTGCGTGACGCCTGCCCCGGTTGTGTCACGCTGATCGATACCGCGGCCCGAGCACCGCTGGTCAACCGCTCGGGTGCCACGGCGGTGGTCACTTCGACTCCGATCGATGGGCTGGAGTGTACCCAATTGGTAACCGACGACATCCACGCAGTCTTCACGCATTTGGTTCGAACCTTTCGTCCTCGTAGTGACGAGGCGGTCCGATACGCGTCGATCCATTCTTCGGCCCAGATCGATCCGACCGCCTCGATCGGTGGTGGCGTCCAGATCGACGCCGGCGTGGTGGTCGGTCCCGGCGTCGTTATCGGTGATGATTGTCACTTGATGCCGGGCGTCGTGGTGATGGAGCAGGCTACGGTCGGCAGCGATTGCCAGATTTTTCCCAACGTGGTGATCTACGAACATTCGCGGATCGAAGACCGGGTGCGGATCCATGCCGGGGCGATCATCGGCGGTCATGGCTTCGGGTACCGCCAAGTCGAAGGCCGCCACGTGTCGACCGCTCAGCTCGGCTATGTCCACATCGAGTCGGATGTCGATGTCGGATCGAACGTCACGATCGACCGTGGCACCTACGGGGTGACCCGCATCGGCGAGGGAACCAAAATCGACAACCTGGTGATGATCGCGCACAATTGTCACATCGGTCGCCACAACCTGCTCTGTAGCCAGGTCGGAATCGCCGGGTCGTGCCAAACCGGCGATTACGTCATCCTGGCCGGTCAAGTCGGTCTCGCCGATCACGTCACGATCGGTGACCATGCGATCGTCGGCGCCCAAGCCGGCGTGATGGAAAACCTGGCCGGCGAACAGACCTACCTCGGTAGCCCGGCGACCAGCCAGCGTGATCAGATGCAGATCATGGCTGTCCAACGCCGTCTGCCCGACCTCCGCCGCGAGGTTAAAGCACTTCGCCGCGAGCTCGCCGATTTGCGGCAACAACGCTGCGCGACGGGCGACGTCGCGGGTGGTTCGTACAGTCGTGGTGCCGCTACGTCTGGCAAGACTGCCCCATCCTCGGCCGGGCTCGACAACTCCGATGCGGGTGACGAACCCGCGGCGGGGCCACAGCGGTGTATCCCGTTTCGTCGTCCGGCGGCTTGAGGCGGATGGAATCGATGCTTGGCGGTTATCATCCACGCGGCGGAGCCCGCAGGGTCAAATCCGACCCGAACGAACCGATCGGTCTGGTCGCCGGCTGGGGGCGGTTCCCGATCCTGGTCGCCGAGTCGCTGATCGCGCGGCGGATCCCCGTCTGCTGCATCGCGATCACCGACCACGCCGATGAGCACCTCGAATACCTCTGTGATCACGTCCAGTGGTCGGGTGTCGGTCGGCTCGGCGCCCACCTGCGGTACTTCCGTAAACTCGGCGTTCGTCGGGTTACGATGGCCGGCAAACTATTCAAAGCCGATCTGCTCTACGCCGGTTCACCCTGGCTACGACATACCCCCGACCTGCAGTGCTTGAGGACTTTCGGGCCGCTGCTGTTGAGTCGAAAACGCAACGCCCGCGACGATTCCTTATTGACTGCGGTGACCGAAATGTACCGACGACACGCGATGGAAGTGACCGCGGCGACCGACTTGGCTCCCGAACTGCTCGCCGATGCCGGTTGGCTGGTCGGCAAACCGCGCTCGCCGCGGTTGGAAAACGACATCCGCTGTGGCTGGGAAATCGCCAAACAGATGGGAGCTTTGGACATCGGCCAAAGCATCACCGTCAAGGACGGCACCGTGTTAGCCGTCGAAGCGATCGAGGGGACCGACGCCTGCATCCGGCGGTCGGGTGAACTCTGTCGTCGTGGCGGTTGGGTATTAATCAAAGTCGCCAAACCGCAACAGGACATGCGGTTCGATGTCCCCACGATCGGGCCGCAGACGATCGCCATGGTCCACGAAGCCGGCGGGGTCGCGATCGCGATCGAAGCCGAAAAGACAATCATCGTCGATCGTGAACAAACCTTGGCCGCCGCCGCCGCCGCCGGCATCTCGCTGGTGGCGATCGCCGATCGCCCGGCCAGCTCGCTCGAAGTCGCCGCCTAGAGGCCCGTGCCAACCGGGTTTGCCAGTCGCGGACGAGCGATCGACTCGAGCAATTCAACGGTCCGCGGGGTGGCACGCTCAGAGCCGGAGGCGATGGGCGTAGGTGCCAGCAACACGGCCGGCGTCTCAGCGGCCGGTTTGTGTCTCGTTGGCGTGGTTGCAGTGCGCTAGCATTTACGTTGTTGCTCACGCCCTTCGTTCCTCAGGGACGTGCCACCCGTCGGTTTTGCCGGTTGCGACTCCCCTCGCTGCCGTTCGGCCCGCCCGCTGGAGGGTTTCTTTTGTTTCGCTGGTGTTGACGCGATTTGTGGAAATATCGACGCTAATTGCATCGTTCTCGCTGCTGCCCAACGCTTGAGCGATCGGTCGCATTGCAGGCTGTTCGGATCACTCGTCCGCGATAGAATCGGACTCCCAACTTTTTCGGAGGAGAGCTGATATGGTTCAAAACACCGACACCGGTTCGTTGGACGAGGGCGATTTCGCAGGCCAGCGATATGAGCCGCCGCTGATGGATCAAGAAACCCGCACCTGGGCGATGTTCCTGCACTTTTCGCTGTTGCTCGGTTTCGTCATCCCGTTCGCCGGACTGGTCGCGCCGATCCTGATCTGGCAATTGAAGAAAAACGAACTCCCGGAAATCGACGAGCACGGCAAGATGGTGCTCAATTACCTGCTCTCCATGTTCATCTACGGCATCGTCGGCTTCATACTCACCTTCGTTTTTGTCGGCATCATCGTGTTGATGGCGTTGGCGGTGGTCGCTGTGATCTATCCAATCATCGGCGGCATCAAGGCGAACAGCGGTGAATTCTGGCGATACCCGCTGATCCTGAACCTGATCGCTTAACGGGTTCTTCCCGGAATGATCCACCGCTGGCCCGCTACGGCGTGTCAGGGAGTCGCCGTAGCGATGAATCGATCTGATCGACGGCATGTTTGAGGCTTTCCATCACCTCCCGCAGTCGTTCGATATCGGGCCGCTCGTTCCGCAGTCGCCTCAATTCGGCTTGGTCTGTCTGCTGCCGATCGCCGGCGATCACTTGCTTCAGGTCGGCGATCTGGATATCTCGATCGGCGATCGCACGCCGCTGTTCGCTGAGCGATTGCCTTGTCTGTCGTAGCTCGAACTGGGCGGAGTCAAACTGGCCGGTCACCGACTCGAATTGCTTGTTCAACAGCGCAAAGGCGCGATCGGATTGTTCCCTCAGTTCTGTAACACGAACGGCCTCGCGACGAATGGCCGCTCTGTCTCGGAATAGCAGGTAGCAGTACCAACCCAAGGCGAGGCAGACCATCGTGGCCAGGACGGCATAGCCTCGCAGCGCCCATGATTCACCGGCGGAGGGGGGCGAGGCGGCCAGTGGCGTTCGTCGTCGACTTGCGGCCGCTGCGCTCTGGAGTCCCCACGCGGAATCGAAATCGGTGGCTTGGAATGTGCCGGCCGGACCGGCGACGACTCGCCCGGCGGCAGCGATGAACTCGTCGGCCGAAACCGGCAGCGGGTCATCGGGCCAGAGTTGGCGGACGAGTCGTTCAACCGCCGAATCGTCCGGCTCAACCCAGATCCGCATCCGCACGCACGTGCGACCACTTGGGTCGCCCGTACCGACCCCGATCGCTGCCACCAAGTTCGGTTGGCCGGCTTCGAGCGCGATCGCCTGGGAGTCTCCATCGGCATGCGCCCGCCACTGAAAGCGGCTCACCAGCGCCCTCACGCGTGCGAGCGTGGCGGCATCGGCAGTCGCCTGTCGCTCGAAACCGTATTGCGGCTGCTCATGCTTTCGCTGGCGGTCAACGATCCCATAGACGAAATCCGGGGCCCTCACCATGCGTCTCCTGGCAAGATGTAATCGTGGATCGCGGCGAGCTTATCCGGCGGCAGTTCCTGACACGAAAACTCGATTCGGAACCCGGGGCGTGTCTGAGTGAAATCGGTACCGCCGAATACGCGATTCGGGTTCGTCGCATAGCGGCTCGGCTCGCTTTTTTCGGCCAGCAATACGATCGCAACCGGCGAGACATTTTCGAAGTAGGCCATGTCTTGGTTGCTGCCGCTGTAGTTGACCAGTTTGACCTGGATCGCTTGGCCGGCCTGCCAGGTCACGGTCAGATTTCGATTCCAATTCTTCTCGCGAACCTTGCCCGAATCGTCAAAGTTGGCGATTGTTTGACCATCGATCCGGATCTCGACCCCGTGATGTCGCGGCAGATCGAGTCTCGCAGAGCGAATTAGTTTGCAGCGATATTGGCGTGTCTGGAGCAGTTCGGCCGCGACATCTCGCGCCCGGGTGATGGCGGTTTTCTCGTCCGTTTCCAACGCATCGCCGTGAACTTTCAAGAACTCGCCGATAGCATCCACTCGTTTCGCAAGCGCGGTCCGACTGGTGACCGGACTGGCTTTGACCTGGCCCCTGGCGGTCAGATATCGGGCCTGGCGGATGTTGCCCAGCATCGCCCGCACTTGTTCAGCGTGTTCACCATTTGGGTGTCGGTCCAGATAACGCTTGATCGCCTGATCGAGGCCTCCGCTGTGCTGGCTTTCGGCGTCGATAACGGCGTTGAACAACAACCGTTCCTGACGGCGATCGGCGTGGCGACGGAGGTCCCGGAGACCGTCGGCGACGATGACTTCGGTCGCTTCGTCGAGCCGGTCGAAGCGGGCGAGTTCGAGCGCGACCGCGGCGACATTGCCGCTACGGTCAATCGCTTCCTTCGCTTGACGGAATTCACGTTCGTAACGTTCGCGAACGGCTGTTCGGTTTTCGGGAGCGATCGTACCGCCAATCGCCGTCACATCGGTCTGAGGGTCGGCGATGAACTCCCCTTCGCTGATGATTCGGTGCTGACGCCATTGGTGCCAACCGCCGGCCGTCAGCAGTACCACGATCACGACGAGCATCGCTTTGAAGAGAAATCGTTTGTGGGCTTGGCGTCGCCCTGCCACGCCGTGGGCGAACACGACGTCGAAAAATCGTTCGTAACCCTCGGGTGCCAATCGCTGGTAGATCGGAGCACCCCACTCAGTGGTCGCGTCGGGGCCACAAACGGTGACCGCCACCCAGTGGGTCGGAACATTTCGTTCGCGGAGGTAACGTTCGAGATCGGGAGCACGCTGGGCGACGATCCGTTTCAGCTGGCGTTCGGTGGCAACCGGCGTCGTGACACAGAGGTCACGCTTGGTCAACAGCACCATGATCTCCAGGTTGTCGGTGCTGGCGGCCTCGAAACGTTGAAAAACGGCCTGAATCAGCGGGGCATCGGCGAACGGCTCACCGGCATCGACCAAACTGCCATCGAGCATCACAACCAGCAGGTCGGCCTCATCGACCAATCGTTGGACCTGCCGCGCCGCTTCACTCTCGTCACCCCGCTTCATCGATTCCAGAAAATGCTCGCCAGCAAAGTCGGTCAGTACGACGTCGATCCGTTGTTGGCCTTGAATCGCAAACGACAGCGAGCTGAGCAGATTGCTTTTTTCAGGCCATTGCCCGTTTTCGAGAGTGGCCCGGAGCGAATCGAACATCGCTTTCGTCGCGTTGTCGGTCGGCAGTACGAAGGAATGGCCGCCCGTTCGCTCGTTCAGTAGCGCCAGTCCGGCGACGAAACAGGTCTTGCCGACGCCGCTACCGCCGACCATCTGGACGCGCAGCCGCCGTGACGTCATCGGCCCGTCGGGGGTGTTGGGGTCAGGCGTTTGCGGTTTGGTTTCAGCGAGCATGGCGTTCACGATGAATCGATCTTGCGGGCGGCGGACGAAGCGATCGGATCAGCGAGACCGGGACGAATCGCCCCCAGGCCGTGCCCCGCCAGCGAATCCGAACCGAGGCCAGCTGCCTCCGAGTACTAGCCAGACGGCACCGAGCCCCGTTCCGACCAGGACGATGAGGTACACCAGCGGGGCGAAACGGCCACCGACCGAGTCGGTGATCGCCTGGCGGAGCGTTTCCATGGCGTTGCCGATGGCGGTCGGAATCGCTTCGACGGCCCCACCGACCATCCGTTGGCCGAACTCGTTGAGCGAACGGATTAACTCGCCAATCCGTTCGGGCCGGCCAATGAACAGGCTGGCACCGAGCAGGCCGCGGGCGACCCAGGTACGGAGACCCGGAGGAATCCCGGTGGCGGTTCGGAGGATCCGTTGACCGGCCGTAACGAGTTGTCCGCCGGCCGTGCTCACCGATCGTCCGAGGTAAATCGTCGTCCGCGCGGTCCAGCGGATCGGGGCGATCGCTTGCGAACTCCGGGCGGCTGTGACGAAGCGGGCCATCGCCGTCGGCCTCGCAGCGTCGGCCGTTGCCTTCACGCCGGTCCGCGACATCCTTTGGGCGGCCGTTTTGCCGACCCGCTTGGCAGACTGCTTCACCGACTGCTTGGCCGCTTCGCTGACGACCTTCGACGTGCCGAGCGACACCACCATCAAGCCGACGTCGGCGACATCCCAGGCGGCCCAACCGATCTCGCTCCAGTCGCTCGGAATCTGGTTGACGCGGTTTTTGGCGACCTTCGCGATCCCACCGACCAGCGGCAAATTGACCCACCATTCATCCTGCAGCGGTTGGCCGTCAGCGGCGACCCATTTATTGAGGTAACTGGGATCGGCGAGCGTCTGTTCCAACCCGACATCCGCTTTGAGGACGGCGACCATCGCGATCCGGTAGTCGACGTCAGCGCTTTCGAGCAGTTGTCGAAACTTGTCGGAACCTTCGTATTGGACCAGCACCGCGACCCCCAGCTCACCGTAGGCGTTGACGATCTCCGCGGCTTGGATCGCCAAATCGGGATATTGGGTGACGATCAGCGAAGCGACACCGAGGTCGGGATATTTTTCCAGGACCGGTTGAGCGAGGTCGGGGGCCAGTTGGTCGAACGACAACACAAACCCGTCCTGCTGGGCCGCCGCCCAAACGCTCGGGCGGTTTCGGTAGAGCCGCACGAGTCGGGCCGCGGTCGTCGCGGGGTCTGGTAGCGCCGCATCGCCCGCGTTAGCCGGATCGCCCGGGAAGGAGTCGCGGTTGAGGATGATTACGTCGGCGGTTTCCTTCGCGGCTAAGCCCTGTTCAGCCGCCATCGCGATCACACGGCCGAACTGGCGACAGGTGGCGTAATAAAGGCTTGCCTCGACCGGTGATTCGAGTGGTTCGGAAACCAACGCGATCAATTGTCCATCGCTGTCAGTGGTCGCGATGAGCAGATCATCCAGAGCGATCAAGCTGGTGGCGGAAGCATACTCGTCGGCACGGGCCCCAGCTGAGCTCTCAGTTAATCCGGAAGAGTGTTCGAGAAGATCGGGTGAGTCCTCAGTAAACCCGGGCGAGATCTCGATGGTTGTTATCAGGACTTCCATCATTGCGTGGTACCAGTCACGGTTTTCACGATAATGGTCTCGAAATCGTGGCTCGTCTCGCAGCAATGTGCTCGTCAACGCAACAGGATCGTCGCGAACGAGACTCCCATAATCGCGATCCGTAGTGGCGGCTTCGAGACGGTTCAAATAATCGATCCGTTCCTCGGGCAGATCTTCCATCGCGTCCAGGGCGGTGCCGTGCGACCAGAGGACGTGATCGTCGAGGGTACCGCTGTGGCGAGACAATGCCGTCAAGCGGGCCCGGACCTCGACGGCTCGAGCGAGCATTTCCGGGTTGAACGTTCGGCCGTGCAACGACTCGATCGCCACGGCGGTATTGAAGCGACCGAAATTGTCGTTACGCTCATCAACCCATGCTGACGCTGTAGGATGCTCGCGCTTAAAGTCGGCGAGGATCTTGGACTCCGCCGATCCCGGCGTGCCGGACAGGATTTCCGGGCCGTTGACGAACCAGAACACGCAAAACACCGCGCAGACGATGGCCAGAAGATGCCGGGGTCGGATCAGCCAATTGAGGATCAGGGGCATGGTTGCAATCGGTTCGAGTGCAGCTGAGCCGTGACGGTCAAACCCGGTCGGCTTCGCCACGGGCGTGTTGAGCCCGTACGATGGCGGCGCGTTGCAACACGGTGTTGAGGTCGATCCAGCCGATCAATCTGCCGACTGGGTCGATCACCGCGAACTCACGCTGGCCTTGGTTTCCGCCGCCGAACAGCCCTTCGAGGCTTTGTGTGGGGGTTAACACATCGGCTTGGGGGTGAGCCAGCTCGATCGCTCGGGTTTGCCAACGTGGGTCAGCGGAATCGGTATCCGCGATTCCGGCCATTTCACGGTCGTGCGGGTCGTCGTTCGCCGCCGCCGTCTTGACGTGGGCGACGAGGTCTTGAAGTCGGATCTGTCCGAGCAGCATTCCGTCGAGTCCGACGACGGCGGCGGCTTGGCCCGGATACGATTTCCACCATTGCCAGAGTTGATCGGCAGGGGTTTCGGCTCGTACCGCCGGCAGGTTGGTCGTCATCACGTCCCCGACCCGCAGCCCGTCGACGACGTCGCGGAGTTCGACCTGACGGACCTCGGCCAACCCGGCAAAGGCAATGAAGCCGGCGATCAACACCATCACGATCCGTGGTGGATCACTCGACAAGGCAAAAGCGGCCATCAGCACGGCACACAGCATGCCGATCCGCTGCGCCCAGCGGGTCGCGTTGACGTAAGGCATCGTCATCGCCAAGATGCTCCGCAGCACCCGGCCGCCGTCCATCGGAAAGGCGGGGATCATGTTGAATACCACCAATACGATATTGATCAGCAGGATCGACAACGCGAAACCGAGCAGGGTCGGTGATTCGAACAGTTGGTCGGACGCGCGGCGGGCCATTTCGCTCTGCTCGGCTGTCATCTCACCGGCGGACGATTGCAGCAGGGTGTCGAGCAGCCAACCACCACCGGCGGACAGGATCAGGACCAACAGCACCCCGGCGATCACGACATTGACGGCTGGGCCGGCGACCGCGATCACGAACTCTTGAAACGGGATCCGAGGGATCTGTTTCAGACGGGCGACACCGCCGATCGGCAGCAGGGTGATGTCGTGCGTTCCGACGCCATAACGCCGCGCCGCCAACGCATGGCCGTATTCGTGCAACGTCACACAGATGAATACCGCCAGCAATTGAGCTACTGAAAACGCGATCATCGGTGCCGCCGCACCGGCCGCCCAGGTGACATACATCACGTAGCCGATCAGCAGCGTGAAGGTCCAATGGACGTAGAGTCCGATGCCGAAGTAGGTACCGAGCCGGATTCGTTGAGAGGACAAAAGAGGCGTTTTTGGAAGTGAGGACGGGTGTTTAACGTTCACCGGGGCGGCTGACGTCGATTACGGCGTCCGCCACCACGCGATCGGCGAATTGGGTCAGGTTCGCCCGACCGCCACGAAACCAGCTTAACACAGGGGCAAGATAACCAGGTGGTGGCGATTCGGGCAGCCTGCCGTCGCCCCACGCGGTACTGGCCCAACGGCGGTGATCGGTCCCCGGCGCCGCGTCGTCGACCAGTTCGAAAGTGCCGCCGAGTGGGTCTTGCAGACGGGCCCCTAGCAGCTCGCCCGCGACCTCGACGGCGTCCTCACGTTCGACCTTCAGCTGTCGGGTGAGCATCCCGAGCAGTTCCGCATTAGCCCGCGATGCGGCGGCCGCGCGTCGGTAGAGCTGCTCGTTCGCCCAGGCCTCCAAACGGGTGTCGACCAGGCTGGTCGAACTGATTCGCAGTTGCGCTTGATCGTCCGATTCATTGGCGACGATGTGCGATAACGAGGCTTGCAGCACATCGGGCTGGAAAGACACGATGCTGAAGCCGCCACCTTGGAATCGGTACAAGCCGCCGACCAGGCGGGTCATCCCCGGGCCGACGGGTTGGCCGCGACCGAGCCCCAGTGGCAGCCTGTCGAGCAACCCGGGCAGCGGCCAGGCGCCGATGTAGCCGGGGATCGAGCGCAGCGCCCCCAAGGTGCTGAAGATGCCGTCGAATTCGGCGACGTCAGGCGGCGTGGTGTCCTTGACTGCGGCGAACAGGTGGTGTGGCGGGATCGAGCCACCGAGTTGGTCAGAGACGACATGCGCCTGAGCGGCGACGATGTCATCGGGGGCGAAATCGATCCGTACCTTAGTTGGTGGTCCGAGTTGCTTGGCGATGGTGCCGTACTTTTCGGGATCCCACGGAGCGATTTCGGCGTGGACTTCGAGTCGCTCGACACCCGCAGTATCGGACGGGATCGACCGCCGCAGGCCGACGACGATCGGATCCATCTGTTGCCACCGGGTGCCATGGTATTCGGCGATTCGCCGATACCAACGATCTTCTTCCGCGGTCACGGCGGTCAGTTCGACATCGGAAATCGGCAACAGCGTACCGGCACGACCGCGGAGCGAATCGACGATCTCGTCTCCGATCGCCAGTACGCCACTGCCGTCGGGGCGGGTGCCGAACCCGAGCGGCAGGAAGCCGCTATCGATCAGGTCATCGATCTCCCGCAGCGGTTGCCCCTCGGCAGTCGCGGCGAGTCGAGCTAGTCGCAACATCGACATGTCAGCCGCCGAACGCAAGCGGCGACGGACCTCGATCAGGTACTCCGGCTCGACCAATCCGGTCAGCATCTGAGGCGAAAAGTAAGCGAACACCGTGTCTTCACGATCCAACGGCACCAACTTTCTGGCCAGTCGAAACTCGGACGTTTGCGACAACGAATCGCCGCTGTCGCCGACTTCAAAGAATCGTTCGACCAGCTTGCGACTGTTACTGACCAAGATGTATTCGCCGTCGATCGCCAGGAACGAGCGGACCCGGTTGTCCGCGCTCGCCACCAACGACACTTCGCGGCCGGCGATCTGTTCCAACGACCGTGTCACCGACTCGTCGCCGTTGACGACCGCCGTCCGGTCCGAATCGAGTGACCGTCGCAGCAAGAATGTGTTGTGGGCCTTGAACAGTACGCCTAGCGAGGCGCCGTCGTTGAGAAACAGATCGTGACCGATGATCGCTTGGTCGGCGATTACCGATTCGCCAAGGATCCGCGACAATTCGGTCGTCCGCAGGCACAACTGGCGCTCCAGTCGTCCCGCCGAGTCGTTTTCGACGCCGCGCAGTGTGACCATGCGGCCGATATCGCCGCCGTACTCCTCGGACAGATCGCGAAACCAGACATAATTGGCGAACGACCCGAACCGTAGATAAAAGCACTCCGGTGGGACCCGACTGGCGGTCGCTTCGACCGGCACATCGGCGGTGTCGTTATCGATCGGCATCGGCTGCCAACGCGGTGCGGTCGGCACCGGTAGGGCGGCCATGTCGCTCGGCCCGTCCAACCCGGTAGCGGCGCGACGCAGGATCGAGGTGCGAACCGCTTCGTTCCCTGCAAGCAGTTCGAGGGTCGACCACATCGACGCCTGATCGTCGCCGGTGGCGTCCCGCAAGAAATCGTCGGGCAGTGGCAAATCGAGTCGGCCCGAAAGCAACGCGATCAGGTAGCTTTCGACCAACGGTGGGTAATCGCCGCTATCGGCTTGGCGGAGTAGGGCCGAGGTATAAGCCGCCCACCACTGGTCGATCAATTGTCGGTGAGTCGATGGCAGCGGTGCCGGCGCCGGGGTCAACAGCAACTCCGTACGTCCGGCGACGTCAGGGGCGCTCAGTCGCACCCGTAGCGGTTCGGTGCCACGAAACAGGAATGTCGCCTCCCGGCCGACCAGGACGGGCGAATCGTCGGTATTGATCTCACGGACGAGGTTGCCCAATCGCCGCAACAGCCGGCCGCCACCGATAGCCGGGGCACCCGGCGGTTCGACCTGTCGCGGTGGTGGGGCAGGGCGGGCGAACAGGTCACGGGTTACCGGATAAAGAATTCGGCCCTGGTCATCGGACACCTCCAAAACTGGCAGCGGTCGGCCGCCGCGTGTCGTCGCCAGCGGCAGCTCGATCCGGGCCACGCCGTAGGGTGTTCCCGTGACCGCCATGGTCGTCGTCTGCAGCGGAGACGCCGGTCGGGTCGGCAACCCGTCGGGGCGGGCCAACGGCCGCCGCGGGGCCGCCGATTGAGCCGCCGGGGCCTGGACCGCAGGGGTTTGAGCCGTCGGGGCTTGGGCCGCAGGCGGTCGAGGTCCGGGCGGCTGGGGAGCAGGGGGCGGTGGTGGTTGGACCACAGGGGCCGGCGGTGGCAACGGTTGTTGTCCGTCCGTGACCGCGGCAGCGATCAAAACGACGATCGACACCGACCCCATCAGGGCACACAATCTTCCCGAATTCACTTGAAATACTCCTTGCGAGGCGACGTCGACTACTGCACGTTTCGCACCGTCCGTGTTATCACCAGCGGGTTCGCGCGGTCACCAGCAGGACCGCGACGAATCCCGAACGTCCCATTATGAAAGAGTCCCTCGAATCAGGGTAGGCAACCTGTGGAAAGTCCTTCGCGCAGCGGCGTCTTCGATAGCCAAACCGATGACCGTGTCGAGCGGTTCGCCGAAAGCGTCAGTTTCGATTCTCGGCTTTACCGGCAAGACATCCGCGGGTCGATCGCGCACGCCCGGATGCTCGCGGCCACCGGGATCATCTCCGCCGCCGAGGCCGATCAGATCGCCGACGTTTTGGAGGAGATCGGCGGTGAATTGGCGGCCGGGACGTTGCCGCTGCGGATCGAGCTGGAAGACATTCACATGCACATCGAGCAGGCGTTGATCGATCGTCTCGGCGATGTCGGACGCAAGCTGCACACCGGTCGCAGCCGCAACGACCAGGTCAGCACCGATCTGCGGTTGTGGGTCCGCGAAGCATTGGACCGGGTCGACGCCCGGCTGATCGAGTTGCAGCGAGCGTTTGTCGGCCGCTGTGGCCGCGACGCCGACGTGATCCTGCCGGCCTATACCCACTTGCAGCGGGCCCAGCCGGTTTTGGCGCC